>JABWBG010000190.1 GCA_013360575.1 Caldilineales bacterium
CGACCCGGCGCGCGGCTGCGACGGCCTCGGCGCAGCGCCCTGCCCCGCTCTGGTCACGACCATGACCTATGAACCGGCCTTCCAACTGGTCAAGACCATCACCGATCCGGCCGGGCGCACCGTCACCCACAGCTACGACGCCCGCGGCAACCGCACCCGCGTCGATTTCCCGGCGGTGACGGTGGGCCCCAGCGCGCCGCAAACCGCCACCGCCCGCTGGACCTACAACGCCCACGGCCAGCCTCTCACTTTCACCGACGCGGAGGGCAACGTCGCCCGCTACGAATACTACGCGTCCGGGCCGGCCACGGGCTATCGCCGGCGTGTCACCGAAGCCAGCGGCGATCTCAACATCGTCACCACCTTTGAATACGACGCGGCCGGCAACCTCACCGCCCAGATCGATGGCCGCGGCGTCCGCCATGCATACGTCTACAACCAACTCGATCAAATGCTGCTGATCCGCAAAGATGTGGCCGGGCTTGGGCATGAGGTGCGGTATGTGTACGACGCCAACGATAATCTCGTGCAAATCGACATTGAGAACGTGCAGCCCGAGCTCGACGCCGATTTCCGGCCCACCGGCGCTGTGCTCCGCGACCCGGCCAATCCCTGGCTGACGACCCGCTTCCGCTATGACCTGCTCGATAACCTGGTGCAGCGCCAGGATGAAGTCGCCGCTGCTGTCCAAATCACCACGCGCTATGGCTATGACGCCCTGGAAAACCTGACTTCGCTCACCTTCCCGGCCGGCAATCGCCTGACCATGACCTACAACGCCTACGGCCAGGTGGCAACAATGACGCGGGGCGCAGGTTCGCCGGCCCCGGCGACGACCGTCTTTGCGCACAACGCCAACGGCAAAATCATCAGGAGCACGGATGCCGCCGGCCATCCGCTCGACCTGTTCTACGATGGCTTCGATCGCCAGGTGGGAGAGGTGGATGCGTTGGGCAATATCCGCCGCTGGGAACGGGATGCCAACGGAAATATCGTGGCGATGCGCCAGCTCGATGGACAGGAGGGGCGCAATCCCGCCCGTCTGCTGGTCGCACCGGGCGCGGTGCTGCTCGGCCATGCGCAAACCAGCTACGACGAACGCAATCGCCCCTATCAAACGCGCGGCCAATACTTCAGCGCGGATCTCGCCACCGGCGTGCTCACCCCGATCACCAACGATGGCAACGGCGACGGCTGGGCGCAGACGACCATCGCGTATGATCGCAACAGCCAGGTGGTGCAGCGGGTGGATGACAACGGCAATGCCCGCGATTACAGCTTCGACGGCCTCAGCCGCCTGCTGACCGAGACCGATGCATTGGGTAACGTGCTGGCCTACAGCTACGACGGCAACGGCAATCTGGTGCAGACAGTCGCCACCGAGCGCCAGCCCGACGCCCTCAGCCCCGATGAGACGTACACCACGACCTACGAATACGACGCCCTCAACCGCATGGTCGGGCAAACCGACGCCGGCGGCAACACGCAAAGCTATCGGCGCGACAGCCGCAACAACCTGGTGTGGCAGGGCGATGCCAATGGCAACACCGCGCTGCACGCGTATGACGGCCTCAACCGCCTGCTTTCCTCCACCAGGCATCTGCGGGCGGGCGGCCTGGGCGATGGCGCGGTCACCGGCGCTGCGACCACGCGCAATGAATACGACGCCAACGGCAACCTCACCCGCTTCACCGACGCCAACGGCAACGCCACAGCCTTCGCCTACGACGCCCTGGACCGCCAGATCTCGACCACCTTCACCGATGGCTCGACCGCCAGCCATGCCTACGACGGCAACGGCAATCTCATCCAGCAAAGCGACCCCAACGGCAGCGTCATGACGCACAGCTACGACGCGCTCAACCGCCGGGTGCGCACCGCTGTGGCACGCGGCGCCGGCGTAGGCGGGACCACGCTGCAGACTTTCGTTTACGATGGCCTCTCGCGCCCGACCGCTGTCACTGACAACAACGATCCCGCGGACGCTGGCGACGATAGCATCGCTCGCTTCACCTACGATAGCCTCTCGAACAGCCTCAGCGAGACGCAGAACGGTCAGACGGTAGCCGCGACCTTCGATGGCGTTGGCAATCGCCTGACGCTGGCCTATCCCGGCGGCGCCACACTGTGGTTCGGTTATGATGAACTCAACCGCGTGACCGTGGTGGATGACGGCGGCGTCATCGCCGAGTACGACTACATCGGCCCCCGGCGGGTGCTGCGCCGCAGCCATGCCAACGGCGCCTACGCCGCCTACAGCTACGACGCCGCCCGCCGCCTGACCGGGATCGAGTATCGCCAGCAGGCAGACAACGCCCTAATCAGCGAATTCGCCTACACGCTGGACGTCGCGGGCAATATCCGCAGCGAAATCGCCCAGCCGGGCAACGTGACCACAACCTATGCCTACGACAGCCTCAACCGGCTGGTCGCGTTTGCCCGGCCGGGCCTGAGCCAGACCTTCGCGTATGATCTGGCCGGGAATCGCACGCAGGAAACCCGCAACGGCCGGGTGACCGCGTACAGGGTGGATGCGCTGAACCGCTACACCCACATCGGCGGCGTCGCCCAGACCTATGACGCCAACGGCAACCTGCGCGCTGACGGGCGGCATCACTACGAATACGACGCCCTCAATCGCCTGATCGCCGGTGAACATGCCCTGCACCCGCTCTTCCTGCCCTTCGTCGCTGGCCCCAACAGCGGCGCTGCCTCTGGCCAGACCATGCCGGCCCGGTTTTCTGAGTTGATCCCGATCCGTGCGACGCACACCTACGACGCCCTGGATCGGCGCATCAGCCGCCAGGGCACAGCCGGCGACACCGCTTTCCTCTACGACGGCGACTGGCTGATCGAGGAGCGGAACGGCGCGGAGGCGCTGCTGGCCGCGTATATCGGCGACCTGCTGATGGAACGGGCGGGCCAGCGCCGCTTCTACCACACCGATGCTTTGGGCAGCGTGCGGGCGCTGGCCGGCGCCGGCGGGGCCGTGATCGAGCGCGTGGAGTACGAAGCGTTCGGCCAGCCGCTGTTCGCGGGCGGGGCAACGGCCAGCGTCCACGGCAACCCGAACCTGTTCCGCGGCCTGCGCTACGACGCCGCTGATGGGCTATACGTCCTCGGCGGGCAGCGCTATGATCCCGGACGTGGCAGGCATCTGCGGTAGAAAAGGCGCGGTGCAACACGCTGGAACCAATCCTCCCATCCTTCACCTTATCTCAGGAGGCCAAAAAATGTTTCGCACATCCAGGCTATCTCTGCTCATTCTGACGATCGCCCTTGTGGGCGGCGCCTTGCTGATCATCGGCGGCGCCGCGCCGGCGCAAGCAAGCCCAAATGCCGGCGCCAATCCCCGCACCGCCATGAACATGCCCGTCGGCCCCGGCGACATCGTCATCTCGGCGCTCAACAACGAACAATACCTGCCCGCCGTCGCCTACAACAGTGTGCATCACGAGTATCTGGTGGTCTGGCACAACAAATGGGGGGCCGGCAACCGCGATATCTACGCTCAGCGCATCTCCGACAGCGGCGAAGTCCAAAACTGGATTGTGGTGGCAGCGGGCGGCCATGACCGGGCGCAGCCTTCCGTCGCCTACGACCCTGTGCGCGACCGCTATCTCGTGGTCTGGATCTACGACGCCGCTGGCAACGGCTCGAACTACGATGTCTATGGCCGCTTCCTGCCCTGGAACGGCCCCAACGCCAGTTGGACCGAGTTCAAGATCGTGGACTGGGCCAGCAATCAGTTCAATCCCCGCGTGGTCTTTGCCGGCACGCAGCAAGAGTTTCTGGTGGTCTGGACCAATGATACCGGGGCTTCGCCGGTGCCCGACTACATCAGCGGTCGCCGCATCTTCGCAGATGGCAGCGGTTTCCCGACCGGCGGCTTCGCCATTGCCAGCCATCTGTCGGAGAATCGCGTCAATGCCGCCGTTGCCTACAACCATGCGCGCAACGAATATCTGGTCACGTATGACAACGGTCTCGATATCTTCGGCGTGCGTCTGCGCGGCGATGGGGTGGCGCTGGGCGGCGGCGAATTCGGCATCGCCGGATGGCCGAGCGCGGAGCGATATGCCTCTGTTGCGGCCTGCGCCCGCCTTGATCAGTACCTGGTTGTCTGGCAATCCCTGGAAAACGGAAACGACGAGAATATCTATGGGCGTTATGTGCACGGCAACGGCGCCCCGGAGCAAGCCTGGTTTGTGGGCGGCACACAGATCCCAGGCATCAAAGACCTCAATCCCGCTGTCGCCTGCAATGTACAGGGAGATACGTATGCGATTGTCTGGCAGTTCCAATACAGCAATACGACCGGCCCGTACGGTGTGTGGGGAAGGAATGTCTATGCCAATAAGCAACCGGGGCCGCCATTTACCGTGAGCGGCGCCATCGCTGGCGAAACCACGGGCCGCACCCGGCCCGCCATTGCCGGCGGACGCATCCATTTCCTGGCCGCCTGGGAGGCGGAACGCTGGGGCACTGCCTGGCAGGATATCCGCGGGCGGCTGATCGCGCAGCGGGTGCTGTTCCTGCCCTCCGTGCGGGAATAACCCCATCGCGACGGAGGACGATGGACGATGGACGATGGACGATGGACGAAGAACGAAGGACATACGCTTTACGCTTTACGTTTTACGTTTTACGCATCACGCCCCACACCCCAATCTACCAAAACACCGTACCGATCTCGTGCAACCGGCGTCCAAGTGCATAGAACCTACCCTCTCATCACCGCTTCCTATTTATGGAGGAAACTCAAATGCACAGACACAACCGTAAAATGCCGTTCACTGCCCTGCTGGCCGCGGTCGCCCTGCTGGCGCTGACCCTGCTGCTGGCTCCAGCGCCGGTCGCCCTGGCCCAGGAGGGCGTCGCCCCCAACCAGCCCGATCTCTTCTTCGAAGGCGAAGTGCTGGCCCGACCCGAAGGCGCCGAGGGCCTGTGGACGATCGGCCGGGCCGAGGTGCTCGCCACGCCTCGCACCCATTTCATCCCCAACGCCGCGGCCATCCAGGTTGGCGACCAGGTGCACGTGGTGGCGGTGCGCGAACGCAACCAATTGATCGCCAAACAAATCATCAAAAAAGTCCCGCCCCCGCGGCTGATCCAGGGCGAGATCAAGGCCATCGATGCGGCCATGGGCCTGTGGACCATCGGCCAGCACCAGGTGCGGGTGAACGCAGAGACCAAACTTAGCGGCGATCCGCCTGAAGTGGGCGCGTGGGCCATGGCCTGGGTCGTCCGCCAGGAGGAAGAGCTGCTGGCCCGGCGCATCTATGTCAAGGGCGCCAAACCAAGGGTGGAGCCGGTCACCTTCCGCGGGGAAGTGATGGAGATCAACGAAAGCGTCTATTTGATCAAAGTCGGGGAAGAGGTAAAAACCGTCCTGACCGATGAAGACACCCGCATCGAAGGCGATCCCCAGGTCGGCGACATGGTCGGCGTGCGGGGGCACAGGCTGGAAGATGGCTCGGTGCTCGCCCATCACATCGTCAAACTGGAGCCGCGGCCCGAACCGGTGCTATTTGGCGGGTTTGTCAGCGAACTGCTGCCCACACTCACGGTCATGCCGCCGCAGTGGGCGTGGCAGGTGACGCGGCCCGCGCATCCCGGCCACGAAGCCGAGAGCTGGATCGTGATCGTCACCAGTGAGACCCGCATCAACGTGGACCCGGCCACCGTGGAAGTCGGCGCCTGGGTCAAGGGTGAGGGTGTGGCGACTGAAGCTGGTTCGATCCTCGCCCGCGTGGCCAAGGTGATGCCGCCCCCGCGGGTGCGCTTCATCGGCGAAGTGTTGGCCGCGCCTGACCCCACCGCCGCGGATTTCCCCGCCGGCGTCTGGCAGATCGGTGAATTCACCGTCCATGTCACCGCCGAGACCGAAATCCAGGGAGACGCGCCGGCCCTGGGCGACATCGCCGGCGGCTCCGGCGAATTGCAGATGGATGGCAGTATTCAGGCCGCGCTGCTGAGAATCCTGCGCCCATAACAGCACACAGGCGCGCTTCTCTTCTCGCTACAGCGCTGCAACGCCCTCCGGCCTTCCCGGCCGGGGGGCGTTTTGTTTGCGGGCGGGGCGGGCATGGCCTACAATCGCAGGCATGCACCCCGCCCACACCCGCTTCCTGCGCCTGCTGGCCCTCTACGCCCTTGCCCTGTTGCTGCTGCACCTGCTGGTGGATGCGCTGCCCGCGGCCTGGGCGCACTGGTGGTATCCGGCCAAATTGGTGGGGCCGGGCGGGCGGCTGCAACCGGCAGAATGGCTGTGGGGCCTCTATCCCTTCACCTACTGGCCCGCCTGGCTGCGCTGGATCAGCGTCCTCCTGGCCGCGACGGCTGTGCTCTGGGCCGGATTTGCCGCCCGCGGGGGGCCGCGGCTGCCCCCCTTCCCGCTGAAGCCGGGCGCGCAGGCGCTGCTGGCCCTGCTCAGCTTCCCCCTCTTCTGGCTGGGCCGGGTGGTGCACACCCGCTGGGGTGATGCCTACCTGCTGGTCAAGGGCATCGCCCATCCCGATGTGCGGCTGACCTACAACTGGCAGGCCCCCCTCGACACCTACCTGCACGCTCGCCTCTTCCACTGGGGCGAGCGCGCCTGGGGCTGGAGCGACGCGCTGCCGGCGTATGGGTGGATCTCCAGCCTGGCGGGGGCGGCGGCGGTGTGGGCGCTGCTGCGCCTGGCCGCGCACCTGGGCCGGGACAGGGGCGAACGCTGGGGTATTTTTGGTTTTATGTCAACTCTGGGCAGCATACAGCTCTTCTTCGGCTATCCGGAGAACTACACGATCATCAGCCTGCTGATCCTGCTCTACCTGTGGCAGGGCTGGCGGTACACGCAGGGACAGGCCCGCCTGTGGGCGCCCAGCCTGATCCTGGCCCTGGCGCACGGCTTCCACCCCGCCACCCTGGCGTTGCAGCCCTCGCTGTGGTTGCTAGCGCTGGCCGCCGCGGCCCCTGGCCGGCGGATCACGACCCTGCGCCGGCAATTGCCCGCCCTGATCCTGCCTCCCCTGCTGGTAGCCGCGGGGGTGATCGGGCTGATGACCGCGGGCGGACAGGGCCTGACGACGGGGCCCGTCTTGACGACGGGGCCCGTCTTGACGACGGGGTACGTCGTCGGTGGCAGCGACGCCCGCTGGCTGGTGCCCCTGACCGTGGTGGGCAGCCCCTGGGAATACTACACCCTCTTTTCCCGCGGCCATCTGATCGAGATCGTCAATCAGCAATGGCTGACCGCGCCCTTCACGCTGCCGGCGCTGGCGCTGCTGCTGGCCTGCTGCTGGCGGGCGCTGCCCCGCGATCGCTACAGCCGCTTTCTGCTGGCCGCCGCGGGCGCGTATCTGCTGTTGATCTGGCTATGGAATCCCGATTATGGCGGCCAGCGGGATTGGGATCTGTTCGCGCCGGCAGCGTGGCCGGCGACGCTGCTGGCGGCCTACTGGCTGACGCGGGCGCTGCCCTCCCCCGCCCGCAATCGCAGCTTGCTGATCATCGTAGTCGTGCAACTGCTGCACACCGCAGCCTGGATCTACAGCAATACGCGGCCATGGGAATGGGGAAATTAATGATTAATGATTAATTATTGTAACAGTTCACCTGATGTGTCATTGCGAGTGCAGCGAAGCAATCTCCAAGATGGCTCGTCAATTTTGGGGGGTTTCAAGCGGCGTTGGGGATTGCTTCGGGGCTATCGC
>JABWBG010000191.1 GCA_013360575.1 Caldilineales bacterium
AACGGCAATTTTGACGGATTCATACCTTGAAATTCCTCGATTGACAAAGTTCTGTACAAGTTTTGAACCTCTTTTGTATAGTGGCGGAAAATAGGTGACTACTGACCACTGACCCAAGACACACCAGGGCCTGGGCCAGCACCTCGGCCGGGGTGAGGCCGTCGGTGTCGAGATAGCAATCGGCGTGGGCGCGGGCGTGCGCCAGCCGCCGCCGCTGCTCCGCCAGGTACGCATCGGTCAGATCCAGGTGGGGATAGCGCTGGCGGATGACTTCGTTGCTGGCTTCGACATAGATCAAGGCCGCGGGGGGATGGCGGCGACGCCACAGATCGGGCACGCCTGAATGCTCCTGCGAGACCTGGCGGGCGTCGAACCCCTGCGCGACCAGCTGCCGGGCCAGCGTGGATTTGCCGCTGCCGCACACCCCCACCACCTTGACGAGCGGGGCAGGCGCGGACATGCTCACTCCCAGGCGCCGTAGATGCGGGGAGGGATGGGCAGGCTCATCTGCAAACGGCGCACCGCATCGGCTGCCACCCCATCCACCCGCACAGCCGCCACCGTCAGATCATCGTGCGGGCGACCCTGCTCGCTGCGCAGGGCCTGGGCCAGCACTTCGTCGGCGTAGGCCCTGGCGCTGAGGGTGTGCGGGAACCCCTGCACCAGCGCCAGCAGATCCAGCCGCTGGCCCCGCGTCTCTCCGGCGGACCAGACGCCATCGCTGCACGCAATCACCACCAGGCCCGGCCGCAACGGCAGCTCGGTGATCTCTGGCCGGGTGCGGGGGTAGACGCCGATCGCGGGCGTGGGCGCGGCCAATGTGCTCCATTCCTGTTGGCGAAAATAAAGCACCGGCGCCCGCGTGTTGCGCGAGATCACTAGGGTGCCGCTCTCCAGATCGGCGGAGAGGATGACCATCTCGGCGCTGACTTTGCCCCCGCGATGGGTGCGCAGGGAATCGTGGGCGGCGCGGGCCGCGGCCCCATCTCGCACCCCTTCGGCCAGCAGGGAGATGGCCTTGCGCGCCACCAGATTGCTGATCGCTTTGGCCGAGGCGCCGCTGCGCTGGCCATCGACCAGCACGACCGAGAAGCCGCCGTGCGGGCGCTCGACGATCTCGACCGTATCGCCCGATTCGCTGACCGCGTATTTCTCGATCTTGGCCACGGCGAGTTGCAGTTCCATAGGCAAGCAGGGCCACGGCGCGGTGGCGCGGGCCAATCAGCGCTGGATGGTGATGGAGACAGTGATGAAGAGGTCAGGATCGACGATGGAGCGCGCCTGGGCCACGGCAGAGCCGCGCGACCCCGGCGGCGCGCCCGCGGGGATGGTGAAACGCACGGTCACGGTCTCACTCTCGCCGGGGGCCAGGCCCTGGGTGCTGACGCCGCTGCCACAGGTGTTGATACCGTTGCACAGCACCGCACTCCAGCCCGCGGGCAGATTGAGGCTGCTCAGGGTCACGTTCAAGCTGTCGTAGCCAGAGCCGCGGTTGCTATAGGTGATGCCCACATCGGGGCCGGGGCCATTGTAGCTGGCCGGCTGCACGCTCCATTCGGCGAAGAAGGGCGTGGGCGTGAGGGTGGGGATCGGCGTGGGCGTGGGCGTGTGGGTGGGCGTGATCGTGGGCGTGGGCGTGTGGGTGGACGTGGGGGTGTCGGTCAGGGTGGGCGTGGGCGTGGGCGTGGGCCAGGGCGTGAAGGTGATGGAGGCGGTAGGCGTCACCGTGGGCGTGCCCGCGCTGACGGTGATGGTCAGGGTGCGTTTGGTGACGGCGCCGAACAGGTCGGTGACGGTGAGGGTGTAGGTGGTGGTCAGCTTTGGGCATTCCTCGCGGCTGCCCACTCCGGCCACGCCCAGGGTTTCGAATTGCACCGCGCTGGCGTTCTGCACATTCCAACTCACGGTCACGCACTCGCCGGCGATGATGGCGATCTTAGAAGCGGTGAAGGTGATGGACAGCGCGCCGGGCGTGGAGGTGGCAAAGGGTGTGGAGGTGGCAAAGGGCGTGGAGGTGAAAACCGGAGTGAGGGTGGGCGGGGCCCGCCGCGTGGGCGTGTCCACCGGCGTCTGTTCGGGGAAGAAGGTGGGGATGGGGGTAGAGGTGGGGAAGAGATCTTCGGGCAGGGGGGTGGGCGTGGCAGGGACAGGGGTATCGGTCGGCGGCGGTTCGGGGGTGTCGGTGACGGCGGGGGCAGGGGTGGCTGTGGCCACGAGAACGGGGGGACCGTCCAGGGTGGGGGTAGGCGTGGCCACGAGCAGGGGCGGGGGGGGTGTGGGGGGCAGGGTGGTCGTCACCAACGCCCGCAGGCTGAAGTAGCCGGCTATGCCGCCAATACAAAGGAAAAGGCCGAGCAACATGCCGCCAAGGATGACAGCCATGGACCAATCGCGGCCGCCAGAAGCCGCGGGCGCGGCCGGGGCCGACCCATACGCCGCGGGCGCGGGCGGCCCATAGGCCGGGGGCGCGGCCATGGCCGGCAGGGGCAGGGCATCGATTTCGGTCTCGGACTGCGGCGGGCCGTGCAAGGCCATGAACCGCGGGCAACTGCGATAGCGCCCCCCCAAACAAAACACCGCCTGCTCGGACAGGGAGATCGACTCGCGCGCGACCGTGGCGTAGCAACGGTTTTCGAAGCTGGCGTAGTTCAGATGTGACTCTGGATCATCGATCAGGCCGAGATATGGGCAGACGGTGGCGCTCATTGCCGCAGATTATAGAGGAGGTGGACGGTGGGAGCAATTCGTCCTGTGGCGTGGTGCGTGGGGCGTGCGGCTTGCCTTACAGCCCTGCCCCCCTTACAATGCCGCCTCATGGATACGACCACACCACACCGCGGCCGCGCACGTCACCGCCGCCGCGATCAGGAACGAACCACGATCGCGCCCGTGGCCCCGCCCGGCCTGTGCGGCGGCAGCTACAAGCCCCTGACCGAGTCCGACATCCGCCGCATCCACGAAGCGGCGCTGACCGTGCTCGAACGCACCGGCATCGAGGTCATGCCCTCCGCCTGCCGGGAGATCTTCCGGGCGGCCGGGGCCAGGGTGGTGGATGCCGAGAACCGCGTCTACATCCCCCGGGCGATGGTGGAGGACGCGCTGGCCAAAGCCCCGAATCAGGTCTTGCTGGCGGGCCGTGATCCCCAAAAAGATATGCTGCTGGGCGGGGCGCGGGTGTACATGGGCACGGGCGGCGCCGCGGTGAAGGTGCTCGATCTGGATAGCGGATTTGCCCGCGAATCGACGCTGGCCGATGTGGCCGCCATCGGGCGGCTGGTGGATGCGCTGGATAACATCCATTTTTATCTGCGGGCGTGCGTGGCCCGCGATATCCCCGCCGAGTTGCTGGATATCAACACTTTCTACGCCAGCCTGAGCAGCACCGGCAAGCATGTCACCGGCAATTGCTTCTCGGTGCAATCTGTGCGGGATGTGGCGGAGATGGGGGCGATGATCATGGGCGGGGCCGCGCAACTGCGGCAGCGCCCGATCCTCTCCATCACCAATTGCTGGACGGTCAGCCCCCTGCGCTACGCGCCGGAAACGGTGGAAGTGCTGACCGAGATCCTGCGCCAGGGCATTCCGGTGTTCCTCTCCTCCGCGCCGCAAGCGGGCGCCACCAGTCCGGCGGCGCTGGCCGGCACGCTGGTGCAGATCACCGCCGAAGAGCTGTCGGGCGTGGTCTACACCCAGTTGGTGCAGCCCGGCGCGGCCATCATCCTGGGCTTTGTGCCCTCGGTCAGCGACCTGCGCACCGGCAATTATGTCGGCGGCTCGCCCGAATTCGCCATGATGCACGCGGCTGCGGCGCAAGTGGGCCAATTCTACAACCTGCCGGTCTACAATTCCTCCGGCCTCACCGATTCCAAGATCCCCGATGTGCAGGCCGGCTATGAAAAAGGGATGACCAGCGCTGCCGCGGCCTTGGCCGGCTCCAACTACATCCACCACTCCGCCGGGTTCCTGGAGAGTATGATGACCGTGGCCTACGAGCAGTACGTGATCGACGACGACATCAACGGGGCGGTGATGCGCATGGTGCGCGGGATCGAGGTCAGCGATGAGACCCTCTCCATCGATGTCATCGACCAGGTCTGCCGGGGCGAGGGACATTTTCTGGGAACGGCGCAGAGCCGGGAGCTGATGCACACCGAGTATTACTATCCGCACACCGGCGATCGCCAGCGCCGGGGCGATTGGGAGGACGCGGGCAGCCTGAGCATGTGGGAGCGCGCCCGCGCCCGCGCCCGCCAGCTTCTGACCACGCACCGGCCCACGCCCCTCCCCGCGGCGGTAGATGCCGCCCTCCGCCAGCGCTTCCCCATCCTGCTGCCGCCCGCGCCGACGTCGTAGAAAGATCAATGATTAATGATTAATGGATCTGCCTTGTATCGCGTTTTTTAATCTTTAATCTTTAATCTTTAATCTTTAATCCTCAATCTGGAGCTTAAAATTTACATGAAATCCCTTTCTCTGCTGTTTGTGATCTTCGTGCTGGGGGCTATGCTATGGGTGGGGGGGCGCGGAGGGGAAGCCACCGCGGCCCCGCAAATCGAACCTCAAGCTATCACGGCCGCGCCGGGCCTGTGGGAGACGGTGTGGCGGGGCGCGGGCGAACTGGCCGCGCTGCACTGCGTCCAGGCCGATGCCTGCTTCGGCGTCGGCGACCTGGGCATGTTCCTGCGCACAACCGACGGCGGCCTCACCTGGCGCTACACCTCTCTTGACCACCAACGCCATCTCTACGCCCTCGCTTTCGCCGACGCCAGCCAGGGCCTGCTCGCCGGCCAGGAGGGCGTGGTCTACCGCACCGGCAATGGCGGCGACACCTGGCAGGCCGCGTTCGTTCCCGGCGGCGGCGATCTGTTCGGCGTCAGCCTGCTGGCGGGGGGCAAGGCCTGGGCCGTGGGCGCGGGCGGCGGCATTTTCCACAGCAACGATGGCGGCGCCTCGTGGAGCGCGCAGAGCAGCAACACCCCGCACACCCTGCGCGCTGTACAATTCCTCGACGCCAGCACCGGCTTTGCCGTGGGCGACAAGGGCATGGTGCTGCGCACGCAGGATGGCGGCCTCACCTGGCAGAGCCTGGCCTCCGGCTTCCCCACCTGGGCCAGCGTCAACGCCCTCTCCTTCTCCGACGCCCAGCACGGCTACATCGCCGGCCAGGCCGGGCTGCTCTTTCGCACCGCGGATGGCGGCGCCTCGTGGGACGACATCCGCCAGGCCCTGCCCGATATCCTCGACATCGACTTTGCCGGCGATTTCGGCGTGCTGGCCACGGCCAACGGCGAAGTCGCCACCACCACCAACGGCCTCATCTGGAGCACGCGCCTGCCCGCCGCGCCCGGCGCCCGCGACGCCAGCGCCGTCGCCACCCTCGGCCCCGCACTCACCCTGGCCGGCGGCTGGGTGAAGAACAACCCCGACAATGGCGCCCGCGCCTGGTGGATCCACCGCAGCAGCGACGGCGTGCAGTTCCGGCGCAGCGCCGGCGATTTTGGCGTCAGCCCGCACCTGTACGACGTGGCCCACCCCAGCCGCGACGTCGCCTACGTTGTCGGAGAGCAATCGGCAGTGGGCCGCACCACCGACGGCGGGGATACCTGGGCATGGGGGGAGACTGAGTTGCCGCCCGCATACGTGGGACATTATCTGCTGGGCGTCAGTTGCGTATCGACCGATCGCTGCTGGGCTGTGGGCCGGTACGGCGTCATTTTCGACACCGCCGATGGCGGCCAAACCTGGAATATCTCGCAGATCCCCGGCTATGGCTCCACCTACTACGACATCGTCATGCTGGACGAGCAAAACGGCCATCTGGCCGGGCGGCCCAACATGTACCGCACCACCAACGGCGGCCAGAGTTGGCAACCCAGCACCGTCGTGGGCAACACCGCCAATGTCGATATCTCGATGGCCAACACCTTTGCCGGCTGGACTGCCGGCCGCAACGTGCTCTACCGCACCACCACCAGCGGCGGCCAGACCTGGCAGCGCGTGGGCAGCGCCGAAGCCGCCGAAAAGATCGGCCGCGGCATCTATTTCGGCGTGCAGGTGCTGGACGACAACCAAAATGGCGTGGTGGATCACGCCTGGTTGGTGGGCTGCGAGGCGCCTTTCCTCAACGAACAGTGCGCCAAGCCCGGCATCGTCGCCCACACCCCCGATGGCGGCGGCACCTGGACCTACCAGACGCTGCCCTCCAACACCCCGCCCCTGCTGGATGTGTTCATGCACGACGCCCTCACCGGCTGGCTGATCGGAGAAGCGGGGGCCTTGCTCTACACCCAGAATGGCGGCGGCAGTTGGGAGCAGGTGGAGAACGGCATGCTCACGCCAGAGGTGATCACCGCCCTGACCTTCGAGACGCCGCAGCGGGGGCTGGCCACCGCCTTTGGCGGGGTGATCCTGCGCTACACCGGCCCCGGCCGCACGTTGATGGGCTACAGCCAGGAGGGCGGCATCCTCATCGATGGCCAGCCCGGCGACTGGTTCCAGGGGGGCGCGCTGATCTTGGACGCGGCAAACGCCGGTTTTGTGGAGGGCGAAGACCCCGCGCCCCTCGCCGCGGACCTCAGCGCCCGCGTGTACAGCCGCTGGACCGCAGACACCCTCTATCTGCTGGCCGAGATCAGCGATGATCAGACGAGCGCCGGCGACGCCCTGTGGCTGGCCATCGACGGGGCCAAGGACAATCTGTGGAATGGCGCGGATGACCATCTTTTACAGATCACCGCCGGGGGCGCGGTGAGCAACACCCTGCACCCAGCCCGCACCGACGAGTTCACTGCCGCGGCCGCGGCGGACGGCGCCGGCTGGAGCGTAGAGATCGCGCTGCCGGCCGGCAGCCTGGGCCGGGCCGCGCTGGCGTCTGGGGACAGTTTCGGCTTCAATCTGGCGCTGGCCGACGCGGACGGGGCCGAGGTCGAACACACGCTGATCATGGAAAACAAGCGGGTGGATGTGGCGCCCGGCGCGTTTGCCACCATTCGCCTGCTGGGCGACACCGCCATCTACCAGCAGGGGCTGAACGACTATCGCGGGGCGGCGGACACCTATCTCGACCGCTGGTTCGATCAGGCCGGGCGCACCCCCCGCGGGGATGAGAAGCAAGTGTGGACGAATCTCTACCGCGGGGACATTTTCGGCGAGCCGCTGCTGCGTTTCGAATTGGCGGGGCTGCCCGCGGGCGCGCAGATCCTCAGCGCCAGCCTGGATCTCGGCTTCATCGACAGCGTCATCGACGGGCCTTTCCCGGTTTCGGCGCACCAACTGCTGCGGCCCTGGGCAGAGAAGCAGGCCACCTGGTTCGATGCCCTGCCCGGCCAGACCTGGGCCACGCCCGGCGCTCTGGCCGCGGGCGTGGACTATGATCCGACCAAACTGGACACGGTGACGCTGCCGGTGGGATTGCGCAACGCCCACCGCCAGTGGGACATCACCGCCGCGGCCGCGGCCTGGCTGCAAGACCCGGCCGTCAACCATGGCGTCATTCTCCGCCCGGACGCGGTGGGGCGGCGGGCCGTGGCGCACAGCAACGAGAGCAGCACCCCCGCAGAGCGGCCCAAGCTGACGGTGCAATTCCGTTTGCAGCCGCGGCCGGCCACGCCCACGCCCAGTCCCACGCCCAGCCCCACGCCGACACCCACAGAGACGCCCACGCCCACAGAGAC
>JABWBG010000192.1 GCA_013360575.1 Caldilineales bacterium
CGGGCGGCGGGGTAGCCGCGCCGACGAGTGTGGGGTCGTCGCTGCCCGCGGGCAGGGGAGGGGCCGGGGCCTGCCCGCGCAGGGCCGCGGCAAATGCCTGCGCCAGCGCGCCTGCCGCAGGAAAGCGCTGATCCGGCTGTTTGGCCAGCGCCTGCAAGATCACCCCCTCTACCGCCGGCGGCAGGTTGGGATTCAGGCCGGTCGGGGGCGGTTGTTGCACATGTTTGAACAGCACCTCGGTGGGCGTGGCCCCGGCAAAGGGGGGCTGCCCCATCACGGCTTCGTAGAGCACCACGCCCAGGGCATAGACATCGCTGCGCGCGTCCACCGTCTGGCCGGTGGCCTGCTCGGGGGCCATGTACGCGGGGCTGCCCACGATGCCGCCGGAGCTGGTCAGGCGCAGGGCGCCATCTTGCAGGCGGGCGACGCCGAAATCAGAGAGCACCGGCTGGCCATCGGCAGTGAAAAGGATGTTCGAGGGCTTGATGTCGCGGTGTACGATGTGGCGGGCGTGCGCATGATCCAGGGCCGAGGCGATGGCATCGAGCACGCCCGCCACATCGGTCAGGGGCAGCAGGGCCCCGCGCTGCCTGGCCGCGGCCAGTTTTGCCTCCAGCGTGTCCCCTGCCAAATATTCCATCACCATGAAGGCGCGGCCATCGATCAGATCGAAATCGAAAAGCCGGACGATGTGCGGATGCCGCAGCGAGGCCACCATGCGCGCCTCCCGGCGGAAGCGCTCCTCGAATCCGGGCGTCTCCACCAGTTGCGGCAGGATCACCTTGATCGCCACGCGGCGGGCCAGGTCGGGGTGCACGCCCTCGTAAACCTCGGCCATGCCCCCGCGACCGATCAGGCGGGTGACGGCATATTTGCCAAAGGAAGGGATGGTCATGGCAGGTCAGCGCAGCAATTCCAGTTTCAGGCGCATTTTGACATCCTGATCGACATAAAGCGAGCCGTGGGCCTGCTCCACCGGGTGGATTTCGGAGCCGGCGAGGACGGTGCTGGTTTCGGGCACGGTGGCGTCGCCGCCTGGTTCTTCCGTGGCGTGCAGAGATTGGAAGGCGCCGGACGCGTCCCGCGTCACTTGCAGGCTGGTCAGCGTCTTCAAGCCGTAGCCGAAGATGGAGACCGCAGGCACGCGGCAGCCATCGCCCAGCTGCTGCCGGAACTCGCGGGCCAGGCGCAGCAGGCCGCGCTGCGGTTCCGGCAGCCAGGTCTCGTCGTGCAGCAGATCCACGGGCCGGCCCTCCTGGTCGAAGACGCAGGCATAGGTGGGCAGAATCTGATAGCTGGTGGGGAAGGTGGCGACGACATCGCGCAGGCGTTCGCCCATCAGGCCGAAGGGGAGCAGTTCCACGCCTTTGAACAGGTAGGAGACCATGCGCGGCGCGCCGTAGTGCGGCCCGCCCAGCAG
Source organism: Caldilineales bacterium (assembly GCA_013360575.1). Classification (GTDB taxonomy): domain Bacteria; phylum Chloroflexota; class Anaerolineae; order J102; family J102; genus JABWBG01. The sequence continues at coordinate 1,421 of JABWBG010000192.1, forward strand.
CAGCAGGCGGCCCACTTTGCTGTGTCCGCCCAGCCGCTCGATGTAAAAACGACTGACCAGACAGCCCAGGCTGTGGGCGATGAGGGTGAAGGGGGGCGAAGCCGGCCACGCGTCGAGGGCTGCGGCCAGTTTGCGGGCAGATATGCGCACATCCTGCCGCCAGTCGTAGGCGAATTCGAGCAGATTCACCCCGCGGGCATAGCCGAGGGCTTCCTCCAGGAACTGGGTCAGCCGGCCATATTGCTCCTGCTCCAGCAGGTTGGGCACGATCACCATCTCATCCACAATGCCGCGCGGCCCCAGTTCGGGGCCATCGGGCAGGCAGAAGATGTCCGGCTCGGTGAAGAGCCGGCGCACGCTGGGCCACACCCGTTCGCTGCCCCGCCACAATTGCGATCCCATCAGTCCTGGCACGATTACCGCCGGGGAGCGGCGCCCGATCGCAGGCGCTTCCACCAGGGTGAGGTCGTCGGCCGCGGCAGCCTGCTTGAACACCAGCCGGGCTTCGCCGATCTGCACGGTGTCGCCATTGCGCAGTTGCCAGGTCTGCACCGGGCGGCCGCCGATGAAGGTGCCGTTGCTGCTGCCGGCGTCGATCAGCCTGAACCCTTCCGCAGATGGTTCGATGCGGGCATGCCGTCGCGAGACGCGGGGCAGGTCGAGGATCAGGTCATTGCCTGCTTGCCGCCCGATGCTGAGGCCCGCGGGGGAGAGGGGCAGGGTCCAGGTGCGGCCCTGGGCGTGTACGGCCAGGTGCGGCGTGTTCAGATCGGGGATGTGGGCAGCGAGGGTGGCCCCGGCCAGCGTTGCTTCCAGATCAGCTTCGCTGTCCACACGCGCACTGGCCGCGGCCAGCGGCGCCTGGCTTTCCTCGCAGCGCAGGGTGCTGTCGCCGATGCGCACCAGGGCGCCTGCCCGCAGGCCGGCCCGCGTGATAGCCGCGCCATCGATCCAGGTGCCGTTGGCCGACCCCAGATCCACGATCTCCCAACCGGAGGCTGTGGCTTCGATGCGGGCGTGGCTGCGCGAGGCGCGGGCGTCGGCCAGAACGATGGCGTTGGCCGCGGCGCGGCCGATGGTGAGATGCGCGCCCGCGGCCAAGACGTAGGCCCGCTCCTCGCCGGCGGCGGAGGTCACGATCAGGCGCGTGGTGGGATTGTCGGTGGCTGTAGACATATTCATCTTCTAGATCGGATTGTTTTTAGTCGTACTCTTACTCTTATTCCACAATGAACGCTTATTCGCGGAGTTTGCATAGTCTATACGGTTTTTGTAGTTACGAGTATGAGTAAGAGGAAGGGGAGGCACAGGCAGGCGTGCCGCGCCGTTCAAACCGGCGCGAACAGCGCAGCCACCTCGATCTCCACCCCTTCCAGCACCCCGGCGGCGGTCAGCACATCGCCCACGCCCAGCCGCCGGGTCTGCATGACGCCCTGATAAACGTAGATCACCTGCCGGTCTGGGTCAACGATCCAGACTGTGCTCACCCCAATCTCGAAATACTCCTCCAGTTTGCTCATCACTGCCTGCCAACTGTCCCCCGGCGAGAGCACCTCGACCACCAACTCCGGCGCCACATCCAGATAGCTGCGTGATTGCACCTGCGCCATGCGTGCGTGTGAGATGAAGGCCGCTTCCATGGCTCGCACCGTGTCGGGGTTGCGCCGGGTGTAGACGCCCACCTCGCCGCCCAGCACGATGCCTTGATCCCCTTGCCTGGCCGCGGCTTCCAGCCAGGCCGCCATCCTGATTTTTATCAGCCCGTGGAGATAACCGGTCGGCGACATAGGCACGATTTCTCCTTGCACGAGTTCAGCGTGATCGATGCCGGGCATGCGATACAGTTCATCGCCGCTGATCCGCGCTTTTTGCAGCGGTTTGGGTTTTTGTCTGGGAAGAACTTGAACAGCCATGGGGATCGCGATGGATGCGTTGCTTGGGTGATCGTGCAGGGCATTATAGCATGCCGGCAGCAGCGGGCAACCGCCAGGGCGGGGGCCGCCGGATCAGTGCCGGAAATGCCGCATGCCGGTGAAGAGCATCGCCAGACCCAGCCGATCAGCCGCGGCGATCACTTCCTCATCCCGCACCGAGCCGCCCGGCTGGATGACCGCGGTGATACCAAAGCGCGCCGCGGCCTCGATGCCGTCGGCGAAGGGGAAGAAGGCGTCGGAGGCCAGCACCGCGCCGCGGGCGCGGTCGCCGGCCTTCATGCCGGCGTAGTGCACCGCGTCCAGGCGGCTCATCTGCCCGGCGCCGATGCCCACCGTGGCCCCATCGCGGGCAAAGATGATGGCGTTGGACTTGACCCACTTGGCCACGCGCCAGGCGAAGCGCAGGTCGGCCATCTCGCGCTCGGTTGGCTGGCGCCGGCTCACGGTCTCGATTTTGGCGACGAGCCGGTCGTCGGACGTTTGGGCGAGCAGGCCGCCCTGGATCGAGACAAACTGTAAGGGCGAGGGCGTCGCTCCTGTCGCTTGCATCACCCGCAAATTCTGCTTTTTTCCCAGCAGCGCCAGGGCTTCTGGCGTGAAATCGGGCGCGGCCAGCACTTCCACGAACAGCGAACCGATGGTTTCGACCAGATCGGCATCCACCGGGCGATTGACGGCGATGATCGAGCCGAAGGCGCTGACCGGATCGCAGGCCAGGGCGCGGGCGTAGGCCGCGGTCAGGTCTGCATCCGTCGCCAGCCCGCAAGGGTTGGCATGTTTGATGATGGCCACCGCCGGCGTCGTGAACTCCTGCACTGCGCCCCAGGCGCCGTCCAGGTCGCCCAGGTTGTTATAGCTCAGTTCTTTGCCCTGCAACTGCGTGAAGGCCGGCGCCGCGCCCTGCCAGCGGTAGAGTGCGGCCTGCTGGTGCGGGTTCTCGCCGTAGCGCAGGGCCTGCACCCGCTCGGCCACGAGATGCAGGACCGCGGGCGTGGCCGTGTCCGGCTCGGCCTGCTGGCTCAGCCAGGCGGCGATGGCCGCGTCGTAGGCCGCGGTGTGCCGGAAGGTTTTTAAAGCCAGCCGTCGGCGTTCGGCCAGGGGGGCGCCCTCGGCGGCCAGGTGCATCAGCAGCGGCCCGTAGTCCGCTGGATCGACGACTACGGTGACGCGTTCATAATTTTTGGCCGCGGCTCGCAGCAGCGCTACCCCGCCGATGTCGATCTGCTCCACCGCCTCCTCTTCCCCCGCGCCGGCGGCGATCGTCTGCGCAAAGGGATAGAGGTTGCAGATGACGAGGTCGATGGGGGTCATGCCCTGCGCGGCCAGCTCGGCCAGGTGCGCGGGCGTGGCGCGGGCGAGGATGGGGCCGTGGATGGCGGGGTGCAGGGTCTTGACCCGGCCATCGAGCAGGTCGGGATAGCCGGTGAGGGCCGAAACCGGCGTCACTGGCAGTCCGGCGGCGGTCAGGGCTGTGGCTGTGCCGCCGCTGGCGATCAGTTCGATGCCCAACTCGTGCAGCCCGCGGGCGAACTCGATGAGGTTGGTTTTGTCAGAAACAGAGAGAAGAGCGTGCATGGGTGGTTTGTTGGGTGGTTGGGTGGTTGGGTGGTTGGGTGGTTGGGTGGTTGGGTGGTTGGGTGGTTGGTTTGTTGGTTGGTTTGTTGGTTGGTTGGTTGGTAGGTTGGTAAATTGGTAAATTGGTAGGTTGGTTCGTTGGCTGTTGGCTGTTGGTTGTTGACTGTTGGTTGTTGACTGTTGGCTGTTGACTGTTGGCTGTTGACTGTTGGCTGTTGACTGTTGACTGTTGACAGATCGGCGGCAGCCCGACACAAGATCAAAAACGATCCACCAATTACGCAGCCCCCCCCCAATCTACCAACCAACCAACCACCCAACAAACCAACCAACCAACCAACAAACCAACCAACCAACAAACCACCTCACCCACCCCCCGCAGTATAGAACAGGACGGCGGTTTCTGGTAGACTGGGCCTCGCGTATGGATCTTCGCCGCCTGTGGCGCCGCCCCTACCTGTTGCTGACCCTGACCGCGCTGTTTTGGTCGGGGAATTTCGTGTTGGGCCGAGCCATGCGGGCTGAAATCCCACCGGTGGGACTGGCTTTCTGGCGCTGGACCGGCGCGTCGCTGCTGGTCATCGGCTTTGCCTGGCCGCACCTGCGCCGCGATTGGCCGGTGCTGTGGCGCCACTGGAAGATCGTCACGCTGCTCGCTGCCATCGGTGTGGCCAGCTTCAACACGCTGGCCTACACCGCCCTGCAATCGACGCCGGCGATCAATGCCTTTCTGATTCAATCGACCATGCCGGTGCTGATCGTGGCCCTGTCCTATCTCTTTTTCCGCGATCGCGTCAGCGGCCGCCAGACCCTGGGCATCCTCCTCTCCCTGGTCGGGTCGATCGTGATCATCGCTCAGGGCGACCTGGAGATGCTGCGCAGTCTGGCTTTCAACCGCGGCGACTTGCTGATCTTCATCGCCGTCATTTCCTATGCCGGCTATTCCTCGCTGCTGCGTCGGCGTCCTGCCATCCACCCTCTCAGTTTTGTGGCGGCCACCTTCATCCTGGGCGCCAGCATGCTGATCCCCCTCTATCTGTGGGAGCATGTGCGGGTGCGGGCGGTGACCCCAAACCTGCCCACCCTGCTTTCCATCCTCTACGTGGCCATCTTTCCCTCGGTGCTGGCCTATCTCTGCTTCAACCGGGGGGTGGAGCTGGCGGGCGCCAACCGCGCCGGCCTCTTCTTCCATCTCACGCCGGTCTTTGGCGGCGGCATGGCCATCCTTTTCCTGGGCGAATCCTTTTACTGGTACCACGGCCTGGGCGTGCCCCTCATCCTGCTCGGCATCCTTCTGGCCACCATTCAGGAGCGGTGACGACGCTGCGATCTGGCTGCCGGCCGCGAGGCGAAGAGATGCGGGGCCAGCTGCTGCATCTCCTGCCGCAGCGGGGTGTTGCGCCAGTTTGGCTCGTGCAGGCTGATGGTGATCACCCGGTCGCGGCCTGAACCGCGCACCAGCGGGGCCAGCCAGCGGGGGCCTGCGAAACCAGACTGGCGCAGGAAAAAAGCATCTCGCCGCCGCCGCGTCTGCCCGATACGTTCGATATTCGGCCAAGAAGTCGCCACGCGGTGGAAGAGAGAGTGGTAGACCACCCCCTCCGCCGAGATGACCAGACGACTGCGCCAGCCATGCAGCGCCAGCAGCAGGCCGGGCAAGGTGAAGATCAGCAGCAACGCGGCCGGCGCCAGCACAGACGCGCCCGGCGGGGCCGATTCGGTCTGCTGCAGGGCGGGGGCGGTGGTGTAGATGCCGGCCAGCCCGTAGAGAGCGATGACGCCGCCGCCCAGGATCATGGCCAGGCGCAGGGGCAGCCACAGAGGAAAGACGCGTGGAATCATGCTTTTTACCTGGCAAAAAGCCCTGGCCCGGCCCGGTTTTGGCCGCGATTGAAGACCCAGACCACGATCGGCGGCGCCAGAGCGGCGATGGCCAGGGCCGCGCCCAGCAACAGCGCGCCCGCGCCCAGCACCGGCGGCAGGTTCACCCCCAGGAAATGGCTGCTCAGGATCAGGGCCAGACCGGCCAGCAGCGCCGCCGCGGCCAGCACCCCCACGATCAGGGCGATGCGCGTGGCGCGCGCCAGCGATGCTCGCCGTTCCCCGTGCACCTGGCCCGACTGTCCGTGGATGAGGATGGGGCGATACTGTCCCTTTTCATCCTGGTAGTGCGTGGCATAGACCGGCAGCAGCAGTTGCGTCCAGTGCAGGTTGCTGAAGCGCGGGGCCCAGCGGAACGCGCGCAGGTGCTGCGCCGCCGCGGCCTGCTGGCACTCGGCCTGCGCCCGCTGCTCGAAATGGGGACGGGCGTCGTTCCAGGCATCCTCGGGGCTGCGGTTGGGCAGCGCGGCCACGGCCTGCGCCAGATGTGCGGGCCGGTAGGGCAGGGCGGCATCGACTGCAAACTCACCCAGCTGCCGGCGCGTCAGCGCATCCTCCTCCAACGCCGGCGCCGCCGCGTTTTCATAGCGCCGCTGCAATTGGCCCAGCCGTGGCTCCCAGCGTATGCGCGTCTCCCGCACCTGCTGCGAACGCCACTGCTTGCGCTCGCCCTCGAATTGCTCCTCGTGGCTGACGATCTCGTAATCGAAGCCGGCCTCGGCCTGCCAGCGGGCCGCGACGCTGGCATCCACCAGCCAGCGGGGCAGATAGCAGGGCTGCAAGCGGCTGCGCAGCCGCGCCACGGTCAGGTCCGCCGGCGCCAGGGGGATGCTGCGCACGAAGCCGCCC
>JABWBG010000403.1 GCA_013360575.1 Caldilineales bacterium
GGCGCAAGGCTCTGGCCAGCCGGTGCAGAGTTCGCCGGCGATGATCTTGGCCTGGATGTCGGCGAGGTCGGTCACGACGTTGGCCGGGATCAGCGCTTCCTGATCGTGGAAGGGGCCGACGCCCACGCCTTCATTGGCCAGGGTGGCGATGTAGTTGCTGCCGCCAGGGAAGGCGCCTTCGACCGCGGCCTTGATGGTGTTGAACACAGCCTTGTCCAGGCGCTTCAGCGTGCTGGTGACGAGGATGTCCTTCTCGTTGGGCAGGGTGAAGTACTGGTCGACATCCACGCCCACGCCCAGTTTGCCCCGTTCCTTGGCCGCAGCGATGCCGCCGTTGCCCGTCTTGCCGCCCACGCCCATGATCACGTCCACGCCTTCGTCGATCAGGCTGTTGGCCTGGTTCTTGCCCTGGTCAGGCGCTTCGAAATCGCCCACATAGACGCCGGTGAACTTGACCTTCTTGCCGTACTTGGCGTTGTAGTACTTCACGCCCTCTTCGTAGGCCACGATGAACTGCTCCACCGGCGGAATCTGCATGCCGCCAATGTAGCCCACTTGCGGGTCGGCCGGGTCGTTCTGGTCGGCTGCGGCTGCGGCCACATAGCCCACCGGGAAGCTGGCTTCATCCACGTTGAAGAGGATGCCGGCCAGGTTGGTGAGGCTGGGGTCCGAGGGGTAGTCGACGATGGCAAACTTGACATCGGGATACTGCGCCGCCATTTTGTAGGTGGCGTCGCCCAGCAAGAAGCCGACGGTGATGATCATGTCGTAGCCTTGCTCGGCGAATTCGGTGATGTTCAGTTCGTAGTCGGCCTGGGACTGTGATTCCAGGAAGGTGGCTTCGACGCCAAGTTCGGCGGCGGCGTCTTGCAAGCCTTTCCAGGTGTTTTCGTTGAAGCTGGCGTCATCGACGCCGCCCACATCGGAAACCATGCCGACGCGGAACTTGGCTTCGGGCACGGGGGTGGGCTCCGGCGCTTTCGTCGGCTCCGGCGCTTTCGTCGGCGCAGGGGCCGTGGTGGGCGCAGGGGCTGTGGTGGGGGTGGCGCCGCCGCCGCAAGCTGCCAGCGCCAGCCCGCTCACGAGCAGGATGGTGAGTAAGAGGATGAGTCGCTTGGTCATGGGGTCTTCTCCTGAGTAAGAGGATGAGTCGCTTGGTCATGGGGTCTTCTCCTCCTTTGAGAGAGAGCCGTACAACAGGGTGAAAAAAGGGTTGTAGGGGGAAGGGTGGAGATGCAGAGGGTCGATTGCTCTGCCAGGGCCAAGTATACGTAGGAATCCTCCCAAAAGCAAAGGGGCGAAGGGGAAGGGAAAAGATCAGGGCGAGGGGTTGATTTCGAGATGCCCCTGCACCAGGGCCTCTTGCAGGAGGGTCAATTCGGCGCGCAGGGCTGCGGGCGTGCGCTCTTCCCACTGGTGCAGGGGCGCCAGGCCCACGCCGCCATTGGCCAGGGTTCCCACCTGCACGCCGCCGGGATGCATTTGCCCCGCGGCCAGGCCCTGCACCGCCGCCAAAACCATCATGTCCCCATGGCGTTGCAGCGAGGTCAACCAGGCCGCGCCCCATTCGGGGGCCAGCAGATAGCCATCCACATCCCCACCGATGAGGGCGCGGCCGCGGGCGTGCACGGCCGCCGCCGTCGGACGCAGATCGGCCACGCCCACCGGCAACAACACATCGCAGCCGCTGCCCAGCAGCAGCTCGACCAGGACCGATAGGGCCGCGGCATCCTGGCTGCCCACGAACGCGCCTTGATCGCCCCGGCCGTCCCACCCCAGCAGCAAGACTTCGGCCTCCCACTGGCGGTTGTACTGCTCGACGCCTGCTGCAAACGCGGCCATCGTGGCCCGATGCGCTGCCGTCGCCTCGGCGGCCAGGGTGCAGACGACGCCGCTGGCGCTGACGCCCGCGGCCAGATAGCCGGCCAGAAACGCGGGCTGGGTGAGGTCGAAGGTGAGGGAAAGCACGTGCGGCAGTCCGGCGTCGGCGCCGACCAGCACAAACGTCTGCTGTGGAAAGCGGCGCAGATCCGCAGTTGTGACGGTCTCGGCCGCGGCCACGATCAGATCGTAGCCGGCCGCGGTCAGGGTGGGCAAGTGTTCCCCGCCCGCGGGCGCGCTCGCCACCCGCTGCGCGGTCACGTCGAACCCGGCTGCCTGCTGCGCCTGCGTCACCCCCTGCCAGATCAGTTGATTCAGGCCGCCAGCGGTCTCGCCCTCGCCGGCCAGC
>JABWBG010000193.1 GCA_013360575.1 Caldilineales bacterium
CCATGCCGTGCAGCCGCCACGCCGCGGCCGCGGGCAGCGCCCTTCCCCGCCCCGGGCTGGTGTAGGGCACGCCGATCACTTCCAGCGGCCAGCGCGCGGCCAGTGTGCGCAAGCCGGCCCGTTCTTCCTCGGTGCGCCAAAAGCTGACCACGGTCACATCGTGGCGCGGGGCCAGCCGCTTCAGCACTTCCAGCATGCGCAGTCGCCCGCCGGAAAAAACCGGCAAGGGCGAGACCGGCAACAACACCAACAGATGGAGGCGGGACATGGGCAGGCGGCGAGGGAGAGGAAGGCGACGCTCGCTGCGGCCACGCTTCAGGCCAGCGCGTACGACTCGGCCCCGCGCAGATCCACCGCGATAAACATTTCGCCGGCGTGGATGCTGCGCTGCACCGGCCAGGGCGAGGCGCCGAGCAGGCGCTGGATGGCGCGGTTGTTGGCCTGCACCACGGCGGTGAGGGTGTGGATGCCGTCGGCGCGGGCCTGCTCCACGGCAATGCGCAGCAATTCACGGCCGATGCCCTGCCCCTGCATGTCGTCCCGTACCGTCAGCGCGATCTCGGCCTCGTCGCCATGGGTGCGCACCCACCGCACCCCGCCCACCGCCGCGTCCGGCTCATTGGGCAGGTCGGCAAAGGCCAGCCACCCCCGGCCATGACGCCAGGTGGTCTGGGCAATGGCCGTGGCCTCGCCCACGATCTGGTGGGTGGGCAGGGAGGAGAAGGCCCGGTGGAAGCGGAGATAACGGCTTTCGACGCCGAGATGCGCGAAAATATCAATCAGGAAGGGGGCGTCATCGGGATAGAGGGGCCGCACCCGCACCTGCAAACCGGCGTCGGTGGTGAAAACGTGGTGTGATTCGTTCATCGTAACCTCATAACGCAGTGCGTCATGGGCAGCATACCACGAAAATCTCCCCCGCGCAAGGGGGGGAGCGGACTCGCGTCATCGATTGATGATTAAAAAATTAATGATTGATGATTAATGATTAATCAGCGATCATTACATGCAAACAATCATTAATCATTAAAAACTACAGGGGGATCTGCCAGCCCCCAAGCCCTCATTTGGCAACTGCTGCGGGTGTGGCGTATAATCCCGGCATCGTATCACCCGACCCCCATTCCTCGCTGTCGCCAAGGAGGTGTCTTCTGGATCGATCCCAATCGCCGGCATAGGTTCGGCATCGCACACGAACGCGGGGTGTGTGCACTCGCCCACCGCGAGCAAGGTATACCATCGCCCGCGCGTTTTCTTGTTTTAACCCCTCTTTGTCTGGCCGCCCAGACGGTTTCGGCGTTATGCCCGCCCCCGGAGGCTGCAAGGATGTGAAGGCCACGGTGGCTCCAGGGCCAGTACCCCTACCCACCGGCATCCAACTCCGTACCGGCGACCGCACAGTTCTGCTGACGAGCCAGGCGTACAACCCCTACCAAGGAGTTTCTGATGGCCAGTGTAACCTACGAAAATGTGTACAAGCGTTGGGGCGATGTCGTCGCCGTCAACAATCTCTCCCTCGACATCGCCGATCGGGAATTCATGGTCTATGTTGGCCCTTCCGGCTGCGGCAAATCTACCACCCTGCGCCTGTTGGCCGGCCTGGAAGAGATCAGCGAAGGCACGATCAAGATCGGAGATCGCGTGGTCAATGATGTGCCTCCCAAAGATCGCGACATCGCCATGGTGTTCCAGTCCTACGCGTTGTACCCGCACATGAGTGTGTACGACAACATGGCGTTCGGGCTGAAGCTGCGCAAAACGCCCAAGGCCGAGATCGATGCCAAGGTCAAGGAAGCCGCCGAGATCTTGGGCATCAGCCAACTGCTGGATCGCAAGCCCAAGGCCCTCTCCGGCGGCCAGCGCCAGCGCGTGGCTGTGGGTCGCGCCATCGTGCGCCACCCCCAAGTCTTCCTCTTCGACGAGCCTCTCTCCAACCTGGACGCCAAGCTGCGTGTTGAGACCCGCGCCAACATCTCTCGCCTGCACCAGCAGCTCGCCACCACCTTCATCTACGTCACCCACGACCAGGTGGAGGCCATGACCATGGCCAGCCGCATCGCCGTGCTCAAGGATGGCATCCTCATGCAGGTGGACACCCCGCAAAACCTGTACAACCGCCCCGACAACGTGTTCGTGGCCGGCTTCATCGGCAGCCCCAGCATGAACTTCTTCGACGCCACCCTGGTCGAGCAAGATGGGCAGTTGATGGTGGATGGCGGTTCCTTCCGCCTGCTGATGCCGGCGGAGAAGACGCAGCAATTGCGCCAATACCGCGGCCGGGAAGTGATCTTCGGCATCCGTCCTGATGACATCCACTCCGCCGAATTCACCCCACCCAGCATCACCCCCGCCTTGCTCAGGGCCAAGGTCGATGTGACCGAGTTGATGGGCAACGAGATCTTCGTCTACGGCCTCACCGGCAAGAAGCAATTCGTCGCCCGCGTCGACCCCCGCACCCGCGTACATGCCGGGGAAGAGGTTGAATTCAACGTGGGCATGGACAACATGCACATCTTCGACGCCAAGACCGAGAAGGCGCTCGTCTAGGTTCCCGTACATCTCACAGCCCAAGGGGGATGGACGAACGCTCGTCCATCCCCCTTTCTGCGTCAGCGCCCTGCGCTGCGCCGCCTGACACATCGGTGATACCATGATCGATCATGCTGTTTATCGACATCTGGCTCAAAAAAATAACCAAAAAATCGTTTTGTTGGTGATGGACGGCCTCGGCGGCCTGCCTTTGCAGGCGGATGGCCGCACCGAACTGGAAACCGCACACACCCCCCATCTGGATCGCCTGGCCCGTGAGGGCAGCTCCGGCCGCTCCATCCCCGTGCGACCTGGCGTCACCCCTGGCTCTGGCCCGGCCCACCTCAGCCTCTTCAGTTATGATCCGGTGCGCTTCGAGATCGGGCGGGGCGTGCTGGAGGCGCTGGGCATCGGCTTCGACCTCGGCCCCCACGATCTGGCCGCCCGCGGCAATTTCGCAACCGTCGACGCTCAGGGGCGGATCAGCGACCGCCGGGCCGGGCGCATCAGCACCGAAGAATGCGTGCGGCTGTGCGCCCGGCTCCAGGCCCACACCAGCCTGGCAGCGGAAGGCTACGAAGTCTTCGTGCAGCCGGTCAAAGAACATCGCTTCGCCCTGATCCTGCGCGGGCCGGGCCTGGGCGGCAAATTGACCGAGACCGACCCCCTGGTCGCGGGCAAGCCCCCCCTGCCGGTGACCGATGAAAGCGGAACGCCAGAGGGCGCGCACACCGCCCGGCTGGTGAACGCCTGGGTGGCGCAAGCCCGCGCCCTCCTCGCCGACGAACCGCAGGCCAACTCCCTCAACCTGCGCGGCCTGGCGCATGACCCTGGCCTGCCCCGCTTCCCCGACATCTACCAACTGCGGGCCGCGGCCATCGCCGTTTACCCCATGTACAAGGGCGTGGCCAAACTGGTGGGCATGGAAGTGATCGAGTTCGCGGGCGACCGCCCGCAGCACGAGTTCGCGGCGCTGGCCCGCGTGTGGAACGACTACGATTTCTTCTTCATCCACATCAAAAAGACCGATAGCTATGGCGAAGATGGCAACTTCGCGGCCAAAGTCCACGAGATCGAGGCGGTGGACGCGGCCCTGCCGGCGCTGCTGGCCCTGGATCCGGCGGTGCTGATCGTCACCGGCGACCACAGCACCCCGGCCAAATTGCGCAGCCACAGCCATCACCCCGTGCCCACCCTGTTCTGGGGCGCACAGGTGATGCCGGACAGCGCCCTCACCTTTGGCGAGCGGGCCAGCGAGGGCGGGGCCATGGGCCTCTTCCACGCCACCGAGATCATCCCCTGGGCCATGGGCTTTGCCGACCGTCTGATCCGCTTCGGCGCCTGATCCCCTGCCCCTGCCCCGTCAAAACGCGTCCCGCCAGATCGCCGGCGGCGGCGCCTCATAGACGACAGCCGCGGCCCCCAGCCAGGCAGCCAGATCGGCGAGGGCCGCGGCCACGGCAGGCCCGGCCGCGGGCGGCGCGTCCGCCTCGGCATAGAGGGCCTGCACGTGCAGCGTGCGGGTCTTGCGTTGCATTTTGGGATCGATGCGGCCGATCAGCCGGTCGCCGTGCAGAATAGGCAGCACATAATAACCATACTCCCGCCGGGCCGGCGGCACATAGATCTCGATGCGGTAACGAAAGTCCCACATCTGCTCGGTGCGCTCGCGGTCGGCGATGAGGTTGTCGAAGGGGGAGAGGAGGGTGGTGCGGGGCTGCCAGCCGACCTCGATCTGGGCCAGCGTATCGAGATCCTCGGCGAGGATGAACCATTCGCCCGGCCAGCCCGCCACCTCCACCGGCTGGATGACGCCCGCGGCCAGCAGACGGGGCCACACCGCCTCCCATTCGGGATAGAAACCGCGGGTGAAATGATTGCGGATCTGCTTGACGGTGGCCACGCCCAGCGCGGGCAGGGCAATGAGGATGGCGCGGCGGGTGGTTTCTGCCGGCGGCAGGGGCGGCTGCGCGGTGTGCTCCGGCAGCCACTGCTCGGCCAGCGCCCATTTTTTCTGCGATCCGGCGCGCGCGGCCACCATCACCTCGCCTGTCTCCCACAGCATCTGCACCATCGTGGCCACGCGGCGGCCATGGCTCCAGCCGCTCGACACCCAGTTTTCCTGCGAGCGGTCTTCCAGATCGCTCAACGCCCGCGGCCCGTGCTGGCGCATCTCCGCCAGCACATACTCGCGGAAGGGGGCGTTGGCCTGGAACCAGGCGCTGACGCGCCGCTCCCAGTCATTGCTGCCCCCGGCGGCGATGTTCTCCCGCCAACGCTGCGCCTGATTGCGGTGGATGGGGTAATTCTCGGTCAGTACGATCGAAGCTGCGTGCGCCCAATATTCGAACAGTTTCTTTTCGCTGAAGATCAGATGGTCGAGGGCGCGGCGGTCGAAAGGCCCCAGCCGGCTCCACAGCGTCAGATATTGCGTGCGCTCCACCGCCTGGATGGGATCGATCTGCACGCAGCCGAGGCCGCGGCATAGATCGAGGATGCCGGCGGCGTCCGCTGGCGGCGGCGGCGAATTCAGTCCAGGCGCGGCCAGCCGCTGTTTGGCCACGGCCAGCCGTCGCGCTTGCGTGGGGGTGATGCAGATCATGGGATAGGAGCGCGCGCTCTGGCGGGGATCTTTTACTCCTCCGATCCCAACAGGCGCTGCTTCAGGCTCTGGGCCTGCTGCTGCAATTCATAATTGGCGATGAACCACATGCCTTTCCAGGTCTCCAGCTTCAGGAATTCTTCCGGCGGGGTGCCGGACAACATCTCCCGCAGGTCGGCCACCGCGCCCAGGCCGGGCAGGCCGCGCAGCCGGGAGCCGATCTGATCGCGGCGCTCGCCTGCCTCCTGTTGCAGCAGATAGTTGAGGGTGAACCACAGCCCTTTCCAGGTCTCGATGTTGAGGAACTCCTCCGGCGGGGTTTCCTCCAGCATGGTTTGCAGGTCGCGCAGCATGCCCAGTTGCGTACCCGCCGCAAAACGATCCACATTCTGGCGCAGCAGGGCGCGCAGCCGCGCCGGCGAGAAGGCGGGGACGGTGAAATCGGGCGCCAGCTTTTGCAGATCCGTGGCAAACTGGTTGAGTTCGGCCACCAATGCTTGCAATTCGGCCTGATGGGGATGGGTTTTTGGCGCCAGATTGCGGGCCTGCTCGATCCAACCGGCATAATCTGGTTTGCGCCAATCTGGAGCCTGGACGATGGCGTCGAGCTGTTCCGGCGTGGCCGCGGCCAGGTGGGAAAAGGTTTGGATGCCGCCGGCGAGCAGTTTTTCGGCGGTTTTGGGGCCAATGCCCTTGATCTCTTGCAGGTTCATAGGGGTCTCATAGGGGGGTGGGGGCAGCGGGGCTGCCGCTGCGCAAGGGGGGTGGGGGGATGATAGCGGTTAAGTGGCACGAAAGGCAATCAAGCGGGACCGGGGCCCAAGGCCGGGGGTCAAGAAGGGGCGGGGGTGGGAGTCGGCCCAAACCGCCCCAGGGTGCGGCGCTGCGCCACTGTGCGGCTGGAATCGACCAACACCCGTTCCCCATCTCGTTGCAACACCCGCACCAGCGCCTCCACCACCTCCGGGTCGAAGTGCGCGCCAGAGCAGCGTTTCAACTCCGCGATCACGGCGTCGAAAGACATGGCCGGGCTGTAGGTGCGCTCGGAGATCATCGCTTCTACCGCGTCGCACACGGCCAGGATGCGCGCGCCCAGGGGGATCTCCTCTCCCTTGCGCCCCTCCGGGTAGCCGCTGCCATCCCAGCGCTCGTGATGGTAGCGGATGAAGGGTGCGAGGGGGCGCAGGCTCTGACTGGCTTGCAGCAGGTCGGCGCCGATGGTGACATGGGTTTTGACGTATTCGTACTCGTTGGGGGTGAGCAGGTCGGGCTTGTGCAGGACGATCTCGGAGATGCCGATCTTGCCGATGTCGTGCAGGAATCCGGCCTGACGCAGCAACTCGGTCTGTTCGTCGGAGAGATTCAGCTCACGGGCAATGAGGGTGGCGTATTCGGCCACCTGGGCGGCGTGGCCGAGCACGTAGGGGTCGCGGGCGTCGATCGCCTTGGAAAGCACCAGGAAGAGTTCTTCGTTCAATTTTTGGATCGATTCGCTGGCCGCGCGCACCTCGGCGTTGGCCGCGGCCAGTTCCTCGTTCAGGCGGCGCAGCTCCAGCACGCTTTTTTCGGTGCGGCTGGTGTATTGGCGCTCGACATAATGCATCATCACCAGGGGCAGGGCGAAGACGAAGACCCCCGCCGCGCCCATGGCCGTCCAGGCCACAGCCAGGAACAGGCCGATGATGCCCAGCACCAGATAATGCTCGGCCAGCCATTGAAAATGCTCCTGCCAGGTGGCGAGGATGCTCTGCCGTTGCCGGGCCAGGCTGATGGCGGCAGCGACGATGCTGGTCTCGACCAGATAGTAGCCCAGAGCGGCGAGGAGGGTGGGAAGGATCAACACCGCCAGATTGGCCACGCTGATCTCCAGGCCGGTGAAACGGATCATGACATAGGGGACGATGCCGGCCAGGGTGTGGGCCGCCCAATTCAGCGGCACTTTGTAGAACGCGGGTTTCAGTCGCAGCCACTGCACCAGGGCAATGAGGGCGCTGACAATGGCCACGCCGGTGACGCCATCCAGAAAAGCCACGGCAAAGACGGCGGCCGCGGCCACCGAAAGGGAGCTGGAGCCGAACATGCGCACGGTGAACAGTTCCGAAAGCACCGCCAGCGCCCCGAACAGGAAAATGGGCGTCAGGTGCAGGGTCGGCTCATCGTAGATGGCGGCCAGCACCAGCAGGCTGGCCAGGAGGACGACGACGATGCGATAGGGGATGTGGGCGCGGCGGCCCAGAAATTCTTCTGCTGCCCGCTCGGTCTTGGAGGCGGTGGGCAGGGGGGCCGCGTCCGCGTCCGCGGGCCGCGGCCGCGGGGGTGGCG
>JABWBG010000194.1 GCA_013360575.1 Caldilineales bacterium
AGGGCGGGGGCCGGCGCGGGGCGGGGGCCGGCGCAAGCGCCGAGGAGCAGCACGGTCAGCAGGAGCAGGAGACGATTCATGGCAGGCCCGGTCAGGGTGCGAGGGCCAGTTCGGCCGGGGTGATGCCCTGGAACAGGGGATGGATGCCCTGCTCTGGGCGCCAGCAGGAGAGGCTGGCCGGGTCGAAGCCGGGCAGGGCGAGGCGGAAGTAGGTGAGCAGGCCGGCGCGGTCGCGCTCGCTGAGGTCGTAGCGCAGGTCGTGCAGGTATTTGGTGAGCACGCCGGTGGGCAGGCCGAGGCGGGGGGCGTAGGCCTGGGCGATCTCGGGGATGTGGGCGAGGCCCTCGGCTTTGCTAGCGTAGAGCGCGGGCGCGATGCCGAGGTCGGCGATGGCGGGCAGGGCGTCGCGTCGCGCCGCCCACAGCGCGAAGACGAAGGGCAGGCCGGTCCATTTCAGCCACTCGTCGCCCAGATCGAAGGCGTAGGGCTGGCCGCGGCCGGGGATGGGCCGGCGGTGCGCGGACTCGATCAGCGCGCCATCGCCGATCAGCAGGGCGGCGGCGGCGCGGCGCAGCATCTGCTCCAGGTCTTGCGGCTCGGTGCTGTAGCGGGGCTGCACCCGCCAGAAATGCCGGGCCAGGATCTTGACCAACTCCACCGAGGCGGCGGATTGGTTGGAGAGGGCGATGCGCACATCATCCAACTCCCGCGGGTCGGGCATCCAACTGAAGAGGATGACGGTTTTGACCGCGCCGATGGTGGCGATGGAGAGATCGGGCAGGATGGCGACCTGGGGGGCGAGGCGGGCGGCCTCGATGCAACTGATCGGGGCCAGGTCGATCTCGCCCGCGGCCAGGCTGCGGTTGAGTTCGGTGGGAACGCCGCGGCGAAAGCGCACCGGTTGGCCGGCCAACCGCTCTTCCAGCCGGTAGTATTGCGGCTCGACGTTGAGATAGTCGATGATGCCGATGGTGAGGGGGCGGGGCTGTGACATCGTGAGGAGAGGGAGAGGGGAGAAGGGGAGAAGGGGAGAGGGGAGAGGGGAGAGGGGAGAGGGGGAGTGGCCCTGAGTATAGCGCGAGTGGGGCAGACAATCCAGCCGGGGCGAAAAATTTTTCGGGTGTGTATAAAATGAGTTAGCGGAGTCGGCGCCTCCTGGCACTGACCCATTTGCACCAGGCTCCGTGTGAATGAATTTACGGTCTGGTATCAGCCCCGTGAATGAATTTACGGTCTGCTATCAGTCCCGTGAATGAATTCGCGGTCTGGTATTAGCCCCGTGAATGAATTCACGGTCTGCTATTAGCCCCGTGAATGAATTCACGGTCTGCTATCAGAAACCTGCTAAAGCAGGTTGTTATGACAGAATGGCGTCATTCATAACCCGTTTTAACGGGTTTCTTTGTATCAGACGCCGAATTCATTCGGCGGCATATTCGGCGGCTCTCATTCGGCGGCGATTTCCGGCGGCATCGGCTAACCACGCCGCCCCGTGAATGAATTCACGGTCTGCTATCAGAAACCTGCTGAAGCAGGTTGTTATGACAGAATGGCGTCATATGCAAACCGTTTTAACGAGTTTCTTTGTATCAGACGCCGAATTCATTCGGCGGCATATTCTAAAGAAGGTTGTTATGGCAGAATTGTGTCATATGCAAACCGTTTTAACGGATTTCTTTGTATCAGACGCCGAATTCATTCGGCGGCATATTCTAACAAACCCAGCCCGATCGTTCGACTGCCCCCTGCCCCCTGCCCCCTGCCCCCTGCCCCCTGCCCACTGAATACTGAATACTGAATACTGAATACTGAATACTGAATACTGAATACTGAATACTGAATACTGAATACTGAATACTGAATACTGCCCCCTCCCCCCTGCCCTTGCCCAATCGCCCCGCGCCCCGTATGATTGGGCACACCTGTTCCTCTCCTCCCCATTCTGATCCTTGCCATGCTCCCGATCATCTTGTACAACGCCCGCATCTACACGCAGATCCCCGGCCAGCCCTGGGCCGAGGCAGTTGCCATCGCGCAGGGCCGCATCACCGCGGTAGGCCGCGACGCCGACATCCTGGCCCTGGCCCGGCCCGAGACGATGGTTTACGATCTGGGCGGGGCTCTGACCCTGCCCGGCTTCTGCGACAGCCACATCCATTTTCACGACATGGCCTGGCGGCGGGGGCAGATGTCCCTTTACGCCGCGGCCAGCCTGGAGGCGCTGCTGGCGCAGGTGGCCGCGTATCTGCCCACCCTGCCAGAGGGGGCCTGGGCGTTGGGGTTTGGCTGGCGGGAGGTGGATTGGCCGCAGCCGCGCTTCCCCACCCGCCACGATCTGGACCCGATCACCGGGGCGCGGCCGGCCCTGCTCTGGCGCACCGATATGCACGCAGCTGTGGCCAACAGCGCGGCGCTGGCCGCGGCCGGCGTCACCGCGCACACGCCCGATCCGCCCAGCGGCGTGATCGATCGCGATGCACAGGGCCAACCCACCGGCGTGCTGCGCGAACTGGCCATCAATCTGGTGCGCCGCGCCATCCCCCAGCCCCCGACAGCCCAGGCCGAGGCCGCCATCCTGGCTGTGGCCGCGGATTTGAATCGCCTGGGCATCGTGGCCATCCACGATCAGCGCATGAAGGATCATCACGAAGAGGGGCCGCTGGCCTTGCAGCGCTACATCCGCCTGCGCGATCAGGGCCGCCTGCCCCTGCGCATCACCTGCAATATCGAGGCCGGCAACATCGATCACCTTATCGCCCTGGGGCTGCGCAGCGGTTTCGGGGATGAATGGGTGCGGTTGGGGCATGTCAAGCTCTTTGCGGATGGCTCGCTGGGCGCGCGCACGGCCTGGATGCTGGCCCCCTTCGAGGGGGAGCCGGGCAATACCGGCATGTATCTCACCCCGCCCGCCGAAGTCGCGGCTGTGATCGGCAAGGCGCACCGCCACGGCCTCGCCATCTCCATCCACGCCATCGGCGACCGCGCCAACCGCGAGGTGCTGGACATTTTCGAGGAGACGCTGGCCCGCGGTTCCGAGAACCCGCCCAGCCTGCCCCATCGCATCGAGCATGTGCAGACGATCCAGCCGGCGGATTTGCCGCGGCTGGCCGGGCTGGGCCTCACCGCTTCGGTGCAGCCGATCCATTGCGCCGATGACATGGTCAACACCGACCGGCTGTGGGGCGCGCGCGGGGCCAACACCTATGCCTTTCGTGATTTGCTGGACGGGGGCGCGCTGCTGGCTTTTGGTTCGGATGCGCCGGTGGCCGACCCCAACCCCTGGCTGGGCATTCACGCCGCGGTCACCCGGCAGCGGGTGGATGGCTATCCGGCCGGGGGGTGGTATCCGCGGCAGCGCCTGACCGTGGCCGAGGCGGTGCGGGCCTACACCCTGGACGCCGCCGCGGCTGTGGGCCAGGCGCATCAGCAAGGCCGCATCGCCCCCGGCTACCTCGCCGACCTGATCGTCCTCGACCGCGATCCCTTCACCTGCGACCCCGCCGCCATCCCCGAAACCCAGGTGGGGATGGTGATGGTGGGGGGGAGGGTAGTTGGTTAGTTGGTTGGTTGGTTAGTTCGTTGGTTGGTTGGTAGACGGACGATCTTCACCAATCTACCAATCTACCAATTTACCAACCAACTAACAAACCAACTTAACCAACCACCCAACCACCCAACCACCCAACTAACCACCCCCCATGAACCTCCTCACCTACAACGTGCACTATTGGGAAGGAAGCGACGGCGTCACGGATGTAGAGCGCGTGATCGAGGTGATTGCGGCCAGCCGGGCCGACATCATCGGCCTGAACGAGGTCTTTCATCCGCATCTGACCGCGGCGCTGGGGCAGCCGGCGCTGGTTTACATGGCCGAACGCCTGGGCATGCACTTTGCCTTCGGCCAGGCGCAGGCCTTCTCCCTGGCCTTCGACCGCCCCGCGCAGGGCTTCGGCAACGCTCTGCTCTGCCGCTGGCCGATCCTGGCCGCGGCCGCGCACCATCTACCCGCGCCCGCGGGCCACAGCCCGCGCGGGCTGCTGGAAGCGCGGGTGCTGCTGCCCGGCGCTGAACAGACGCTGACCCTCTATGTCACCCATCTCGACCCCCGCAGCGAGGCGGTGCGTCTGGCCCAGACACAGGCCCTGCTGACCTGGACGGCCCGCGACCGGGCGCGGCCGCACGTGCTCATGGGCGATCTCAACAGCTATTCGACCGCGGATTGGTGCGGGTATGACAGCGAGGCGGCCTTGCAAGCCGCGGTCGCGGCCCAGGGCTGGGACGCGCTTTATCCTGCCCAGGTCTTGCCCCGGCTGGACAAGGCCGGCTATACCGACGCCTGGATCCTGGCCGGCGCGGGCCAGGCTGCCACCTATGAGACGCCCGACGCCCGGTTTCGCATCGATTACATCCTCCTCTCCCGGCCCCTGGTTCCCTACCTGCGCCTCTGCCGGCGCATCGACGCCGCGCCCGCCGCCCTCGCCTCAGATCATTATCCGCTGGCGGCGACGCTGGATCTTTGAGACGAGGGACGAAGGTAGACGAAGGCGGATTCGCGAAAGCCTTCGTCCATCGTCCATCGTCCATCGTCTATCGTCCACCGTAGAAATTCCCAAGAAGCCCTTCGGGGCATGGAGGTGGGATGCCGCCAGCGGTCGGAGCGCTCGCAGCGCTCCGACCGCTTAACCGTGGCCCTCATCACCCCGCCCCACTCCCTGATCGCACTGCCCCCCACCACGCGCCGCCATCGCCCATCCTCCATCGTAGAAATCCCCAAGAAGCCCTTCGGGGCGCACACGTAGAGGCGATCCCACGGCGATGCAGTACAATGCCCGGCACGCCCCACGCCCCACACCCTACGCCCCCCCCATGACCTCCGACGGCCTGCTCGTCCTCGCCCTGCTCCTCACCGCTGTGATCCTCTTTGCCAGCGAGCGCTGGCGAGTCGATTTCATCGCCCTTGGCGTCATGATTGCCCTCATGGTCAGCGGCATCATCACCCCCGCCGAAGGGGTGGCGGGATTCGTCAACCCGGCCACGATCACCATCGCCGCCATGCTGGTGCTGAGCGCGGGCCTACAACACACCGGCGCCCTCAACGAACTGGCCGAACGCATCGTGCAGACGGCTGGGCACAGCGAAACGCGCTTGCTGATCACCCTGATGCTGACGGTGGCCCTGATCAGCGCCTTTGTGCTCAACACCGCGGTGGTGGCGGTCTTCATCCCCCTGGTGCTCAAGATCGGCGACGATCTGCACATCTCCCCCTCGCGATTGCTGATGCCCCTCTCCTTTGCAAGCATGTTGGGCGGCACCCTCACCCTGATCGGCACCTCCACCAACCTGCTGGTGGCCGGGATCGCCCAAAAGGCAGGGGTCTACACCTTCCGCATGCTCGATTTCACGCCCCTGGGGATCATCGTCCTGCTGGCGGGGCTGGCCTACATCCTCCTGATCGGGCGGCGGCTGATCCCGGCGCGGCAGGGCGAGGGCAATTTGCTGGACAAATATGGCGTGCGCGAATACCTGAGCGAAGTCGTGGTGCTGCCGGAGTCGCCGCTGGTGGGCAAGCGCCTGGTCGAGTCCGATCTGGGCGCGCGTTTCGACATCACCGTGCTCGACATCTTGCGCGAGGGCCGCACCATCCATCTGCCCGGCAGCTCCCGCCATTTCCGCCCCGGCGATGTGATCCTGGTGCGGGCGCCGCTGCAGCAGTTGCTGGCGGTGCAGGAATCAGAGGGGCTGGCCATCTCTCCCCTGCGCAAGCTGGCGCCAGAGTTGCTGGAGAAGCGGGAGAGTGTGGCCTTGGCCGAAGTCGTGGTCGCGCCCCATTCCTCCCTGGTCGGCCATTCCTTCAAGGAAGTCAACTTCCGGCAGCGGTTCGGCGCGGTGGCGGTGGGCATCCAGCGCCGCGGGCAGCCGGTGTTTGGCAAGCTGGGACACGAGTCCCTCATGGCCGGAGACATGTTGCTGCTGTTGGGCCGGCCAGAAGCGATGGTGGCCCTGCGCCAAAGCCCCGATTTCCTGCTCCTGCTGGATGTGCCCCTGCCCGCGCGGCGGCGGCAGGCCAGTTGGGCCGTTGGCGTCATGGCCGCGGTGGTGCTCGCCACCTTTTTCGATCTGTTGCCAGTCATGGTCAGCGCGCTGGCAGGCGCGTTTGCCCTGGTGCTGTTCGGCGTGATCGACCTGGATGAGGCCTACGCTGCCCTGGACAAGCGGGTGCTGGTGATGCTGGGCGGCATCCTCTCGTTGGAGGCGGCGATGGAGCATTCGGGGCTGGCGCAATGGCTGGCCAATCATGTGGTCGATCTGCTTGGCCCCTCGCATCCCTGGCTGTTGGTGGCCGCTTTTTATTTCATGGCCATGATGCTGACCGAGGCCATGTCCAACCAGGCCACGGCGGTGGTCTTGGCGCCGCTGGCCATCTCCACCGCCCAGGCCTTGGGCGCCAGCCCTGTCCCCTTTTTGATGGCCGTCACCTTTGCAGCCTCGGCCAGCTTCATGACCCCGGTCGGCTACCAGACCAATACCATGGTCTACGGTGTGGGCGGCTACCGCTTCCTCGACTTCACCCGCGTCGGCGCGCCCCTCAACCTCCTGCTCTGGATCCTCTCTTCCCTTTTCATCCCCATCATCTGGCCGTTGTGAGTGGTTGGTTAGTTGGTTGGTTGGCTAGTTGGTTAGTTGGTTAGTAGATTGGTAGATTGGTGAAGTTATCGCTATAATTAACGTTTTACGTTTTACGCATAATCTCGTTTATTCGCTTTAATCGTTCAGATGATCGTTTTCTTCTTGCAATGTCGGGAGATGGGCGGCATGAAGCGGGCGTGGGTACCGGCGCTGATCCTGGCCGCGCTGCTGCTATCGGGCTGCAATTGGCGCCAACAGGCAGTGCAGATCGTCAAAACCGGCACGGACGCGCCCGCGTCCCCCTCTGCCACGCCCACGCCCCTGCCGCCGCCGCCCACGCCCACGCCCGATCTGCGTCCCCGTCACATCGTGCAGTCGGGGGATACGGCCTGGGCCATCGCCGCCCGCTACGGCGTCAGCCTCGAGCAACTCAGCGCGGCCAATCGCCTGTTCGACGCCAGCGCCCTGGAAGTGGGCGCGGAACTGGTCATCCCCATCACCCCCACAGCCACGCCCACCCCCACGCCCGATCCGGCAGCGACGCCGACGCCCACCCCCACGCCCCTGCCCACCGACGCCGCCCCCACGCGCACCCCCACGCCCAC
>JABWBG010000195.1 GCA_013360575.1 Caldilineales bacterium
AGGCGACAACGTCACCTTCGAGGTGGAGTTGTTGGTGCCAGTGGCGATGGAAGCGGGCCGTCGTTTTGCCGTGCGCGAGGGTGGCCGCACCGTCGGCGCCGGCGTCATTACCAAGATCCTCGACTGATTCCCTCCCTTTTCTGATGATCTGACCGGAGGAGCCGGCGGGCACCGCGGCTCCTCCCTCTCTCATCTTTTCATCTATTCAATCGGTTAATCATCGTGGCTAAGAAAGGCAATCGTGTCCTTGTCACCCTGCTCTGTACAGAGTGCAAGGAACGCAACTATCTCACCAGCAAGAACCGGCGCTCGCAAACCGGGCGCATGGAACAGAATAAATACTGCCCGCGCTGCCGCACGCATCGTTTGCATCGCGAAACCAAATAGGGTATCCTGTTGCATTGCAACAGCGTTCTCCCCTCATAGGCGAGTAGCTCAATTGGCAGAGCAGCGGTCTCCAAAACCGCAGGTTGCGGGTTCAAGTCCTGCCTCGCCTGTTTTTCATGCAAGACACCGTCTCTCTTCCAGGGGGCGGTGTCTTGAATCGTAGGGGACTTGTTACCCGCTCCCCCTTTTTCTACGCTGATTTCTTCTTCCCGCTCATTCCGTCCCTTCGTATCAGGAGCGCTCCCGTTCATGGCCAAAGTAAAGACCGAGGCCCCCGCCAAAATCAGCACCAATCCGATTATGCGCTATGTCCGCGAGACCCGCGCCGAACTGACGAAAGTGAGTTGGCCCACGCGCGAGGATTGGATTCGTCTCAGCGGCATTGTGCTTATCGTCACTGTGGTCATGGCCATCATTCTGGGCGTGGCCGATGCCGCCGGTTCCTGGATCATGGAATTGCTTTTGCGAATCTGAGATCGACAGGATGCTTTCTTCCTGGTTCGCGTTACCGCCCTTTTTAGGATCTTTTCTGTGACTAAGACGACCGATCAACGCCTACGAAAAAATATAGATGATAGCGCAGAACCGGTCGATCTGGCTGTTTCACCAACCGCCGCGCCGGAAGAGATCAAGGATGATCGCGCCTGGTACGTTGTCCATTCCTATTCTGGTCTGGAAAACAAGGTCAAGAAGAATCTGGAGCATCGCGTCGAGTCGATGAGCATCTCGCACAAGATCTTCCAGGTGATCGTCCCGACCGAGGAACAGATCGAGCTGAAGGATGGCCAGCGCCGCGTGGTCGAGCGTCGCGTCTTCCCCGGCTACATC
The DNA here is from genome assembly GCA_013360575.1 of Caldilineales bacterium. Lineage (GTDB taxonomy): Bacteria > Chloroflexota > Anaerolineae > J102 > J102 > JABWBG01. The sequence continues at coordinate 1,216 of JABWBG010000195.1, forward strand.
CTTGTCCAGATGATCCTCGATGACGAGAGTTGGTACATTGTGCGCAACACCCCTGGCGTCACCGGGTTTGTCGGCATCGGCAACCGGCCCACACCCCTCAGCGCCGCCGAAGTCGACCGCATCATGAGCCGGATCGAGACGGTGGAACCGCGCGTGCAGATCGATTTCAAGGTCGGCGAGCGGGTGCGGGTGACCGACGGGCCTTTTGCCGAGTTTCAGGGCTTGGTCGATACCATCGATCTGGCCCGTGGCAAGGCCAGCGTCCTCATCTCGATCTTCGGCCGCGAAACCCCGGTCGAAGTGGACTTTCTGCAATTACAAAAAGTGTAACTTTTTTGGAGAACCCATGGCTAAGAAAATCAAAGCGATCGTCACGCTGCAACTGCCTGCCGGCAAAGCTACGCCGGCCCCGCCTGTTGGCCCTGCCCTGGGCCAGCATGGCATCAATATTGTCGGTTTTTGCAAAGAATACAACGCCCGCACCGCGGCTTTGGCTGGCAATATCATCCCCGCCGAGATCACCATCTATGCTGACAACTCCTTTGTCTTCATCACCAAAACCTCGCCTGCTTCCGATATGCTGAAGAAAGCAGCGGGCGTGGCCAAAGGATCGGGCAATCCCGTTGCCAATAAGGTGGGTTCGGTCACCCGCGCGCAGGTGCGCGAGATCGCTCAGACCAAGATGAAAGACCTGAATGCTGTTGATCTGGAAGGCGCTATGCGCCAGATCGAGGGCAGCGCCCGCAGCATGGGCATCCGCATTGTCGAAGAGTAACCCTCACCCTCATTTCGTGGCAGGGCGCCCGCGCCCGCTAGGACCACAGGAGATTCTATCATGCCCAAACACGGCAAGAACTATCAAACCATTACCACCCAGTTCGACGCGGCCCAGCTGCATGAGCCGCGCGAGGCGATCGCCTTTTTGAAGGAGCACCCCACTGCGCGCTTCAATGAGACGTTTGAACTGCATTTGCGCATGGGGGTCGATCCTCGCCATGCCGACCAGATGGTGCGCGGGGTCGTCGTCATGCCCCGCGGCACCGGCAAAGAGGTGCGCATCCTCGTCTTTGCTGAGGGCGAGGCCGCGACCGCGGCGGAAGAGGCCGGTGCCGATTTCGTCGGCATGGATGACCTGATCGCCAAGATCCAGGGCGGCTGGCTCGAATTCGATATGGCCATCGCCGTGCCCGCGGCCATGGGCAAAGTCGGGCGGCTGGGGCGTGTGCTCGGCCCGCGCGGGCTGATGCCCAGCCCCAAGGCCGGCACCATCGTACAGCCGGAAGAGATCAAGCGTGTGGTCGATGAGGCCCGCAAAGGTCGCGTCGAGTATCGCGTCGATCGCACCGCCAACATCCACATTCCCTTTGGCAAGCGCAGCTTCGAGGTGGAGGCGCTGGTCGAGAATTTGGCGGCGGCCGCCGATTCGGTGCTGCGCAACCGCCCCGCCACCAGCAAAGGGACGTACATCCGCAAGGCCTACATCACCACCACCATGGGCCCGGCCCTGCGCGTGGATACCAACGCGCTGGCGCAGTTGCGCGTGCTTGCCTGATCCCCCACCCCTGTTTCCCCTGGCCGCGGCCCACCGCGACCTTTCAACCGCATCATTCCAGCGTCGAAGACAGCAGGCGCTCATCTCCGATGAGCTCAATCTCCTGCCGAGGCGAAAACCCCAGCCCTGTCCGGTTTCCGGTCTCAGGCCATGGCCTTCGCGTCGGCACTGCGAAGGCCTTTTTTTGTTCCGCAACTGCTCGCGATGCTGGCATGTCACCCAATCTTATGGCAAAGGAGGTGATATCACTTGCCAATCACAAGAGAACGCAAAGATGAACTGATCGAGACGTACAAGCAAGCGATCGCGCAGAGCCACGCCATCATCGTCGCCGAGTACCGCGGCCTGACCGTGCCCAAAGTGCAGAAGTTGCGCAGCAATCTGCGCGAGGTGGACAGCACGTTCATCATCGCCAAGAAGACGTTGATGTCGCGGGCGCTGCAAGAAAGCGGCGCGCCTGTGCCCGCAGCTGCCATGATCGGCCCCGTCGGGTTTGCCTTTCTGGGCGAAGACCTGGCCGCCTGCACCAAGGTGTTGAAGGATTTCGCCAAGGAAGCGGGTGAAGCCTTCGTCATCCATGGCGGCGTGCTGGGCCAGTCGGTGATCGACGCGGCCGGCGCCGTTGCTTTGGCCGATCTGCCCTCGCGCGAGGTGCAGTTGGCGCAGTTGTTGGGCGCCATTGCCGCGCCTCTCTCGGGGCTGGCCAGCCTGGTCACAGGCCCGCACCGCGATCTCATCGGCCTGTTGCAAGCACGGATCGACAAAGAAGGGGGCGACGCTGTCGCCGCCTGATCCCCTCGTCGGGAGCAGCGCCGGCGCTCTTGCTGCCTGTTCCCCCTTCCCACCAACACATTCCCATCCCCTGAAACCCAAAGGAGTTCCTATCATGGCTGATCTGGAAAAGATCTACGAATCGTTGAGCAGCCTCACCCTGCTCGAAGCTGCTGAGCTGAAGAAGATGCTGGAAGAGCGCTGGGGCGTCACTGCCGCTGCGCCGATGATGATGGGCGGCATGATGCCCGCCGCCGTCGCCGCCGTCGAAGAAGAAGTGGAAGAACAGACCGAGTTCACCGTAGTGCTGACCGATTTCGGCGCCAACAAGATCAACGTGATCAAGGCTGTGCGCGCGCTCACCAACCTGGGCCTGAAAGAGGCCAAGGATGTGGTGGAAGGCGCTCCCTCCACCATTCTGGAAGCGGTCAGCAAGGAAGTGGCGCAAGACGCCAAAGCCCAGCTCGAAGCCAGCGGCGCCAAAGCCGAGATCAAGTAATCACACCCACAGGCGGGGTGGGGGATGGGCGCCGCGCGCGGCATGGCGCAGCGCCTATCTCCCCTTCCCGCCTTGGGGCGCGCCACACGCGGGGGCGGCGCGGGGATACTCAGGCCTGGGCAAGGGCCAAACGTTTGTCCAGCGTGCGTTTGACCACATCCACCTCTGCCGGCAGGTAGATGGGCGGGTTGGCCAGGGCCGCCTCCACCTCTTCCAACTGGTCGTCGTGATAGCCGACCTTGAAAGAGGTGAATTTGAGCCCGTGGGCGGTGGCGATGACGATCACCCGTTCGTGTCGCTGGATCACGCCCCGCTGCACCAGCTTGGTCAGTGCGGCCAGGGCCACGCCGGTGTGCGGGCAGGTGTACAGCCCGGTGCGATCGGCGCGGGCGGCAGCATCGGCCAGCTCGTGCTCGCTTGCCTCCTCCACGATGCCGTCGAACTGGCGGATGGCGGCCACTGCCTTCTCATAGCTGACCGGATCCCCGATCTGGATGGCCGAGGCCAGGGTTTTCTCGGCTTTGCGGGTGGTTTTGCCGGCAAAATCTTGCAAAAAACTGCGATAGAAGGGGTTGGCATGCGCGGCCTGCGCCGCCACCAGCCGCGGCAGCCGCTCGATCAGCCCCAGTTCCTTCATCAGTGATAGGCCTTTGGCCAGGGCGCTGATGTTGCCCAGGTTGCCGACGGGCAGGATGATCCAATCGGGCGGCGTCCAATCGAACTGCTGCACGATCTCGATCCCCACCGTTTTCTGCCCCTCGATGCGCAGCGAGTTCATGGAATTGGCCAGATAGATGCTGTTGTCCTTCGTCACTTCCTGGACGATGCGCATGCAGCCGTCGAAATCGGTGTCCAGGGCCAGCACGATGGCCCCGTTGGCGATCGGTTGGATCAACTGCGCCCGGCTGACCTTGCCCTGCGGCAGAAAGACGATGGTGGGGATGCCGGCGGCCGCGCCATAGGCGGCCAGCGCCGCTGACGTGTCGCCGGTAGAGGCCGCGGCCACGGCCCGCACCGGCGAGCCTACGGTCATCATCTCTTTGACCACGCTCACCAGCACGGTCATGCCCAGGTCTTTGAAGGAGCCGGTGTGGCTGTTGCCCGATTGCTTCACCCACAGGTCGGGCACGCCCAGTTGTTCGCCCAGCCGCGCCGCCCAGAAGAGGTTGGTGTTGCCTTCGAAGGTGCTGACGATATTCTCATCGTCGAGCATGGGCGCCACCCATTCCTTGTAGCGCCACACGCCGGAGCCGTAGGGCCATTGCGTGGTGCCGGAACGGGCCTCGAACACGCGCTTCCACGCGGCGCCGCTGCGGTCGCGCAGGGCCGCCACATCATGGTGCACTTCCAGCAGGCCGCCGCACGTGGGGCAGGTATAGATGACGTCGGTCAGGGGCCAGCGGCCGGGGCAGCCACGAAAACAGCGAAAATGGGCGGTGTACATGGGAAGGGGAGAGGGGGAGAGGGGGAGAAGGGGAGAGGGGGAGAAGGGGGCGAAAAGCCTTTGCGCTCTTTGCGTCTTTGCGATAAAAAAGCGTCTTTGCGATAAAAACGGGGAGGGATTTTAGCATCCTACGCGCCAGGCGCGGGCAGCAGGGCTGTGCGGGCGGCCGCGAGTTGGCCGCGCAGCGCGGCCAGGGCCGTGCCGCCCATGGCGCCGCGCTGTTCCACCGAGCGTTCGAAATCCCACACAGCCAGGGCCGCGGCGGTGAAAGTGGGATGAATCGCCTGCAAGGTGGCCAGATCGAGCTGGCGCAGGGTGCAGCCCCGCGCTTCCGCGGCCCGCACCACCTCGCCGACGATGTGATGGCTCTGGCGGAAGGGAATGCCCTGCGCTGTCAGCCAATCGGCCAGATCGGTGGCCAGCATGAAATCGTCCAACCCTGCGGCCATGCGCTCAGGCTGCGGCTGCAGGGTGGCAATGGCCCCGGCGAGCACCGGCAGCAGCAGCGTCAGGGTGTCGATGGCGTCGAACAGCGGCTCCTTGTCCTCTTGCAAATCCTTGTTGTAGGTCGAGGGCAGGCCCTTGAGCGTGGTCAGGAAGCCGGCGAGATGGCCAAGCAAACGCCCGGCCTTGCCGCGGGCCAGCTCGAACGCGTCCGGGTTTTTCTTCTGCGGCATCAGGCTGGAACCGGTGGTGTAGGCATCGGCCAGGGTGATGAAGCCAAGATGGGGGTTGCAAAAGAGGATCACATCCTCGCTCAGCCGGCTGAGGTGCATGCTGACCATCGCCGCCCAGAAGAGGAATTCGGCCACGAAATCACGGTCGCTGACCGCGTCCATGCTGTTCAGGCTGACCCGGCTGAAGCCGAGCCGCGCGGCCAGGGCCTGCCGGTCGATGGCCAGGGGCGTGCCTGCCAGCGCGCCCGCGCCCAGGGGCAGCACATCCACCCGTGAGCGCGCCCCCGCCAACAGTTCCTGATCTCGCTGCAACATCCAGAAAAAACTCAGCAGCCAGTGCGAGAAGCGCACCGGTTGCGCGGGTTGCAGGTGTGTGAACCCCGGCAGGATCAGATCCAGATGGCGTTCTGCCTGGGCCAGCAGGGCCTGCTGCACCCCGGCCAGATGCGCGGCCAATTCGTCGATCATCGTGCGCAGATAGAGGCGCAGATCGGTGGCCACCTGATCGTTGCGGCTGCGCCCGGTGTGCAGCTTGCCCGCGACCGGGCCGATCAGTTCGGTCAGCCGGCGCTCGACCGCGGTGTGGATGTCCTCATCGCCCGGCTGGATCTGGAAGCGATCCGCGTCCCATTCGGCCTGCACGCGGTCGAGTCCGGCGCTGATCTGCGCCCCCTCCTCTGGGCTGAGGATGCCGGCCTGCTGCAGCGCCTGGGCGTAGGCCTGGGATCCCTCGATGTCCGCGGCCCACAGCCGGGCGTCGAAGTGGATGGAGTTGTTGAATCGGGCCATGAGGGGGTCGGCGTCGCCGGCAAAGCGTCCGCCCCAGAGTTTGGTCATGATCGTGCTCCGCTGTGGGTGTGATCCTTGGTTCGTGCTCCCGCAGTTGTGGGCAGCCGGGATTGTATCACCCGCCCTCGCTGGCCGCCGAATCAGTTTTGGCCGGCCATTACTTCGTGGATCGTCTGCAGGTAGTTGGCGGCCACCGCGTCGGGGTGATAGCGGGCGCGGGCGCGGGCCGCGGCCTGGGCGCCCAGAGCCGCGGCCTGGGC
>JABWBG010000196.1 GCA_013360575.1 Caldilineales bacterium
GCGCTCTGGCAAGAAACTGGCAGGAGCCGGGAGTTTCTAGGTAGATGCGATTGCCCTGGTCCCGTGAATGAATTCACGGTCTGTTATCGAAAACCTGCTGAAGCAGGTTGTTATGGCAGAATGGCGTGATCAGCAACCCGTTTCAACGGGTTTCTTTATATCAGACGCCGAATTCATTCGGCGGCTTCGGCTGCTGAAGCAGGTTGTCATGCCCGGCAATCGCATCTAAATCGAACCATAATTACATGATTACGTAATTTACAAACCAAAAAAGTAACAATTTACCTTATTTTGTCATTGCGAGTGGCCCATCCCGCCGCGGCAGGATGGGCCACTCGCAATGACACATCAGGTGAACAGTTACCATTAATCATTAATCTTAATCATTAATCTTAATCATTAATCTTAATCATTAATCTTAATCATTAATCATACGTAGATCAATCGAACAAGGCCCGCGCCGCGGTGTACAGGGCATCGCCGGGCGCCAGCTCTACGCTGCGGGTCAGGTTCTGCGCGATGGCGGGGTCGGCCGGGTCGAGCAGATGCGCGGCCCAGGCCTGCAGGAAGTGGGCAGCGGCCCGCGTCTCCGTCGTCGCCAGATCGGAGGTGATCACCGGCCCGCTGAGGCTGAACACCCAGTGGCCGATGCTCTCCTCCCACCCCTGGGCCACTTCCCGATCGACCAGCACCTGCGAGGGCGTGGCGAAGATCGCGGTCGCGTCGTAGCCGCGGAAGGGGGCCACGGCCGCCAGGTAATCCCCGAAGAAGAGGGCGTGCAGGATGGGGAAGGCGTCCTCTGCCAGGGGCGGAGGCATCTTTTCGCCGCCGTTGAGGGTGATGAGGGCGCTGTTCCAGGCCACGATCCCGGTGGGGTCGGCCATGCTTTGGGCCGCGAGCAGGCCGGCAGTGTCCAGCGCATCCTTCCACAGGCCCAGCTGTGCCTGCCGCACGGCCCGGTTGTTCAGGGTGGCCAACGTGCTGGCCTCGTCTGCGGGCAGCAATGCCAGTTCCACCGGGGCCATGGCCGCGCCATCCCAGCGCAGGACAGTTGTATTGACATAACGCACACCGCAGGCATAACAGAAGACATAAGCATCGCTGGCATCGAGCAGCACTTCGCCGATGCCCTCGCCGGTGATATCCTCCACCCGCCCGGCGCCGGGGCTGGCGCTGAAGCCCACCGCCTGCAAGGTGAAGCCCTCTTCGGCGAAGCTGTAGAGATGGTAGGTACCGCTGTGCGCGCCCACGCCCCCTTCCACTTGCAGCCACAGGCGGCTGGGCTCGATCGGGGCCTGGCTGACGCTGCCCTCGCCGAGGTAGTCCGCGCCTGGATCGCCCGCATCCTCGCCCGCGCCGATCGCTTGCAGTCCCAGTTGGCGCCACCCCGCGGCCTCGCGGGCGTAGATCGCCAACAGGTGAGGTTGATCGGTCTCTGCGGTGTAGGAGCGCATGCCCTGGGTGTACACGGCCCAGACCGGCTCGCTCCCGCCGGCCAGGGGCAGGATGCCCACGCCGGTGAAGCCTTCGAATGTGCCTTCCGGGGCCAGGGTGATGCCGGTATCGGCCAGGAATTGGGCGCGCAGGCTCAGCCGGCTGAGGGCTGCGGCAGTGGCGCCCCAGCGCAGGCGGCGATCGGCGGCGACGAGCGCGCTGACCGGCAGGGTCTGAGCGGGGCGGTTGTCGCTGGCCAGCCACAGCACCGGGGCCGCGCCGGCATCTGCCGGCTGGGGGGCGATGACGGCGCCGCTGCCATCTGCCGCCCAGAGCGCTTCCAGCAGCGCGTAGCTGTCATCGCGCAGGGTTTCCACTTCGCCGACGCCATCCGCGGCGCTGCGGGTCATGAAGAAGGGGGGCATGGCGTTGGCCGCGCTGTAATCGGCTTTGCTGATCTGGCGGTAGAAGCTGTAGAGGCGGTCATCGGGCAGCAGCCGGGCGAAGTGGAAGAGATCGAGCAGATCGGAGTTGAGGTCGAGGCCGACCAGCACTTCCTTGGCGCCTTCGTTGTAGGTGTCGTGGCGGCGCAGCCCCGGCTCCACCCGCATACCATAATAAGGCCCGGAGAGGTAGACGTAGCGGCCATCGGGCGACCAACTAGGCTCGCAGCAGCCGCTGCCCAGGGGCGTGACGCTGTCGAAGCCGATGCTTTTGACCAGGAGCATGCCGCTGGTGGTGTAGAAGGCGCGTTCGATCAGCAGGCGGCTGCCGTCGGGCGACCAGGCCACGGGGAAATAGGTGCCGGCGCCGGGGCTGTCCGGCGGATCGTTGGCCTGCACCAGGGTAGGCTCGCCGCCGGCGGTGGGGATGACGTAGACGCCATCGCCGGCGAAGGCGATGCGTTCGCCGCCGGGGGAGAAGTGCAGGGAGTGCAGGCGGGCTGCGCCGGGGTCGGATGAGAGAGCGGGCGCGCTGAGGAGGATGCGATCCTCTTCGCCGTTGGGGCCGGCCACGTGCAGGGCGTTGGCGCTGACATAGGCCAGGGCGCCGGTGACGGGCGAGACATCGAAATCGGTGACGCCCTCCGCGGCGCGGGTGACTGGCGCCAACGTGCTGCCATCCACCTCCAGGCGCTGCACCTGCCCGGCGGCATCGAGGACGTAGAGGGGCGCGGGCAGCAGGGCCGCGGGTGTGGGGGGCGGAGGCGTCTCTGTGGGCGCCGGGGGCGTATCGGTGGGCGTTGGCGGCGCGACGGTGGGGGCTGTGGGCGTGGCGGTGGCCGGCGCGGGTGTGAGCGCGGGGTCGACGCAAGCGCTGAGAATGAGCATCATCAGCGCCAGCGCCACGACCAGCCGGCGCCGCGGGAAGAGCAAACGAGTAACCATGAGCAACTGCCTCCTGAGCGGGGAGATGCCGGCGAAAGCCGGCAGCGAGTATGGTATGCGCGGCGTCCTGTTTCTGCAACCTCAAGAAATGGCCGGGGCTGGAACGGGCTTGCCGGCCTATTCCAGCCCCGCGTGCGCAAAATTGTAGACATCCCCCGCAAAACCGTGTATAATAAAACGAACTTTTGTTCTAATTTTTGTATCAGGGGGTGGGTGACAGGTGTCAGGTGTCACGTGTCAGGTGTCACGTGTCACGTTTCCCCCTGCCCCCTGCCCCCTGAATACTGAACACTGAACACTGAACACTGCCCCCCATGCCCCCTTTCCGCCTGCATGCTGCCTTCCAACCCACCGGCGACCAGCCCACGGCCATTGCCGATCTGGTGGCGGGACTGAACGCGGGCATGCGGTATCAGACTCTGCTCGGCGCTACCGGCACGGGCAAAACCTATGTCATGGGCAAGGTGGTCGAGGCGGTGCAACGTCCTGCCCTGGTGCTGGCCCACAATAAGACCCTGGCTGCGCAACTGTACGCCGAGTTCCGCGATTTCTTCCCCGACAACGCCGTCGAATACTTCGTCAGCTACTACGACTACTATCAGCCCGAAGCCTATCTGCCCCGCACCGACACCTACATCGAGAAAGACTCGCAGATCAACGAAGAGATCGACCGCTTGCGCCTGGCTGCCACCTCCGCCCTGTTCAGCCGCCGCGATGTGATCATCGTGGCCTCGGTCTCGGCCATCTACGGCCTGGGCAGCCCCGAAGATTATGGCCGGGTGGCGCTGGAGATCGGGGTGGGCGAGGCGCGCCGTCGCAACAACCTGCTTCGCCATCTGGTGGATATCCATTACGCCCGCAATGATACTGGTTTGCAGCCCGGCAAATTCCGCGTGCGCGGGGACACCCTCGAGATCATGCCCGCCTACGCCACCCACGCCTACCGCATCGAATTCTGGGGCGACGAGGTCGAGCGCATCACCGAGGTGGACGTGCTCACCGGCGAGGTGATAGCCCCGCACGAGCAGATCGAAATCTACCCGGCCAAGCATTTCATCACCCCCCAGGCCAAGCTGGACGAGGCGATCACCGACATCGAGCAGGAGCTGGAGGAGCAGGCCGCCCGGTTCGAGCAGGAGGGCAAGCTGCTGGAGGCGCAGCGGATCAAGCAGCGGGTGGGCTATGACCTGGAGATGCTGCGCGAGGTGGGCTATTGCTCCGGCATCGAGAACTATTCCCGGCCCCTGGCCCGCCGCGAACCTGGGTCCCGCCCCTGGACCCTGCTCGATTATTTTCCCGACGATTATCTGATCTTTGTCGACGAATCGCACATGACTCTACCGCAACTGCGCGGCATGTATCACGGCGATCTCTCGCGCAAACAGGTGTTGGTGGATCATGGTTTCCGCCTGCCCTCGGCCCTGGACAATCGCCCCCTGCGTTTTCAAGAGTTCCTCGATCTGGTCAACCAGATCACTTTTGTCTCGGCCACGCCCGGCCCCTTCGAGCGCCAGGTCTCCGAGCAGATCGCCCAGCAGATCATCCGCCCCACCGGGCTGCTGGACCCGGTGATCCACGTGCGGCCCACCAAAGGGCAGGTGGATGATCTGGTGGCGGAGTTGAACAGCCGCATCCGCCAGGGCCAGCGTGCGCTGGTGACGACGCTGACCAAGCGCATGGCCGAGGATCTGGCCGATTATCTGGCCGAATTGAACTTCAAGGTGCATTATTTGCACTCCGAGGTGCACACCCTCGACCGCGTCGAGATCTTGCGTGACCTGCGCCTGGGCGTTTACGATGTGGTGGTGGGCATCAACCTGCTGCGCGAGGGCCTGGATCTGCCCGAAGTCAGCCTGGTGGCGATCCTGGACGCGGACAAAGAAGGCTTTTTGCGTTCGGACACCGCGCTGATCCAGACTGTGGGCCGGGCGGCCCGTCATCTCGATGGCGCTGTGATCATGTACGCCGACCGCATCACCGATTCGATGCAGCGCGCCATCGATGAAACCAACCGCCGCCGCAGCATCCAGGAAGCCTACAACCGCGAGCACGGCATCGAGCCGCGTTCGATTGTCAAGGCGGTCTACGATCTCACGGCCCGTGTGGCCAGCGAGCTGAAGGTGGCGGAGCCGGGGCCGGTCTACACGGTCGGCGGCGACCCGGCGCTGCGGCTCAGCCTGCTGCCCCGCAACGAGCGCCTGCACCTGATCAAAGAGTTGGAGAAGCAGATGCAGGAGGCCGCGCGCAAGCTGGAATTCGAGCAGGCCGCCATCCTGCGCGACCAGATCATGGAGCTGCGCCGTAGCCTGCACGACGACGCCGATCTCCCCGCCTGGGAACGCGTGCGCATGGGTGATGAGTGATCAGTATTCAGTATTCAGTATTCAGTATTCAGTGATGCGATGAGATGAAAATCGTCCATCGTCCATCGTCCATCGTCTAACCAATCATTGACTCTTGTTTTGTGATTATGATGCCTGAAACTATCGGAAATATTCGCCCTGTCGATATCGATGAAGAGATGCGGGGGGCGTATCTCGATTACGCTATGAGCGTGATCGTGGCGCGGGCGCTGCCCGATGTGCGCGATGGCCTCAAACCGGTGCATCGCCGCATCCTCTACGCCATGCACAGCATGGGCCTGCGCCATTCTCACCCCCACCGCAAGAGCGCCCGCATCGTCGGCGAGGTGCTGGGCAAATTCCACCCGCACAGCGATGACGCGGTCTACGAGGCCATGGTGCGCATGGCCCAGGATTTTTCCATGCGCTATCCGCTGGTGGATGGGCAGGGCAATTTTGGCTCTATCGATGGCGACAACGCCGCGGCCATGCGTTACACCGAGGCCCGTCTGGCCGAGATCGCCGGGGCCTTGCTGGGCGATATCGAGAAGGAAACGGTCGATTTCATCCCCAATTTCGATGAAACGCTGCCGGAGCCGACTGTTCTGCCCGCAGCCTTGCCCAATTTCCTCGTCAACGGCGCCAGCGGTATCGCCGTGGGCATGGCCACCAACATCCCCCCGCACAATCTGGGCGAGATCGTGGACGCGTTGGCCTTTATGATCGATCACTACCACGCGGTGGAGGAGATCACCCTCGAACATTTGATGTATTACGTCAAAGGCCCCGATTTTCCCACCGGCGGCATTGTCTACCGCTACCGCGAGGGGCAGGATGGCCACGAGGATGTGATCGCCAAGGCCTTTGCCGGCGGCAGGGGCCGGCTGCTGGTGCAGGCCAAAGTGCATGTCGAGGCCATGAGCCGCAACCGCAACCGCCTCGTCGTCACCGAGCTGCCTTATCAGACCAACAAAACCCGCCTGATCGAGCGCATCGCCGAGATGGCGCGCGAGGGCAGGCTGGAGGGAATCACCGACCTGCGCGATGAGTCGGATCGCCAGGGCATGCGCCTCGTGATCGAGCTGACCCGCAATGTGGAGCCGGAGCAGATCCTGCAACTGCTGTACAAATACACGCCGCTGCAAGATACGTTCGGGGTCAATATGCTCGGTCTGGTCGATGGCGAGCCGCGGCTGCTGAGCCTGAAGCGGGCCTTGCATCTCTTCATCGAGCACCGCCGTGAGATCGTGCGCCGGCGCTCGCAGTATGATCTGGCGCGGGCCAAAGAGCGCGCCCATATCCTGGAAGGTTTGCTCATCGCACTCGATCATCTGGACGAAGTCATCGCGCTTATTCGGGCGTCCAAAGATGTCGAGGAAGCGCGCGAAGGACTGATGGAGCGGTTCGGCTTGACCGAAATTCAAGCCCGCGCCATTTTGGCCATGCGCCTGCAACAACTCACCGGCCTGGAACGCGACAAAGTGCGGGCTGAGTACGAGGAACTCCAACGCAAAATCGCCGAACTCAAAGCCATCCTGGCCGACGAAATGCTGCAACGCGGTATCATCAAAACCGAGTTGACCGAAATCTCCGAACGGTTTGGAGACGCCCGCCGGACCAGTATCGAAATCGATGAGGCTGACATCAGTATCGAGGATTTGATCGAGGACGAAGAGGTGGTCATTACAATCAGCCATGCGGGTTATATCAAACGTACGCCGGTAACAGAATACCGCGCGCAAGGCCGCGGCGGGCGGGGCGCTCAAGGGGTGCGCACCCGCGACGAGGATTTCGTCGAGCACATGTTCGTGGCTACCAACCACCAGTCCCTGCTGCTCTTCACCGAGAGCGGGCGTTGCTTCTGGTTAAAGGTGTACGAGGTTCCGGAAGGCGCCAAGGCGACCGCCGGCAGGGTAATTCAAAACCTGCTGAACATTCCGAAGGAAGACAAAATCCGCGCGTTCATAATTGTCAAAAACCTCGCCGATGAGGAACTGATCAACAACCACTACATCATGTTCTGCACTAAACGGG
>JABWBG010000197.1 GCA_013360575.1 Caldilineales bacterium
CAAGCACTTCTCTGCTTGTCTCTTGCTCATCCTATCCGGTCTCGCCGAGGCCTGGTGCTGCTTGCGCCTCAGGCTTGCCCCGGTTTATTGAGCACATACATCAAATGTAACAGTTGACCTGATATGTCATTGCGAACGCAGCGAAGCAATCCCCAAGGTAGCTCGTCAATTTTTGGGGGTTCAAGCAGTGTTTGGGATTGCTTCTGGGCTATTTCTCCTCAAGATGACAGAATAAAGTGAATTGTTACCATCAATTTTTTTCATCTCAACCGAGTCATTTATGAATATAAAAACTCGTTTGCTACTCATCCTCGCCGTATCAGCAGTTTCCATACTTGTGGGGATTTTCGTGATCCTGCCGCGAGTGCAGCCGCCCACATTTCATGGCATGATCTTGCAGACGTCGCAGCCGGTGACCGATTTCACCCTGACCGCGCACACGGGAGAGCGCGTCAATCTCAGCGATTTCCGCGGGAAGTGGGTGGTGCTCTATTTTGGATACACCTTTTGCCCCGATGTCTGCCCTCTGACCCTGGCGGATCTGGCCCGCGCCCTGCGCCTGTTGGAGGAGGGCAAGGCGGCCCGCGTGCAGGTGTTGATGGTGAGTGTGGACCCGGAGCGAGACACGCCGCAGCGGCTGGCGGCGTATGCGCCGGCGTTTCATCCCACCTTTCTGGGGCTGACAGGCAGCGAGGAGGAGCTGGCTGCCGCGGCCACGCCCCTGGGCATTTACTATGCCCGCCAGCCGGTGGAGGGTGCCAGCGGCTATCTGGTCGATCACACCGCCTCGGTGACGGTGCTGGATGATCAGGGCCGGGTGCGGCTGCTCTGGCCCTTCGGCATCTCGGCGGAGATGATGGCGGAGGATTTGGGGGGGTTGGTGAGGTGAAAGGGGGGGAGCGGTTACAGCGCGTCCCCCACCCCCACCCCCATCTCATACACCAACCGCGCGCCCAGGTGCCCGGCCCAGATCAGGAAGATCAAGCCCAGGATCAACAGCAAGGCTACGCGTGCTTTTTTGTCTGCCGCGGCCAGCTTATCCCGCCAGATGTAGCGCAGGAAGGCCGCGGCGCCAAACAGGGGCCACATCAACACCATGCCGGTGGTGTGCAGATCGGCCAACCGGTTGGCGGCGCTGTCGATCGGGAGCAGGCTTTTATCTATCAGCCCGCTGACCACGGCCGGCACGGTGAAGACCAGCCCCGCCAACAGGCTGGCAAATCCCCAATCGCCCCACCACCCCGGCCGCCACAAGGAAATGAGCAGCGTCATCCCGCCCAAACTGAGCAGGACGATGGGAAAATGCACCAGACTGGCATGGAGAGGGATGTCGAAAAGGGTCATGGCAACTGCCAGTGCAGTAGAGTCAGTTCGTTGATCAGGGTAAAGCCCAGTTTTTCATACAGCCGGCGGGCAGCAACGTTGCTCTGGAAAAGACAGAGGAAGATACGCTGCTGCTCGGCCTGTAGATGGCGCAGCAGCGCGGCGACGATGTGGCCGGCATAGCCCCGCCGCCGCCAGGCAGGGTGGGTGACGATCGATCCGATCTCGGCGTAGCCGGGCAGGCGGTTCTGCACACCGCCCATCGCCGCCAGTTCGCCGGCCACGAACAGGCCGTAGAAATGGCCACGATGCAATGAATCGGCGTTGAAGACCATCACCTCATCGCTGGCGGCCAGGGCCAGCATGGCCGGCAGGTCGGCGGGGGTGAGCAGCCGGGCCGGGCCGGGGTCCAGCGTCGCCGCGTCCCCCTCGTACAGCATCTGCCATTCGAGCTGGGCGCTGCGGATGCGCACCGCCGCGGCCAGGGGCGTTGCGATGCGGGCCGGAGCCAGGGTGTAGGCAGCCTGACCAGGATCGAGCAGGGCCGCGGCCAGGCTGCGCAGGGTGGCCGGGCGCTGCCCTTCGACCGCGATGGCGGTGAAGGGCAGCCCGGTGTGCCGGGTGAGACAGTGATCCGCGGCGTGGGCAAACCGGCAGTGGCCCGCGCCGGTGGTGACATTGTTGATCCAGGTGAAATTATCCAGCGCCAGCGCCGGCGCCGCGGCCAGCCGCATCTGGGCCAATTGCAGGGCAAAGGGCGGGGGCGTCGCGGCGACAGGCATGACGCAGCCAACCGATCAACGCGACCAGTCGTAGAAGCCGCGGCCCGATTTACGGCCCATCAGCCCGGCGCTGACCATCTGCCGCAACAGGGGCGGGGCCTTGAAGCGCGGCTCGCCATATTCTTCGAACAAAACATTGGCCACGGCCAGGGTGGTATCGAGGCCGACATAATCGGCCAGGGTGAGCGGGCCCATGGGATGGGCCAGGCCAAGCTTGACGGCGTTGTCGATATCTTCCTTGGTGGCCAGCCCGGCCTCGTACAGGCTGATGGCGTCGAGGATGTAGGGGATGAGCAGACGGTTGACGATGAAACCGGGGCTGTCTCTGGCCACCACCGTGGTCTTGCCCAGGCGCTGGCCGATCTCCTGGGCCGTGGACAGGGTCTCATCGCTGGTGAGGATGCCGCGCACCAATTCCAGCAACTGCATGACCGGCACAGGGTTGAAAAAGTGCATGCCCAGCACTTTGTCGGGGCGTTTGGTGGCCGCGGCCAACGTCGCGATGCTGATGGAGGAGGTGTTGCTGGCAATGATCACTTCCGGCCGCAGCACTTCGTCCAGCCGGCGGAAGATGCGCTGCTTCAGGGCCAGGTCTTCGGTGACGGCCTCGATCACGAGGTCGGCGGAGGTAAAGCCTGCAGGCTCGGTGGTTCCGGTGATGCGGGCGACCGCGGCTTCGGCCTCCTCCGCGCTGATCTTGCCCCGTTCGCGGGCCTTGCTAAAGGATTTGGCGATCAGGGACAGACCGCGGTCAAGCAGTTCTTGGTTCAGTTCGCCCACGATGACGTTGAACCCGGAGCGGGCGCTGACTTCGACGATGCCGGAGCCCATCAGGCCGCAGCCAACTACGCCGATGGTTTGGATGGTCATGGAAAAGCTCCTTTTTTCGATGTTTGGAACAGTTATAAAGTAGGGTGGTTTGTTTGTTTGTTGGTTGGTTGGTTGGTTTGTTGGTTGGTTGGGTGGGTGGGTGGGTGGGCGGGCCAGGAATTCGTGGCAAAAGAACCGGCGCAGTCTATTCGACCTGGCTGAGCAAGCTGCGCACGCGGGCGGCGAGGGGAGCTTGCAGGGCGTGCAGCCTCTGCCAAAGGGCATGATGCGGGGTCTCGGCCTGATGCAGGCGCTGCTCGTACCAGGCCAGGGTGCGCTGCAAGCCCACATCGATGAATTGCATGCGGGTGCGGAGGGTGCTGCGCAGTTGCGCCTGCTGCACCAACGTTTGGTTCGGCTCGATCAGGGCCGGGGCCACACCGTGCAGCCGCAGAGCATGGGCCAATTCCTCCACACATGCCTGCTCCATCTCCAGCATGTCGGCCAACAGCGCGGCCACATCCGCTTTGGGACGCTGGCGCAGGTACTGATCGGCAATGGCAATCCAGGCGCGGTGATGCGCCAGATTGATGGCGAGATCGGTGGTGTCAGTCATGGCGGCCAAGGGAAAGCCCCGCTTCCCAGGCCGTGTGTCGGGCCAGGGGCGCGGGCAGGTGGTGGGCAAAAAGGCGAAAATGTTCGACGCTGAAAAGCTTCTTTTGCAATTCCTCCGGCATGACGCTGAAGGTGCCCTGGGGATTGTGCTGCGAGCGGTGACATTTCCACCCCTCCACCCGTTTCGCCACCGTGACGGCGCAGTCGATGCTGCAATCGATCTGCTCATCCGGATCGGGGACGAAGGGCAGGGCCTGGCCGCCCAGGTTGACCCGATACTCCCGAAAACCGGGGATCAGGTCGAATGCGGATTCGGGGATGGCGCGCACGTAGAACTTCGGCGTCTGCCAGACAGGCCCCGCCGCGGCGTAGGCCGCATCCGCGGCAGCGTGGAACGCGGCCAAGGCCCGCTCGTGCACGCCGATATGATCTGGGTGGGGATAATTGCCATGTTCGGGGTGGGTGACGATGATGTGGGGCCGCAATTGGCGGATGCGAGGCGCCAACTGGGCCACGGCCACGTCCAGGGGTATTTGCTGCACCCCGCCATCGGGCCAGTCCAGCCATTCCAGGCGGTCGATGCCGAGGATGCGGCAGCAGCAAGCCAGTTCGGCGGTGCGCACCGCGGCCAGGGTCTCCGGCGTAGCGCAGTCGGCGCAGTAGATGGTGGCCGCCTCCCCCCGTGTGGCGCAGATCAGGGTGATATCGGCCCCGGCCGCGGCGTAATGGGCCAGGGCGCCGCCCACGCTGAGTTCATCGTCAGGATGGGCAAAGAGGGCAAGAATGCGTAAACGTTCGATCATGAGGCCGATTATACACGGGATGGCCGCGAGCGGGAAGCGCCCGGCGCACCCGCGCGCGCGCCGACAACGGCTTTGACGCAGTGCGTCATCACATGTTACAATCGCCGCACTATCCCTCTCTTCTCCCCCCGCCCTTTCAACACATGTAATGAGGTGAATCATGTTGAATTTCGTGCTCTCTTCCGAGCAGAAGATGCTGCGCGACCTGGCGCACGATTTCGCCGAAAACGAAATCAAACCGGTTGCCGAGCATTATGACCAAACCCACGAATACCCCTGGCCGGTGATCAAAAAGGCCCTGGAAAATGGCCTGCTCAGCGTGAATGTGCCCGAACAGTATGGCGGCCCCGGCATGGGTGTGCTGGAGGAATGCATTCTCAACGAAGAACTGGCCTGGGGCTGCTCTGGCATCCAGACCGCGTTGATGCTCAACTCGTTGGCGGTGTTGCCGATCAAGATCGCGGGCAGCGAAGCGCAGAAGCAAAAGTATCTCACGCAGATCGCGGCGGGACGCATGGCCGCCTATTGTGTGACTGAGCCGGGCGCCGGCTCTGATGTGGCCGGGCTGGCTACCTATGCCGAGCGCAAGGGTGACACCTACCTCCTCAACGGCGTCAAAACCTGGATCACCAACGGCCCGGTGGCGGATCTGTTCGTCGTCTTCGCCAAGACCGATCGCCAGGAACGCTATCGCGGCATCAGCGCCTTCATCGTCGAGCGGGAATGGGGCGTGAAGACCGGCCAGCCCCTGCCCAAGATGGGCCAGCACGCCTCCTGGACGTGTGAGGTGTTCTTCGAGAATGTGGAAGTGCCGGCGGAAAATCGCCTGGGGCCGGAAGGCACCGGTTTCCTCACCGCCATGAAGGTGTTCGATGGCTCCCGCCCGCCCGTGGCGGCGGCCGCGGTGGGCGTGGCTCGCCGCGCCTTCGAAGAAGCCACCACCTATGCCCGGACGCGCACCGCCTACGGCCAGCCGATCATCGCCCTGCAGGGCGTCAGCTTCATGCTGGCGGATATGGCCATGAACATCGAAGCAGGCCGGCTGCTGGCGCGGCAATCCGCCTGGCTGTTGGACAACGGTTACGACAACACCATGCCCGCGGCCTACGCCAAGGCCTTCTGCGCCGACATGGTGATGAAAGCGACCACCGACGCGGTGCAAGTTTTCGGCGGCTACGGCTACAGCCGGGAATATCCGGTGGAAAAGTTGATGCGCGACGCCAAAATCTACCAGATCTACGAAGGCACCAGCCAGGTGATGCGCCATATCATCGCCCGCGAACTGGCGCGATAGTATTTTTGACGATGGACGATAGACGATAGACGATGGACGAAGGACGATGGCTCGCGTTGCCATCATCCATCGTCTACCGACTAACAATCAACAATCAACAATCAACGACTACCGACTATCGTCCATCGTCTATCGTCTAACGTCTAACGTCTAACGTCTATGAACACGCGTGAAGCTTTCATCGTCTCCGCGGTGCGGACGCCGAGCGGGCGGCGCCGCGGCATGTTTGCCGAGACGCCGCCGATCGATCTGGCTGTGTCTGTGCTGCGGGCGGCAGCCGCGCAGGCCGGCGTAGCCCCGGCTGCGGTCGAAGATGTGATCTTCGGCTGCGTCACACCGGTAGGCGAGCAGGGCGCCAACATCGCCCGCCTGGCCCTGCTCAAAGCCGGGTTCCCGGTGGCCGTGCCCGCGGTCACCCTCAACCGCATGTGCGGATCCAGCCAGCAGGCAGTGCATTTCGCGGCGCAGGCCATCCTGGCCGGCGACATGGATCTCGTCCTGGCCGGCGGCGTGGAGCACATGACCCGCGTGCCCATGGGCTCGGACTATCCCGGCGCCTGGCCCGATGTGGGCTACGATCTGATCCCGCAGGGCCTCTCTGCCGAGATGATGGCCACGCGCTGGGGCCTGACCCGCGCCGATCTCGACCAATTCAGCTACGAGAGCCACGTCAAGGCCGCGGACGCCACCCGCAATGGCCACTTCCAGGCCGAGATCACGCCGGTGCAGGCTCCGCAGGATGGGGACTTCCGCACCCTGACCGTGGACGAAGGCATCCGCTTCGATGCGGACGTGGCCAAAATGGCGGCGCTGAAACCTGCTTTCCGCGAGGATGGCGTGATCACCGCGGCCAACAGCAGCCAGATCAGCGATGGCGCCGCGGCGGTGATGGTGGCCTCGGCCGCGGCGGTGCAGCGGCTGGGCCTGACGCCGTTGGCCCGCATCCACGCCCGCGCGGTGGTGGGGGATGACCCGGTGCTGATGTTGGCCGGCGTCATGCCCGCCACTCGCCAGGCCCTGGCCCGCGGCGGCCTGCGTCTGGCCGATATCGACCTGTTCGAAGTGAACGAGGCCTTTGCCTCTGTCACCCTGGCCTGGCTGCGCGAGATGGATGTCGACCCCACGCGCGTCAACCCCAACGGCGGGGCCATCGCCCTCGGCCACCCCCTCGGGGCCAGCGGCGCCCGCATCATGAGCACCCTGGTGCACGAATTACGCCGCCGCGGCGCCCGGTGGGGCCTGCAAACGATGTGCATCGGCCACGGCATGGCCACCGCCACCATCCTCGAAGCCCTGTAGCAGTGGCAGCAGTGGCAGCGCTGCCACCGCTGCCACCGCTTGATCCCCTTGATCCCCCCGCCTCCCCACCAAACCGGCGCGCTGCCCCAGCCGCCGGTTTTTGCTGCCCCCTGAATACTGACCACTGAATACCTATTTTCCGCTACCCCTTCCGAGGGATTTCGCGGGGTTGAGGATCTGAGATACAATCGTCTTCCACGGAGGCGAAAACATGTCAGATCC
>JABWBG010000198.1 GCA_013360575.1 Caldilineales bacterium
CCCCTGCTGCCGGGCCGGGTCGGCCAGCACGGCGAAGCGCCAGGGCTGGCGGTTGTGCGCGTTCGGCGCCCAGACCGCGGCGGTGAGCAGGCGTTCGATCTGCGGTCGCGTCAGGCTGCGGCCATCATAACGGCGGATCGAGCGGCGGCGGCACAGCGTCTGCCAGAAGGGATCGAGGGGCGCGGGGGGCAGGGCGGACATGTGTTTGATTATAGCCGACAATGGAGAAAGGCCGGAATCGCTGCGTGATGCGTGATGCGTAAAACGTAAAACGTGAAACGTGAAACGCACCACGCACCACGCACCACGCCCCCATCTTGTGCTACAATCTCCCAACTGAATCACGCGCTACGCTCGTATCCCAACATCGCACAGAGGCGAAGAGAATGACGAACCCCGTACCCCCCTGGCTCGATACCCTGAATCCCCGGCAGCAGGAAGCTGTCACCCATCCGCCCGCGCCCCTGCTCGTCCTGGCCGGCCCCGGCACCGGCAAGACCCGCATCCTCACCAATCGCATCGCCTGGCTGGTGCGCGGGCAGGGCGCCCGGCCCGAAGGCATCCTCGCCGTCACCTTCACCAACCGGGCAGCCGAGGAGATGCGCGAGCGCCTGGCTGTCGGCCTGGGCGAAGAGGCGTCGCGGGTGTGGGTCTACACCTTTCACGCCGCGGCGGTGCGCATCCTCCGCCGTTTTGGCAGCCGCGTAGATATCGACCCCGACTTCAGCATTATCGATGAAAGGGAGCAGCGGCAGGCTTTCGGTCAACTGCTGCAACGGTTGGGCCTCAGCCGCGAAGTCTATGCCCTCGCCCAGGTGGCCGCGTTCATCGGCCAACGCAAGACCTCGCTGCAGCTCCCGTCCGCCGCGGCCGAGGCTGATCCCGCCCTGATCGCGGTGGCTGACGCCTACGAGGAGTGGCTGCGCCAGCGCCGCGCCCTCGATTTCGACGATCTGATCCGGGCGGCGGTGGGCCTGTTGCGCCAGGACGCCGAAACCCGCCGCCACTACCATCACACCCTGCACCACATCCTGGTGGACGAATACCAGGATATCGACGCCATGCAGTATGAATTGCTCAAGCTCATGGCCCCGCCCGACGCCTCCATCACCATCGTCGCCGACGACGATCAGTCGATCTACGGCTGGCGCGGCTCGAAGCCGGAGCTGATCGATGAGTTCATCACCCGCTACCGCCCTCACGTCGTCAAGCTGGAGACCAGCTATCGCTGTTCCCCGCACATCCTTGGCGGCGCGCAGGGGCTGATCTCCCACCAGCGCAGCCAGCAGCGCCAGCGGCTGATGCACAGCGCCAGCACTGCCGGCGCGCCGATCTTTCATTACATTTTCCAGACTATCCAGCAGGAGCAGCAGTGGCTGCGCTCTTTGATCGGCAAATTGATCGAGGAGCGGGGCTACCGGCCGGGCGAGATCGCCATCCTCTACCGCACCCATCGCCTGGCCCCGGCCACCGAGCAGACCCTGCTGCAAGCGGGCTACAAGGTGCAGCGCCTGCGCAAAGAAAGCTTTTTCGATGAGCCGCAGCCGCGCGAGATCGTGCGTTATCTGCTGCTGGCCCGCGCTTTGCAGGAGGAGACATTCGGCGCGGCAATCAATTTCCCCCTGCGCCTGATCGATGAGCTGACCATGATCCAGTTGCAGCGGTTGGCCGACGCCCAGGAACTGAATCTGATCGAGCTGGCCCGCCGCGCCGATGCCTACCAGGCGCTCAGCCCCCTCACCCGCGCGCACCTGCGCCGCTTTCTGGCCCTGATCGAGGCCCGGCTGCCCGCGCTGCATGTGGACATCGAGACCGGCCTGACCGCCCTGTTCGCGCTGCTGGAGGAGTTGCGCTCCCCCTGGCGGGGAGAGGCGCGGGATCTGCTGGCGCAGTTGCTGACCTACGCGCCCGATCCTGACGCGATCCAGGCCCTGAAACGCGCCATCGATGGGGGGCAGCCCTTGCTGATTCTGCACCCGCCCACGCTGGATGGCCACGCCGCCGCCCATCTCCTGCGTGCGGCCCTGGAGGGGTACTTCGGGGTGCAGGCGCCGGCCCGCGTCGCGCCCACGGCGGATGATCTGACCGCGGCTGCCTGCTGGTTGCTCCTGGGCGAGGTCGCGGATCTTCCCGCGGGGGAGCACGAGGGCATCCGCCTGGCCGCCGCCGGCGATTTGCCCCTTGCCGTCCAGGCCTGGCGCTGCCTGCAAACCCTGCTGATCAGCTACGAACATCTGGCCGAAGGCTGCTTCGTGGTCTACGATGTCGAAACCACCGGCGTCAATGTGCAGCGGGATGAGATCGTGGAACTGGCCGCCACCCGGTACAGCCAGCGCCAGGCCGATCCCGCCCCCTTCCACACCCTGATCAAGCCGGAGCGAGGCTATATCCCCCGCGCGGCGACCACCGTGCACGGCATCCGCACCCAGGATGTGCTGGACGCTTCCAGTTTGAGCGAGATGCTGCCCGATTTCTTGCACTATGTGGCCGCGGACACGGTGGTGGGGCACAATATCACTCATTTCGACAATCGCTTCATCGACCGCGCTTGTGGCTTGTTACAGGAAGGGCGCGGCTTCCATCCCCATTTTATCGATACCCTGCGCCTGGCCCGGCGGCTGCTGCCCGAATTGCAGCGCCACGGCCTGGACGCGCTGCTGCATGAACTGGAGATCGATCAGGATGTGACGCATCGGGCCGGGC
Source organism: Caldilineales bacterium (assembly GCA_013360575.1). Lineage (GTDB taxonomy): Bacteria > Chloroflexota > Anaerolineae > J102 > J102 > JABWBG01. The sequence continues at coordinate 2,704 of JABWBG010000198.1, forward strand.
GGGATGTGGCTGCCACCGCCGAGCTTTTCTTCACCCTCGCCGATTACATCCTGGAGGAGCGAGAGGGGGAGGCCCTGGCCGAGGCCCTGCCCCTGCTGGGGCTGGTCACCCTGGCCGCGGGGGAGGAGCCGGCCGGCGACAGGCTGTTGCTGGCCCAGACCGCGGCCCGCACCCTGAAAACCGGGCGTGGAGAGGGGGCGATGCAGGCCTTTTTGGCCGCGCTTCCCGCCGCCTGGCAGGAGGAGGCGACTGCTCTGGCCGCGCGTCTCGCGGATCTGCCCCTGCCTGCCACAGCCGAGGATGAGGCCTGGGCCGCGCTGAAAGCAGATTTCGCCACCCATGCCGAGGCGTTCAAGGTTTACAGCAGCGATAACAGCGTGGCCGCGTTCCTCGACTATCAGGCCCTCCTCTCCAGCGTCGACACCTTCTCGCACCTGCAAGATGAGGATCACATCAGCCTGATGACCCTGCACAATGCCAAAGGTGCGGAGTTCCCGGTGGTGATCATCATCGGCCTGGAGCATGAGAACCTGCCCCTGTGGCGGGCGCTGCAAGACCCGGACGCGCTGGCCGAGGAGCGGCGGGTGTTCTACGTGGGGCTGACGCGGGCCAGCGATGCGGTCTATCTCTTTTCCACCCGCAATCGTCGGGATGGCTACCTGCGCAGCCCCTCGCCCTTTGCCTTCGAGATTCCGGCTGAGCATGTGCGGCGTTTTCAGATCGACAGCCGCGGCCAGATCCGGGAGATGGCCTGAAGGTGCCAAGCGGTCGCGGCTGTGTTAGAATGGCCGGGCTGTCCACTGACAGTCAGCGGCGACCCGCGACTGTCGCCCCCAACTTTTTTCGAGGAGGTACGCATTCAATGGCTCGTCGTAAACGCAGCGGCGTTCGCCGCCCCGCCCGCAAACAAGATTGGCGCACAACAGTGTGGTATGTGATCGGCGCCCTGATCGTGCTGGCCATGGTCTTTGCGCTGGTGGCCAGCGCCTTTGTCCCCGGCGCCGGTTTCTAAGCAGCCGGCCCCGCCCCGCGCAGCCGTCGCCGCAAGGCGGCGGTTTTGCTTTTTTTGCCCCCCGCACGCCGATGCCCCCCGCTTCCGCCGCCGAGCACCGCCGTGGGCTGCTCTATGTGGCCCTGGCCGTCCTTTTTTTCTCCACCAGCCCGGTCTTTGTGCGCTGGGCCGGCTCCCTCAGCAGCTACGAGATCGCCTTCTGGCGGCTGCTGACTGCGACCGTGGCCCTGGCCCTGGCCATGCGAGTGGCCGGCCAGCCCTGGCCGATCACTCGCGGCCAGGGGCGCAAATTCACCCTCTTCGGGCTGATCACCGCCCTGCACTTCCTCTTCTACATTGCTTCCCTCAACTTCACCACCATCGCCCACTCGTTGGCCATCGTCTACACCGCGCCCATTTTCGTCACCCTCTTCTCCGCCCTTTTTCTGCACGAGTCGATCGCGGCCCGCAAATGGGCCGGCATCCTCGTAGCCGTGGTGGGGGTGGGCATTTTGGCCGGGTTCCAGCCCCAATTCGATACCCGCATGCTGATCGGCGACCTGCTGGCCCTGGGATCGGCCATCACCTTCGGCCTGTACAGCGTGGCCGGGCGTTCGCAGCGCCACCGCTTCCCCCTCTTCACCTACGCCACCCTGATCTACGGCGCCGCGGCCCTGTGGGCGGCGATTCCGGCCGCGCTGCATTTCACGCCCGGCGGCTACACGCCCCGCGCTTTGCTCAGCGTGCTGGGGCTGGGCCTGCTGCCTCTGGGCCTGGGTCACACCCTTTACAATGCCGCCCTGCGCCGCACGCACGCCACCTATGTCAACGTCATCGCCACACAGGAGGTGACAGGCGGCATTCTCCTGGGCGTGCTCTTGCTGGGCGAGATGCCCGGCCCCAATGAGATCGCCGGCGCGCTGGTGACCCTGCTCGGCATCTTCCTGGTGGTGCTATGACCCTGCACACGACCTTCCCTCGCCATCTCTGGCCGATCACGGCGCACCTGCGCGAGGGCGCGCTGTGGCTGGATGGCCACAAACTGCTCGACGTGGTCCGGCAGGCTGGCTCGCCCCTCTACCTCTACGACGCCGCCACCTTCGACCACGCCGTCGCCGCCTATCGCCGGGGCCTGCGCGCCTGGCCCGGCCCCAGCCGGCTCAGCTACGCGGCCAAGGCCTGGCTGACTCTGCCCACCGCCCAGCTGCTGCACCGCCGCGGCCTCGGCCTCGATCTGGTCTCGGAAGGGGAGCTGGCGATGGCCCTCGCCGCCGGCTTTCCCGTCGCCCACATCCATCTGCACGGCAACAACAAATCGCCCCGCCTGCTGCAATTGGCGTTGCAGAGGGGCGTGGGCGCCATCGTCCTCGACAACCTGCACGAGCTGGCCCTGATCACGGCCCTGGCCACAGAGGGCCACTCCCCCATCGACCTCTGGCTGCGGCTGAACCCCGACATCCTGGCCCCCACGCATCACTACCGCCAGACCGGGCACGCCGGCGCCAAGTTCGGGCTGAGCCTGGAAGAGGCGTGGGAGGCTGCCGCCCGCATCCACCGCAGCCCGCGCCTGCGCCTGACCGGCCTGCACACCCACATCGGCTCCCAGATCTTCGATCAGGCGCCGCTGCTGGCCGCGGCGCAGCGGCTGATCGCCCTGGCGGCGGAACTGCGCCAGGCCGGACATGAGATCGCCTTCCTTTGCCCCGGCGGCGGCCTGGGCGCGCCCTACCACCCCGATGATCCGCATCTGCCCCTGACCCCGGCGGTGGAAGGTATCGCCCGTTACTGCGCCGCCGCCTGGAGCGCGTACCATGGCGATACAGCCCTGCCCACCCTGGTGTTGGAGCCGGGTCGCAGCTTGATCGCCCGCGCGGGCGTGGCCCTCTACAGCGTCGGCCACATTCGCACCCGGCCCGGCGGCGAGCGCATCATCGCCGTGGATGGCGGCATGGCCGACAATCCTCGGCCCGCCCTCTACGGCGTGCGCTACAGCGCCTGCCTGGCGCATGCGCCCCTGGCCGCGCCCCTTGGCCCCGCCCGCATCGTCGGCCCCCTCTGCGAATCGGGCGATGTCTTGATCGACGCCATCGACCTGCCCGCGGCCCGCTCCGGCGACATCCTGGCCCTGCCCATGTCCGGCGCCTATCACCTGAGCATGGCCAGCAACTACAACGCCTTTTTGCTGCCGCCGGTCTACTGGCTGGAGCAGGGCCGGCTCTCCCTCTTGCAGCGCCGCCAGACTGCCGCCGACCTCTGGCATCGCGACCACGCTTTCGCCGAAACCCGTCCATGAGCCCCCGTCCACCGGTCAACTGCCGCTATTTTTTCGCCGACTATCATCGCGGGCGCGATCTGGAAGAATGCCGGCTGATCAAGCGCAACCCGGCCTCGCGGCCCTGGCGCCGCCCCCTGTGTGATGCCTGCCCGGTGCCGCGCATCCTGATCGAGACCAACTGCGCCGAGATCGCGCTGGAAGCGACCGTGACCCGGAAATGGGGCCTGTTCGAGCGGGTCGAAGTCTATGCAGTCTGCGCCAGACACCTGATCGAGCTGGACGACCCCAGGCACTGCCCGCGCTGCGCCGAAATGGCCGCGGCAACCGCGCCCGGCTAACCCTGCCGCGCGCCCGGATCAGCTCGCTTCCCCGCCGCCGCGGGGGCGATAGGCCACCTGCGCCAGCAACAGCCCCAGGCCATAGAGGCCGAGCAGGGGCACCATCACCACCGACATGGTGAAGGGGTCGGGCGTGGGGGTGATCATGGCCGAGAGGATGGCCACGAGAACGATGGCATAGCGCCAGGTGGAGCGCAATTGCTGCGGCGTGACCAGCCCCAACCGGGCGATGAGGGCAATGACCAGGGGCAATTCGAAAGCCACCCCCACCCACAACACAAAATTAGCCACAAACGACATGTAAAACCCCACCGAATATTCCGCTTTGAATAGGTCGGTGAGAAACGTCTGCAAATAGCGCAGTGTGAAGGGCAGCACCACCAGCGAGGAGAAGGCCACGCCGGTGGCAAAGAGCGCCCCCCCCATCGGCAGCACCAGCCACAACACCCGCTTCTCCTGCGGCGTCAGTCCCGGCACGATGAAGGCGATGATCTGATAGATCATCACCGGCAGGGCCAGGATCGCGCCCAAGATCAGCGCCGCCTTGAAATAGATGATGATGTTCTCGGTGGGCCGGAGCAACTGCAACTGGCTTCCGCCCTGCAATGGCGAGATCAGGATCTGCAAAAAGGGCCGGGCGAAGATCATGCCAATGACCATGCCGATCACCAGGGCGGCAAAGGCTTTGATCAACCGATCGCGCAACTCGATCAGGTGCTCGATGATCGATGCACGGCGTTCTGCAGCGCTCATGATGGGGATCACGCCTCGGTATCGGATGCGGCTGCCGGCGGCGCTGCCGGCGGAGCATCTGCCTGCCGCG
>JABWBG010000199.1 GCA_013360575.1 Caldilineales bacterium
CTCCTGATTTGAATTAGTCTTCTTTCAGAAGGGTACTCGTGACTGACCTTATTTCATAATCGTTGCTGGACCTCGTTCAAAAAAGTGTCCGGTAGAGAAGACAAAATAAGGTGAATTGTTACAATACTGAATACTGAATACTGAATACTGACCACTGAATACTGCCCCATGAACACCACCCTCATCTCCGCCGCGGATCTCGCCCACCAGATCGCCACACAGCCCCCATCCCTTGCCGTCGTCGATTGCCGCTTCTCACTGGCCGACACGGGACGAGGCCGGCGGGCGTACCTCGACTCACACATCCCCGGCGCGGTCTACGCCGACCTGGACGCCGACCTGTCGGGGCCGGTCATCCCCGGCGTCAGCGGCCGCCATCCCCTGCCCGATCCAGACACGCTGGCCCGCACACTCGGCGGCTGGGGCATCGGCCCGCGGGTGCAGGTCGTCGTCTACGACGATGCCGGCGGCAGCATCGCCGCCCGCCTGTGGTGGCTGCTGCGCTGGCTGGGGCATGAAGCCACGGCCCTGCTCGACGGCGGCTGGCAGGCCTGGTTGGATGCGGGAGGCGCCACGGCCCAGGGCCTGGAGACCCGCGCCCCCGCCCAATTCATCCCGCGGGTGCAACCGGGTTGGGTGCTGGACACCCCCACGGTCGCGGCCATCCGTCAGCACCCGGCCTGGCGGCTGCTGGACGCGCGCAGCGCCGACCGTTTCCGCGGGGAAAATGAGACGATCGACCCGGTGGCGGGGCACATTCCGGGCGCGCGCTCCGCGCCCTGGGCGGAGAACCTGGCCGCGGATGGCCGCTTCCTGCCGCCTGAACAGTTGGCAGCCCGTTATCAGGCGCTGCTGGATGCCACCCCACCGGCACAGACCGCGGTCTACTGCGGCTCAGGCGTCACGGCCTGCCACACCCTGCTGGCCCTGACCCACGCCGGCCTCCCCGGCGCCAAACTCTACGCCGGCTCCTGGAGCGAATGGATCACAAATAAAGAGTTGGATGTTGGGTGTTAGGTATTAGATATTGGTTATTTGGTATTATCGTCGTAAAAGATCTATTTTGTCATTGCGAGGGGCTATAGCCCCTCGCAATGACAAAATAAAGCTAATTTTTACCAATCCCCTAATATCCAATATCCAATATCTAATATCCAACACCCACTATCACATGACCCTGGTATGACCAATGGCACTGGCAGAGATGACGGGGGCGGGGATATGCTGTGGGCAATCATCTTGCAGCGCCAGCACGGCGCTTCGTGCCCACACTCCAGAGGTTCTGCCATGAACACCAATCTACCCACCCCGACTCCCAGCCCTGCCCGCAACAACGGCATCGTCGGCATCGCCCTGGTCGCTATCGGCGCCCTGGCCCTGATCTCGCAACTGACCGATCTGCAAAACATTGGGATGCTCGTCCTCCCTATCCTGGCCCTGATCTTCCTGGCCTGGGGGATGATCACCCGCACCTTTGGGCTGATCATCCCCGGCGGTATCCTCGCCGGCATCGGCGGCGCGGCGCTGCTGATCGAGAACATGACCCTGACTGAATCGACTCAGGGCGGCGTCTTCCTGCTCACCTTTGCCGCGGGCTGGGCGCTGATCACCCTGCTCTCCCCCCTGACACGCGAAGGCCTGCAACTCTGGCCCCTGATCCCCGGCAGCATCATGGCCGTCATCGGCGGGCTGCTGCTGGCAGGCGACGCCGGCGAGCAGATCCTGAACCTGATCGGCCTGACCTGGCCCGCTATCCTGATCGGCGTCGGCCTCTACATCCTCTTCAAAAAACGCTAAATGGACGATAGACGATAGACGATAGACGATGGACGATGGACGATGGACGATAGACGATAGACGATAGACGATGGACGATGAACTCATCTGGATGAGGAATTCGCCATCGTCTACTGTCCAACAAATATCCAATATCTAATATTCAATACCTAATATCCAAAGCTCAATTTGGATGTAAAAATGACTAATATCGTACAAGTGCGCAATTTGCTTAAGCAATACAATCCGCCCAGCGGCGTGATAGCAGTCAAAGATATCAGTTTCGATATTCGTCGCGGTGAGGTGTTCAGCCTGCTGGGGCCGAATGGCGCAGGTAAAACCTCCACGATCTCCATGCTGAGTTGCCTGCTGGCGCCCAGCAGTGGAGACGCCGAGGTGGCCGGACACTCGATCACCACGGCGGCCCCGCTGGTCAAGCAGGCCATCGGGGTGGTGCCGCAAGAGATTGCGCTCTATCAGACGATCAGCGCGGCGGAGAATCTGATCTTTTGGGGGCGGATGTACGGGCTGAGCGGGCAGCGCCTGCAGGAACGGGTGGCGGCGACGCTGGCCATCGCCGGGCTGACCGACCGCGCCCACGACAAGGTCGAGAGCTTCTCCGGCGGGATGAAGCGGCGCCTAAACATCGCTGTGGGCCTGCTGCACCAGCCGCAGATCCTGTATCTCGACGAGCCGACAGTCGGCATCGACCCGCAAAGCCGGCGGCGCATCCTGGACACGATCAAAACGCTAAACGAACAGGGCATGACCGTGCTCTACACCACGCATTACATGGAAGAGGCAGAGGAGTTGAGCGACCGCATCGGCATCATCGATCACGGCGAATTGATCGCGCTGGGTGCGTTGGCAGAATTGACGCGGCTGGTGGGAGAATCGGATCTCATCGATCTGGACGTCGAATACAACGGCGCGGATCAGCAGGCATTGGCCGCGGGTTTGCAGGCGCAGCCCGGCGTGCAACGCGTGGTCGTGGAAGATGGCCGGCTGCTGCTGGCCGTGGATCAGGCCGATACGGCCCTGGCCGATGTGGTCGTGGCCGTGGCCCGCGCCGGCGCCCACGTCAGGCAACTCGAAATCCGCGAACCCAACCTCGAGGCCCTGTTCCTGCACCTCACCGGCCGCGCCCTGCGCGACTGAGATAGTGGATAGTGGGTATTAGGTATTGGATAGTGGATATTTTTGCAAAAATCGCAATATCCAATACCTAATATCCAATATCCAACCAACCAACAAACCAACAAACCAACAAACCAACCAACCATGAAAAAACCCTGGTTCATTGCCCTAAATGATACCTTGATGCGGTTTCGCGACCGCAACGGGCTGTTGCTGATGCTGGCCGCGCCGCTGGTGCTGGCAGCGATCACCGGGGCCGCGTTTGGCGGCCTGACCGGCAGCGGCAGCAGCGCCTCGCCGATCACCGACATCCCCGTGATCCTGGTGAATGCCGACGAGGGCGCGTTTGGGCAACAGGTGGTGGACGCATTCGATGCGGCGGAGCTGGCCGACCTGGTGGAGCCGGTGGCAATGGTCGACCTGGACGCGGCGCGGCGCCAGGTGGAGGAGGGTGCGGCGCGGGCGGTGGTGTACATCCCGGCAGGCTTCAGCGCCGCGGTGGCGGATCCTGCAAACGGGGCCGTGCTGGAGGTGCTGACCGATCCCACCTCCTCTTTCAGCCCCCTGATCATCCGCAGCATCGTGGAACAGATCGCGGCGCAGTTCAATACAGCGATCAGCGGCGGGCAGATCGCAGCGGATCAGGCTCTGGCGCGGCAAGATGTGCTCGGCCCGGCCCTGGCTCAACTGCCCCAGGCCATCTCTGCCGCAGTCAGCGCGCAGCCGGGCGGCAGGCGGATCGAACTGCACAGCCGCAGCCTGGCCGCGGAGGAAAGAGGCGGCGACTTCAACGCCCTGGCCTTCTTCGCGCCCAGCATGGCCATCCTCTTCCTGATGTTCACCATCTTCGAAGCCGCGCGCAGCCTGTTGGACGAGGAGCGGGAATGGACGCTGCCGCGGCTGCTGAGCACGCCGACGCGCTTCGACCAGATCTTGGCCGGCAAAATCGGCGGCGTGCTGATCACCGGCGTGCTGCAATTGAGCATCCTCATCCTGGTTTCGGGGCTGATCTTTGGCGTGCATTGGGGCAGCTCTTGGCCGGGGCTGGCGCTGATGGTGCTGAGCACCGTGTTGGCAGCCGCCAGTCTGGGCATGTTCATCACTGCCATGGCCCGCGATGCCGCGCAGGCCGGCGTCATCGGCTCGGCCGTGGCCTTGATCTTCGCCATCCTGGGCGGCAATTTCATCACGGCCACGGCCTATCCAGCCTGGTTACAGCCGCTGAGCAAATTGACGATCAACCGCTGGGCGCTGGACGGGCTGACCGACCTTTCCCTGCGCCAGGGCGGGTTCGGAGATGTGGCGCTGGAGATCGGCGTGCTGTTCGGCATGGCGGCGATCTTCTTTTTCATTGCCGTTTGGCGCTTGCCGCGGCGATTCGCGCATTGAGAACGCTATGTTTACCAAGACCCTGCATATCGCCTGGCATTATCTAAAAACGACGTACGGCAATCGCACGGTGCTGATCTTTGCCCTGCTGATGCCCCTGCTCTTCACCTTCGTGCTGGGCAGCGTGATCGGCGGGCCAGGACGCAATGGCGAGAGTCCGCGATGGCAGATCGCACTGGTCAATGCGGACAAGGGCGCGCTGGGCGAGGCGCTGGCCGCGCGCCTGGCCGCGCATCCGGCCCTGGCGGTGCAAACCCAGACCGAGAACGAGGCGCTGGCCGCGGTGCGGGCGGAAGAAGTGACCGCGGCAGTGCTGATCCCGGCCGATTTCAGCGCCGCCCTGTTGGCTGGCGGGGAATCGGGGGTGGAATATGTGGCGGGCAGCGAGGTGCGCTCCGGTCAGTCGGTGCAGGCGGCCGTGCAGGCGGCGCTGACCGAAGTGGATGGGCTGATACAAGCGGCGGAGATTGCCACCGCGGCAGCAGCACAATTGGGGCTGTTCGAAGCGCCGGGGCAGGATCAGGCGCGCTATTTTCAAGAGGCGTTGCAGCGAGGGCTGGCGCGGGAAGGGACGGCGCCGGTGCAAGTGCAGGCCGCGGCCGTGACGCGCATGCAAGCGGCGGATCCTATCCCCGATGGCTTTGCCCAGAGTTCGCCCGGCATGCTGGTGACCTTTGCGCTGGTAGGGATCCTGAACGGGGCGATTGTGCTGATCCTGGAGCGGCAGCAGGGCACGCTGCGGCGGCTGCTGGTGCTGCCCCTGCGCAAAAGCGCCATCCTGGGAGGCAAGCTGTTGGCGATCTTCGTGGCCGGGCTGTTGCAGGCGGGGGTGCTGATCCTGTTCGGCGCGTTCGTGTTCGGCGTGAACTGGGGGCAGGCCCCGCTGGCCCTGCTGCTGTTGCTGATCGCTTTCGTGTTTGCGGTCACCAGTCTGGGCATGCTGATCGCGGGACTGGCCCGCACCTACGCCCAGGCGAACGCGCTGGCGAACATCCTGATGTACAGCGTGGCGGCGTTGGGCGGGGCCTGGTGGCCGATCGAGATCACACCGGCCTGGATGCAGCGGCTGGCGCAGATCACGCCCAGTTATTGGGCGATGCAGGGTTTCCACGATCTGCTCACCCGCGGGCTGGGCCTGCCGGCCATCCTGGGCGAGGCTGCGGCCCTGCTCGGCTTTGGGCTGCTTTTCCTCACCCTCGGCGTCTGGCGATTCCGTTACGAGTAAAACCATGTTGCCCACACTACGCGCCCGGTTGAACCGGGAACTCTCCGAATTCAGCGGCCTGCTGGTGATCATCGTAGTCGGCATCATCGGCCTCTCCTTCTATTTTCAGCAGGAACACCCCTATCGCTGGGTGGCGCTGGCCTTGCTCTTGGCCCTGTTCGGGCTGGAAGTGTACACCATGCGCAACGGCTGGTGGCAGGCCAACGCCAGCCTATCACACGGCTTCCTGGCCGCCAAGACCCTGATCATCGCCACGCTGATGCTGCTGCCCCCCTACAATGGCATCTTCATCATCCTCTTTTTTGTGCTGGCGGTGGAAGCGCCCCTGCTGTTTGCGCAGCGCACCTGGATCGCCTGGCTGATCGGGCTGGTGCTGCTCAGCTTCCTGTTGTTGATCATCCAGCGTGGCTGGCAGCAGGGGATGCTGGAAGGGATGCTCTACGGCGCGGCCTTCTACTTTTTTGCCAGCTTTGCCCTGCTCACCCGACGGGCGCAGGCGGCGCGGGAAGAGAGCGAACGGCTGCTGGCAGAATTGCAGACGGCGCATCGCCGCCTGCAGGGATATGCCGAAGAGGTGGAGGAGTTGACGATCGTGGCGGAGCGGCACCGGCTGGCGCGGGAGATGCACGACACGGTGGGGCATCAATTGACGGTGGCCGCGGTGCAATTGCAGGCAGCGCAAAAACTGATCGGCACAGACGCCCGGCGGGCGGAGGAATTGGTGGCGACGGTACGCGGCCAGGTGGATGAGGCGCTGGCGGAATTGCGGCGCACCGTGGCCACGCTGCGGGCGCCGGTGGAGGAGGATCTGTCGCTGGCCAGCGCCCTGCAGCGGTTGGTGACGCAATTCCAGGCCGCCACCGCCCTGAGCGTGCATCTGGATCTGCCGGATCCGCTGCCAGGCCTGTCCCCTGCACAGCGACAGGCCATCTACCGGGCCGCGCAAGAGAGCCTGACGAATGTGCACCGACACGCGCAGGCGCAGCAGGTGTGGGTGCAACTGCGGCAGGAAGGGGACGCGGTGATCTTGCATGTGGGAGATGATGGCGCGGGCATTGCCCCCCGGCCAGATGCCGCCGGCTTTGGCTTGCGGGGGCTGCGCGAGCGCGCGGCCCAGCTTGGCGGCGATTTCCATCTCACGCCCCGGCCCGGGGGCGGCGCCCAGGCCACCTTTCACATCCCCCTGTGAGGGGCGCGGGGCGGCAGCCTGCCTGCCGAGGGGATGATTCGCACAAATCGCGGGCTTCGGGTAAGATAGCGCCACTTCCTGGCCCGCGCCGCTCAGCCGTTGCCTGTTGCCTGTTGCCTGTTGCCTGTTGCCTGTTGCCTGTTGCCTGTTGCCTGTTGCCTGTTGATTGTTGATTGTTGATTGTTGATTGTTGATTGTTGCCTGTTGCCTGTTGCCTGTTGCCTGTTGACTGTTGCCTGTTGACTGTTGACTGTTGACTGTTGACTGTTGACTGTTGACTGTTGACTGTTGACTGTTGACTGTTGACTGTTGACTGTTGACTGTTGACTGTTGAC
>JABWBG010000011.1 GCA_013360575.1 Caldilineales bacterium
CCCCGCGGCTAGGCCCAGCAGGGTGTAGCTGCTCAGCCGGCCCAGGTGCAGGAGGCCGATGCGCCAGCCCCCCGCGCCGCGGCTGAGCAACAGGGAAACGCCGCTGCACATGCCCGCGCAGTGGCCAAAACTGCCGAAGAACCCCAAGAGAAAGGCGGCAAGCATGGCAGCGGCGTTTCCAGGGTACCTTAGCGAATCAGCCAGGTGCGACCCAACAGCCACCAGTTCGTCAGGTAGTAGGTGGCCATGAAGATCAGGAAGGCCAGCACTAGGATGAACGCGCCCTGTGGGGCCAGCTTGCCTTCCGCTTCCTTGTCCTTGTTCGGCAGCGCATACTCCACCAGCGGGTTCGCGTCCGACATCACCAGGGTGAGGCGATGCGCTTCCCGCCGCTTGCCGCCAAACACGGAGACCAGCACCACTGTCAGGTACATGATGCCGCCGGTGATCGCGATCAGCGCGCCCACCCCGAACAGCGCCAGCGAGATCTGCGCCGCGGCCGGGATGCTGATCGAGAAGGGAGAGCCCGCGAAGGTGATGTCCCAGTGGCGACGGGGCACGCCTTGCAGGCCCGCGGCGATCATGCCGATGCTGACCAGCAGCATGCCGCTGCCGAAGACGTAGGGCTGCCAGCTCGCCCACTTCTTCAGGCGCAGCTCCCGCCGGAAGATCAGCGGGATGAGGTAGTAGGTCGCTCCCATGAAGGCCAGCGTCGTGCCCGAAACCACCGTGGCGTGGAAGTGCCCCGGCAGGCGCAGGGTGTTGTGCGCCAGCATGTTGATCTGCTCGGTGCCGATCACCACGCCGGTGACCCCGCCAACCCACCCGAACAGCACCATCGAGATGACCAGCGAGGAGAACCCCGGCTCGCGCCAGGGGCCTTTGCGCAGCCAGTCGAACGCTCCCTTCGTGAAGCCTTTGCGCCGTTGCGCCACCTCGATCGCCGCCGGGATGGAGAAGGCGTGGATCAGGCTGCCCAACACCGCCAGATACATGGCGTAGGAGGTGTTCGTCGCCTTCCACGCGAAGCCGGGGCCTGGATCCACCAGCAGATGATGCGCCGACCCCAGGTTGATGAACAAAATGTACAGCACGAAGGCCAGACGAGAGAATTTCTCATTCAGCGGGGTGGCGCCCACCGTGAAAGAGGCCAGCATGTACCAGATCGACACCATCGCCGCCAGGTTCACCTGCTGCGCCGGATGGCCGAAGGCCCAGAACATGTTCCGGTAATAGGTGGGATCCACCGACGGGATGATGTTCAGCGACCACAACAGCGCCGGCACCAGGGCCAGCGCCCCGGCCACCAGGGTGTAGACCGCGAGGATCGCAGCTGTGGCCAGGCCGAAGGTCACAAGGGGCACCGACCCCTCATACGTCTTCTCCCGTTTGGCCATCACCAGATTGGCAAAGAACAGGCCCACGCCGATCAGCGCGCCCACCGCAAAGAGGATGAAGCCCAGATAGAACAAGGGGTGCGCCTTCAGCGGCACGTAGGCCGTGAACATCACATCCCCTTTGCCCATCAGCACGATGACGTTGAACATCACCGCACCCACTGCCATCAGGATGAACCCCAGCCAGGCCAGCCGGGGCTTCACCATCCGCGCATTCAGCATGATGGCGCTGCCGAAGTACAGGCCCGCCACCTCGAAAAAGACCATCCAGGCCACCAGCATGTTGAAGCCGTGGGCCGTCAGCAGCCGGTAGAACCAGGTGGCATTGAGCAGATGTACGGCCTGCCAGCGGGTCAGCGCAATCAGCAGGGCGTAGAGGCCGCCGATCAACAGAAAAACTACGGCGGCGACAGCGTTGGCAATGATCAGCCGTTCCGCTGCCAGATCCACCTTCAGGAAGGTCACCGGGCAGGTGCGGAACTCGGCTTTGGCTTGCGAGCGGGGAAGGGTTGCGACAGCCATCTGATTTCTCCTCCTCAGTCAGTGACGATGAGCTTGCTGGCCATGAGATGATGGCCGATAGCGCAGAATTCATTGCAGACGATCGAGTAGTCGCCGGCCTGGGTGGGCGTGATCTTCGCCACGTAGTCGTAGCCAGGCAGCACTTGCAGATTCAGGTTCACCGGCTGCAATGAAAATCCATGCTGCACATCGGTCGAAGAGATGTGCAGGCGATAGGGGGTGCCTTTCTTCAGCTTCAGGATCGGATACCACTGCCACTGCCGGGCCAGCAGATAGACATCCGACCCGGCCGGGGGTTCCACCACCGGCACCCCGTTCAGGGTGTCCACCTGATATTGGGCGGTGAAGGCATCGACGATCTCGCGATACTGCTGCGGTGTGACGGTATAGGTCTCTGCCGGCACGTTCTGTCTCCCCAGCACAAACCACAGCGGCATCATCGCCGTCAGAAAGAGGCACCACACAAGCGCGATGATCAGCCAGCTTTTTTCCGGACGGCTCAGCGGTTTCCACCAGACGCGTTCAGGTACAAACATGATGATTCCTCCAAAATTAGGGGATGAGCGGCGGGGTGGTGAAGTTTTCGATTAATCCCCAGGCGTTAAAAATAACGCCGCTGATCAGAATCGAAAGCAAAAGCAATAAAAAGATGTTATCAAAGAATCGCTGCGCTTTCGGTGGATCAGTAGGCGTTTTGTGGGCGTGTCCGCCCCCTACATTTTCCTTCATGGTGAGCCTCCTCTGGTCTCATGCTGCTGTGGAATTGTGGGTAGACGATGATGGCGCGTTGCCGGCGCGACCCCAACCACACAAACACAGCCGCGCTCCGGCCCCGCCATCGGGCCAGAGTATGGCACAAACCAGGCGCAAGTGCTGTGACAAAAGTCTCACCCCGGCCCATTTGGGCCACCAGCGCTCCCCTTTGCCGCGCCCCGGTCAACTCAAAAACAACAAGGCCAGCCGCGTCGCGGCTGGCCTTGTGGGTAGGTGTGGGTCTGCGTTGCGACTATTTGTGGATCGATCGCATGTAGGCGATGATGTCGATCAACTGCGCGTCGGTCAACGCCGGATTGCCGCCCTTGGGAGGCATGTCAACGCCGGTGGTGTTCAGCGGGTCGCTGACGGAGCGGCCTTTCTTGACGAACTCCAGCAACTCCGCGTCGGACAGGCCGGCGATGAAGGTGCTGGTGGTCATGTCCTTGCCCAAACCCTGGACGCCGATGCCGCCAGGCCCGTGGCAGGCCACGCAGACTTGGTTGTAAAGCTCGGTGCCTTTGGCTACATCGCCGGCAGGAAGGGGGGCCGCGGTGGGCGCGGCTGGGGCAGAGGTGGGCGCGGCTGGGGCCGTGTTCCCGCCGCCGCATGCAGTCACCAACAGGGCCGCAAGCAGCAGCACGAACAGGACGACGATGGCTTTCTTCATTCTAAAGAGTCTCCTTTTTGGAATTTGGTTGAGGGTGAGGGGATGGGTGTGCATTCTACGGGATATTGTATTCGAACACAACTTCGCCCAGGACGTTGTCATCTTGACTGGCCACAACTGTCACGGTCCAGTAGCCTGGCATGGTGAAGTTGATCTGGCCCAGATAGTGGCCGCCGCCGGTAAAGATGGGATGGATGTTGTTCGGCGAACCATGATCCATGGTAGGCATCCAGGGCTTGATGGTCAGTTTGAGGTCTTCCAGAGCGGGCCACTCCATGGCTGCCATCCGTTCCATGGCGAAGACTTCGAAAGGCTGCGCGCCCACGGGCGGGGCGATCGGCTCGACCACGGCCAGGAAGATGCGCCGCTGGTCGGCAGTCAGGAAGGAGCCGGAGAGCTTGGCGGGGCTGACTTCGAGATCGAAGATGGTTTCGCCCCTCGCTACGCCTGCCGGGTCTGCGAAGGCGACGGCCAGGCTCCAGCTGCCCAGGTCTGGGCCGGATGGCATGGGGAAGATGACCGCGCCATGGTACATGCCGGCCATCTCCATCTGCGGCTGCTCCACGCCGGCGGCGTGATCCATGCCATCGACCATCTTCATCGATGGTTGATAGGTGATCTCGGCGTCGTTCACCGGGGCGCCGGCCGCGTCGCTGAGATGCAGCATGATCACATTGTAGCCGGTGTGCAGGGGCGCATGGCTGACCAACTCCAGGCGATAGCCGTTCACTTCTGCCTGGCCGAGGATCGTCTCTTGCATCTGCACCGGCAGCGCGCCGCTCATGGCCCCGCTGTGGTCATGGCTCATGGCCGCCTGCACCCTGATCGTGATCTCATGGGTGTGCGATAGTTCGCGGTGCTGGGCGTCGGACATGGAGACGCGCAGGGTGTGTGCGCCCGCGGCCAGCCCGCGCAGGGTGGTCTGGTCGGCGCCCGCAACCTGGGCGATGTTGAAGCCGTCGACGTCCACGTGCCAGTGGTTGCCGGGATCGCTTAGATCGAAGCCGGTGGTGGCTACCTGGATGGTGAAGGTGGGCTCGACGGTGGCGCTGTCCGCGGGGGTGAGGATGCGGATGGTGGCGTCAGCGGCGTCATCATGATCATCGTCCCCCGCCGCGTGGCCATGGGCCGGGGAGGGCATGGCTGCGCCGGCGTGGACGGCGGCTGCGCCGGCGTGGGCATGCACCATCAGCTCGCCGGCGTCGAAGCGGGCGCGCAGGCCGGCCCAATCCAGCACTTCGCCGCTCATCTCCGCTGCCAGCCTCTCGGCCGCGGTCCGATCGGCCAGGGCCGCGGCGCCGTGGCCCATGGGCGTGGTCAGGGTGTGGCTGAACATGTAGTGCGCCTGGGTGGCGTCCAGCCAGGCTTTGCTGTAGAAATCGTGCACATACCAGTGGGTGATGGTGTGTTCGGGGTGGTTGGCCGCGTGTTCGAGCATATCGCCGATATCATCGAAGGGGATGCTTTCGTAGCGACCGGGGCTGATCTCGTGGGCGTAGCCGGCGGCGAAGCGCTCATCACTGATGATCATGTTGCAGGCGATGCAGACGGTCTCGCCGTAGCGAATGTCGGGCGGCTGCGCTTCTGGTTGCCCCTGCGCGCATGCAGCCAAGATCAGCAGCAATCCCAGCAGGAGGTAGGGCAAGGGTTTTTTAAAGGTATGCATGGTTCTTTCCTTAGATCCTTCGCCAGCAGCCAACCATGGCTGATGACGAGCAGGAATCAGCAGGGCCGCGCCTCAGGCAAAGCGCTCAAAAATCATTTTTGGCGGCGAGGCGGGCGTAGGCGAGGAGGCCGGGCAGCAGGATCCAGAGCAGCAGGACGCCGAGGAGGAGGCTGTAGAGTCCGTCGCCGTACTTGCGCATGGCGTACAGCCCGGCAGGGCCGAGGATGTCCAGCGTCGACTGAATGTCGAGGATGGCCATCATCTTGAAGACTTGTAACGGGTTGGAGAGGGAAAGGAGGAAGAGGTTGGCAATGGGCACGCGCAGGGCCATGGCTGTGCCCATCATGCCCAGGTCGCCGAAGAAGACGAAGAGTAACCACAAGAAGAGGCCGATGCCTACAGCCACGCTGGCCTTGCGGGTGAAGGCCGAGACCAACAGGCCCACACTCAGCATGGTGAGGCTGAGCAGGAAGGCCAGGCCCACCAGCAGCACGTAGGCCAGGGGATCGACTGCGCCCGCCCCGCCCAGGGCGATGACCACGCCGGAGATGCCAAATCCCAACGTCAGCGAGGCCAGCAGGCTGAGGGCGAGGCCAAGGTATTTGCCCAGGAAGATCTCGACGCGGCTGACCGGCTGCGCCAGCAGGTAGCTGAGGGTCGATTTTTCCTGCTCGCCGGCCAGGCTTTGCGCGCCCACTGTCAGGGCCATGAGGGGAATGATCAGCAGCACCAGGTTGATCAGGCTGGCGGCGGTGCGGCCAAACCCGGCAAAGCCGACGATGCCGGCCCCGGCCAGGGCCAGATAGGAGAAGGCCAGGGAAAGGGCGACGAAGGCGATGGTATAGAGCAGGAACCAGCGATTGCGCAAGGCATCGCGCAGTTCCTTTTGGGCGATGATCAGAATAATTTGTAGAGACATGATGCGTTGGACGTGGTGCGTGAAACGTGAAACGTGAAACGTGAAACGTGGTGCGTGATGCGTGGTGATTAGATATTGGATATTAGGCATTCGATGATCAATATCAAATATCCAATACGTTTTACGCATCACGCATCACGCATCACGCATCACGTGAAAATTACGTGCTATTCGATCTCGAAATCATCGATAAGGATATCGGCCTGGCTGAGCAGGTGCAGGGGGCGGGCTTTCTCGCCATGGGGGACATCGATGCGCAGGCCCGCGCCATTCTTCGCCGTTGCGGTGTAGCCGCCGGCGTGCAGCACATCCAGCGCCGCGGGGATGGCCGCCGCGGCCAGGCGCACCTTGACCGTGGCGCGCAGCCCCAGCCTTGCCGGCAACTCCTCCGCCGGGCAGATGAATTGCAGCCGCCCATCTCCCAGCACCAGCACGCGGTCGCCCAGATGCTCGATCTCCTCCAGACGATGGGAGGTGAAGAGGATGGTTTTGCCCGCGGCCTTCACCTCGCCCAGCAGCCGCAGGAACTGCTCGCGGGCCGCGGCGTCGAGATTGGAAGTGGGTTCGTCCAGCACCAGGATGGGGGGATCGGCCAGCAGGGCCAGACCCAGGGCCAGACGCTGCTTCATGCCGCCGGAGAGCGCGCCCACCGGCTTGCGCTCATGCCCGGCCAGCCCCACCTGGGCGATCACCTCCTGCGCCCGCGCCACGCTCACCTTTTTCAGGCGGGCGTAGAATTCGGCCATGTCCAGGGTGCTCATGTCGTCGTAGAACGAGAGTTCCTGCGGCACGTAGCCCAACTGCCGGCGCACAGCCTTGCCCGCCTTGGCCGCGTCCAGACCGTTGACTTCGATGCGGCCCTCGTAGCTGAGCAGGCCCAGCAGGCATTTGATGGCGGTGGTTTTGCCGGCCCCGTTCGGACCCCACAGCGCCACCGCCTCCTGCGGGCGCACCTCGAAGCTGAGATCGTCCACTGCCGTGAACTTGCCGAAACGTTTGGTGAGATGGATAAAAGTGAGCATGGGGAGAGATGGTGGAATTGGGGTAAAACGTAATGCGTAAAACATATTGGATATTGGATATTAGTTATTTAGCACCGAATACGCAATATCAAATATCAAATATCAAATCATTACGCATTACGTTTTACGCATTACGTTTCCTGTGCCAAAGGCGAGGATGAAGAGCGCGAGGGCGAGGAGGACGAGGGCAAGCAGCAGGTTGGCGAGGGTGGGCGGCGGGGTCAGGCCGGGCACTTCTGGCAGGGTGGGCGGGGCCATCAGCGGATGCTCATCGGCCATGCGGGGCTTGGGCTGGAAGAGGGGGAAGGCTTTGGCGGCCATATCGAGCGCATCGCTGGCCGGGCTGAGCTGGAACAGCCGCAGCTCCGGATACGTGGCCATCAGGCTCTCATACAGGCTTTGCGATTTGTATGGGATATCGCCGATTTGGTTGCCATCCGCGTCGAAGCCGGCGTAATCGCTCCAGAAATTCCCCTGGCCCTCGCGCGACCAGTGATTGCCGCTGAGTTGGCCGCCGGTAGTCAGCGCTACCTGCTCCCCATTCTCCAGAAAAACGTTGTGGGTGTAGGTGTTGCGCTTGGTCAGCGGCTGTATTTCCAGCCCGATCTGATTGTAGGCGACGAGATTGCGCTCGGCCAGCAGCGTGGCCGCGGGATCGCGCGGGGAGTTGTCGATGTAGATGCCCACGCGGTTCCCGACCATGCGGTTGCCGGTCGCATGCAGATTGTCCACATCCTTGACCCCGACGCCGTACCCGCTGGGGCCGTTGTTGCCCGTCAGCAGATTCTGGCGCAGCAGCAGATCCCGGCTATACATCAGGTAGATGCCGACAGAATTATCGCGCAGGATGTTGTGCTCGATTACCTGGTTGTCCGAGTACATAAAATGCAGACCATAGCGCCCATTTTCCACGATATTGTCGCGCACCGTACAATCGGACGAAAACCACATGATCACATCACGGGAACCGCTGACCAGATTGCTTTCAACCAGCACATTGCTGCTGTACCACAGGCGGATGCCATCCCCGCGGCGGGCGATATCCAGGTCTTTGGACAGGATGGTGTTGCCGCGGATAACGCTATCATGCGCCTGCTTCAGGTAGATGCCGAACAGCACATCCTCGAACCGGCTCTCCTCGATGGTGAGGCGGGGAGCCAGCCCGGTGAGGCCGGCGTTTTCACGATCCAGCGAGATGCCGCTGTTGCGGATGACGAACCCGCGCAGGGTCACATCCGCAGCTTCCACGGTGATCACATCTCCCTTGCCTGTGCCCGCGATCACCGGCCAGCCCTCGCCGATCAGGGTGACGGCCTGGGTGATGACCAGGGGGCCAGGATAGACGCCGGCGGGGACGCGGATCGTATCCCCCGGCTGCGCCGCGGCCATGGCCGCGTGCAGATCGAAGGCGTCCTGCTGCCCTGCTGCGGGCAAGGCAATGATCAGCAGGCCCAGCGCCAGCGCCAGGCCGAAAATGAGTGAACGCATTCTGTTCGACGGGACTTGGTCAGGCCTGGTCCGTCGCCTCCACCAGCGGCTTGTAGGCCCGGCGATGGAACCACAGCCCGATCAGGATGGCGGCAGAGGCGACTATCGCCATTGACAGGCCGATGTCGGGCACGGCCCAGGTGCGGAATTGGGCGATGACGCCCTCCCCCAGCACCGGCGGCACAAACGGCTTGACGCTGGAAGAGAGAGGGGCCTTGGGATCCAGGTTCTGGCCAAAGTTCGCCAGCCAGAATTGCAGATCGGCGAGGAAGATGGCGGGGAAGAGCAGGGCCGGCAGGGCCAGCAGCAGTGCCCAGCGGGTGTGCACGAACACCGCCGCCAGGATCAGCAGCCCCAGCACGGTCACGCCGATGAACGAGATCGACCGCTCGAAGGTGGCGGCTTCGGCCAGGGGGCGCATGCCGATGTAGTGGTTCAGGCCATCGATCTCACGCACATCCCCTTCCACCCGGTTCAGGTAGGCTTGTACATACAAGCCTTTGGGATATTGGGGCGCTATCAGCGTGAGTTTCCAATAGGGCATGAAAATGGAGATAAGCAGCAACACCGCCGCAAATGTGAACAAAAGCGTAGGAGTCAGGTAGCGACCCCGGTTCCGTTCCAGTTCCTCTGGCGGGATGCGCGGGCCTAAGATCCTATCAAGAATCGGTGACATGGTTGGTTTGTTGGTTTGTTTGTTGGTTTGTTGGTTGGTTTGTTGGTTGGTTTGTTTGTTGGTTGGTTGGTTTGGTTGGTTGGTTGGTTTGTAGGCTGGTAGGCTGGTTGGCTGGTTGGCAGGTTGGCTGGTTGGCTGGTTGGCTGGTTGGCAGGTTGGCTGGTTGGCTGGTTGGCTGGTTGGCTGGTTGGCTGGTTGGCTGGTTGGCTGGTTGGCTGGTTGGCTGGTTTGTTGGTAGATTGAGGCGCTTGACCACCAATCTACCAACAAACCAACCAACCAACTAACCAACCAACCAAACCAACCAACCAACCAACCAACCAACCCTTACGGCTCGACGAAGGTGTAGCCCATCATCTCGAGGTGGAGGGCGGCGCAGAATTCGGTGCAGTAGAAGGGATAGGTGCCATCTGCTTCGGCCACGAACTCGAATGAGACGGTCTCGCCCGGTTCGATGCTGAGGCTGACGTTCTGGCCGCCCATCTGGAAGCCATGCACGGCATCGTGCGCGGTCTCCACATTGGTGATGTGCCAGGTCACGTGGTCGCCTTTCTTGAGCTCGATATGATCGGGCGTCAGGCGAGAACGGATGGAGGTCATGAACACTTCGACCTTGTTGCCATCCCGCTCGATCCGCTCCTCGCCCAACTGGGTGGCGTAGGGTGAGGGCGCCTGGGTAAGGGGATCCCAGCCTATCTGCGGGTAGGCGGTCCAGGCGTTGATCTTGTCAGCCTTGATGATCTGGGCGTTATGCGGTTCGCCAATGCCCATCGGCATGTCATAGATCACCTGGAAGTTGCCGTTGCTGATGTCGACCAACTGCAAGTTCTGCGGCAGCAGCGGGCCTACCGGCAGGAAGCGATCCACCGACCACTTGTTCAACACCAACAAGTATTGCCCATCGGGGCTGACGGTGTCGCCTTCGGCGGCGGTGAGATGGCCGATATTGTACTGCACCGGCAGTTTTTCGACCAACGTCCAGGCGGCAGGGTCATCGCCGCCGACCGTCCATTTGGCCACGGCGCTATCCAGGAAAAGGCTGGTGTAGCCAAAGCCCTGGTTGTCGAAGATGGAATGCAGCGGGCCAAGCCCCAGCTCGATCTGGGCATGCTTGACCGCGTCGTAATCCAACACGGGTACGCCGAAGGGATCAAGTTCCCAGTTCTGATCCGCGATCGCTTTTTCGATCTTGTCGACGGCATAAATGGTGATGTGCGGGTCCAGCTTGCCGGCCACGACCACATACTTGCCATCGGGGGTGACATCGGCGCCATGCGGGCTTTTCGGTTCCGGGGCCAGATAGAGCACGCCCTCGGCCACGGCGGTGGGCATGCGGATGACGCGCATGCCATTGATCATCTCCACCTTGCCCGCGGCCGCTACCTGCGCAGCTTTCTTCCAGTTGAAGATATGCAGGTAGTCCATGTCACTCTGGCTGACGCCGGCTTCGAAGGGCGGGTTGCCCTGAAGCAAGCCGCCGGTATACATCTCCGTGTTGAAGCTGTTGCAGAAGCCCCAGCCATCGCTGGCCAGTTTGCCGGCATCGCACAGGTCTTGCCAGTAGGGCGGCACCTCGATGCTGAAGGACTGCTCCAGGTCGATGCGGCCCTTTTCCCGGTCGAAGGCCCACAAGGTGATCAGGCCCCGGTATTTCTCCTCATACTCAGAGATAGGCGCGTATTCCCAGCCCAGGGGCGTGGCGTATTGCGAGCCTTGGATCACATACTCGGTGTTGGGCGTTACGAAGGTGGAGCCATGATTGCTGATCAGGTTGGGGTCTTTGACGATCTGCTTGGTCTCGAAGTCGCGCAGGTCGATGACGGCGACGCGGGCGTTGGCCTTGTCGTTGATGAACACGAATTGGCCATCATAATCGCCGTTCGTCTCGCTCAGCGCCGGGTGATGGGTGTCGCCCATGCGCAGCTTGACATCACCGACATTGCCGGCATCCAGCATTTCTTCGATGCCGCGCTCGCCATAACCATAACCCTGCCACGATTCAGGCGTGAAAACGGCCACATTTTTGAGGATGCGCATGGAAGGGATGCCGATGACGATCAGGTTACCGGAATGGCCGCCGGACGCGAAGATGTAATAATCATCATGCTTGCCGCTGGGCGTGTAGGTCTTCATCGCCGCGTAGATGTCATCGGGGGTCAGGCCACGCTCTTGGGCTACGGCCATGGCGTTGGCCGGCAGGTCGCCGCTGAGTGGGGGGGGCGTGGGCGTCGTTCTTCTGCCGCAGGCGCTCAACACCAGCGCCAATATCAGCAGAAGCGCGACAAGGAAAAGGGAACGTTTCATGGTTTTTGCTGCCTCCTCATCTTTGAGAAAAAAGGGAAAGAGTGGGTCTTAAAGAATCGCTTATCTGACCGGCGCCGGCCGGGCAAAGACGATGGCAAAGGGGAGATGGATGGCATCCGTGGGGCAAACATCCTCGCAGGCTGTGCAATAGGTGCACAAGTCTGGATAGCGCAGCACCGCCTTGCCCCCGATCTGGTCGAGCGCCCGCGTGGGGCAGATATCGACGCAGCGGTGGCAGCCGGTGCAGCGTTTAGGATCGATGATCGGTAAAGGCAAGGACATAGAGGGGCCCACGCAGGGTGGTTGCACAGAGAATGCCCCCATCATAGCCTCTATCTCTCGCCCATACTATGACTTAAGTCTCATCCTCTCCTTCATGAAAATAAGGATTTGTACTGATTTTGTAGCGCTAAATCGTATTTTGTGCAAATTATCGATAAATACAACAAAACTCGGCACATGCATCTGTGAAACATGCTGTCGCCGCCTAGACTTCCGCCGCCGCGGCCAGCCGGTCAGGATCGAGAATGACAATACGGTGGCGATCGAACTCGATGATGCCATCATTGGCCAGGTTGCGCAGCGCCCGCCCCACCACCTCGCGCACTGTGCCCACCCGCGCCGCCATCTCCTCCTGTGTCAGCATGCGCGGCACCCTGTCCGAGTCCAGGTTCTGTGCTTCGGACAACAGCAGATGCGCCAGCCGGCCCCGCACATTGCGCA
Source organism: Caldilineales bacterium (assembly GCA_013360575.1). Taxonomy (GTDB): domain Bacteria; phylum Chloroflexota; class Anaerolineae; order J102; family J102; genus JABWBG01. The sequence continues at coordinate 12,141 of JABWBG010000011.1, forward strand.
GGGCCAGCCCTTGCACCAGCCCCACCAGATGCCGGGCGCGGCGGGCAATGCTCTCTACCAACGCCCAGGCCAACTGCGGGTACTGCTCCGCCAGCCGCCGCAGGTCTTCCCGCGGGATCTCCCACACCTTCACGGCGGTGCAGGCGGTGGCCGTGGCCGGGTTCATGCCTCCATCCAGCGCGGCCACATCGTTGAAAGTATCGCCGGCAGAGATGAGATGCATGATGTGCTCCCGCCCCTCCTTGGAGATGCGACTGATTTTGACTGTGCCCTCCTCCACCAGAAATAGCCCCGTTGCCGGCTGATCCTCCCAGAAAATGATTGCATCCACCTCGAATGTGCGTGGGATGGCGCACGCGGCCAGGGCGGCAACCACTGCCGGGCCTTGACCGCGGAAATAGGGGATGCCGGAGAGCAACTGGCTCAGCTTGCTCTTGTCCGGCGCGCTTACGTCGTACATGCCCCTATTGTAACGCAAACCTGGCGCAGAGTCACCCTGAGAACTAGCTCGCGTGATCCTGCGCGCTAGGTCATGCGGCTTCCCCGCGCTATCACTTCCAGAACACCCTCAACAGCCATCTCGGCTCTGCCTTTTCCGTGCAGCCCACCCTGTTGCAATCGGCCTGGTTCCGCCCGCACAACCGCTCCGAAGATTTCGAAAATCTCTACTTCGTCGGCGCGGGCACACACCCTGGCGCCGGTTTGCCTGGCGTGCTCTCCTCCGGTAAGATCGTGGCTGATCTGATCGGCCAGACGCAACCCCAACCGCTACCGGTCACGCGGCTGCAGATGCAGCCCGCCGCCTGAGACCGCAGCCGATCCATCCCGCTCCTCCCTGGGCGCTCCTTCCACCACAACCACCGTGATCCAGCCCTCCCATTTCCACACCGATGTCCTGATCATCGGCGCCGGCATTGCCGGGCTGATGGCGGCCAACGTCTGCCTGCGCCAGCGCCGCCGCGTCATCCTGGTGGACAAGGGGCGCGCTGTGGGGGGAAGGCTGGCCACGCGCCGCATCGGCCCCGGCCGCGCCGATCATGGCGCCCAATTCTTCACCGTACGCGAGGATGCGTTCGCGGCGTGGGTGCATCGCTGGCAGCGGCAGGGCCTGGCCTATACCTGGGCGCACGGTTGGTCGCACGGCAGCCTGCACCCCTCCCACGCCGATGGCCAGCCCCGCTATGCCGTGCACGAAGGCATGAACACCCTGGCCAAACACCTGGCCGCCGACTTGCAGGAGGCCGGCGTCGCCATCCACACCGGCGTGCAGATCACCGCCCTGCGCCCGCGGGATGACGGCTGGCAGGCGCAGAGCGCCGACGGCGTCACCTTCAGCGCCCGCGGTCTCCTGCTCACCCCGCCCCCGCCGCAGAGCCTGGCCCTGCTGGCTGCGGGCCAGACGACCCTGGCCCCGGCAGATCAAGACGCGCTGGCGCGGATCGCCTATTCCACCTGCCTGTGCGGCCTCTTTTGGATCGAAGGCGCGTTCGACCTGCCCGAACCGGGCGCGCTACAACTCCCCGGTCAGACCATTGCCTGGATCGCAGACAACCAACGCAAAGGCATCTCCCCCGCTGCCTGCCTGATCACGGCCCAAGCCGGGCCTGAATTCAGCCGCGACCACTGGCACAGGGAAGATGGCGAAGTCCTGGCCCTGATGCAGGCGAGCCTGCGCGGCTTCTTCGATCCGGGCACCCGCGTGCGCGAGTCACAACTCAAGCGCTGGCGCTACTCCCTCCCCCTGACTACCCATCCCCAACGCTTCCTTGCCGCCCAGGGCCTGCCCCCCCTGCTCTTTGCCGGCGACGCCTTCGATGGCCCCCGTATCGAGGGCGCAGCCCTTTCCGGCCTGGCCGCGGCCGCACATCTGGGCGCCATCTTGTCCCCCGCCTGACTCTTCCCCCCACCCTGCCTCCCCTGCAAGCCGCCGGTGAACGCCTTCCCGGCGGCTTGCCTTTTTTGACTTTCCCGCGGTTGCCTTCCTACAATCAGGCCTTCCCCTTCCTCACCCCCCGCCGGAGACCTCTTGAACATCGTCAGCGACCGCCACCGCAACCGCATCCTCCTCATCCTCTTCATCGGCGTACTCATGGGCGCGCTCGATATCGCCATCCTGGCCCCGGCCCTGCCCGCGGTGCAGCAGAGTTTCGGCATCGACGAGCGCTCCCTGGCCTGGATCTTCAGCATCTACGTGCTCTGCAACGTCGTGGGCACCCCGCTGATGGCCAAACTCTCTGATGTGCGGGGGCGGCGGCCGATCTACATCCTCGACGTCACCCTCTTTGCCCTCGGCTCCCTGATCGTCGCCCTCTCCGCCCTGCCCCTTTCCTTTCCCCTGCTGCTGCTGGGCCGGGCGATCCAGGGATTCGGGGCCGGCGGCATCTTCCCTGTGGCCAGCGCCGTCATCGGCGACACCTTCCCGCCCGAAAAGCGGGGCAGCGCCCTGGGCTTGATCGGCGCCGTCTTTGGCCTGGCCTTTGTGGTGGGGCCGATCCTCGGCGCCATCATCCTGGCCGTTGCTTCCTGGCCCTGGCTGTTCGTCATCAACCTGCCCATCGCCGCGGCCATCATCGTGCAGGCGCGGCGCTGGCTGCCCGCGCCGCAGCTCCGTCCGCCGCAGCCTTTCGACCTGGCCGGCATGGCCACCCTGGCCCTGGGGCTGGCCAGCCTCACCTACGGCGTCAGCCAGATCGAAACCGCGCATTTCTTCCGCAGCCTGGGCGCGACCGCAGTCTGGCCCTTCCTGGCCGCGGCCCTGGTATTGCTGGCCCTCTTTTGGCAGATCGAGCAACGCGCGCCCGACCCGATCCTGCGGGTGCGCCTCTTCGCCTCCCGCCAGATCCGGGTGCTGGCCGGTCTGGCCGCGGGCGCGGGTGTGGGCGAGGCCACGCTCGTCTTCGTGCCCTCCTTGCTGGTGGTCGCGTTCGGCGTCAGCGAATCCGTGGCCAGCCGCATGCTCCTGCCCGCGGTGCTGGCCATGATGGTGGGAGCGCCCCTGGCCGGGCGCCTGCTCGACCGCATCGGTTCGCGGCGGGTGGTGACGATGGGCAGTCTGGCCCTGGCCGCGGGCATGCTGCTGGTGGGGCGGCTGTCTCTGACGTTGTTGATTTTCTATGCCTGCGCCGGGCTGATTGGCCTGGGCATGGGCATGCTTTTGGGCGCGCCCCTGCGCTACATCATGCTCAACGAGGCGCCGCCCGCGGATCGCGGGGCAGGACAGGCCGCGCTGGTGCTCTTCACCTCCACAGGGCGGCTGCTGGGCAGCGCCGGAGTCGGAGCAATTGCCGCGTCCCTGGGTGGGGGCCTGGCCGGCTTCCAGCGCGCCTATTTCATGGTCGGGTGGTTGGCCATCCTGTTGGCCCTGCTGGCCCTGAACCTCAAAACCCGCGCCCAAGAAAAAGCCACCGCCCGCGGCTGAACACGGAACATCTGACACCCCAAAACTTGCCGGGGCTGGGTCAATCTCCTATACTTTTGCTCACTTTTACGTAACTTTTTTACTCACCCTGCTCCCGCCATGGCCATCGACACCCCCGCCGCGGCTGCCCCCGAGTTCGAGGCCCTGCCCCGCTTCAATCTGGCTCGCACACTCAAGATCGGCAGCTTCCATATCGGCTCCTCGCTCACCGACACCCTCACCTCCGCCGTGGTCAACCGCGTGCTCATCGTCGAGATGGGGATCGCGGCCTGGCCCATCTCCCTGCTCGTGGCCCTGCGCTACATCCTCCTCTCCCCCCTGGGCCTTTGGATTTCCTATCTTTCCGACACCCACGCCATCCGCAACAGCCGGCGCATCGCCTACATCTGGCTGGGCCGCGGCTTGATGCTGTTTTCCCTGCCTTTGCTGGCCCTTGCCGTCGGCGATATCGCCCGCGCGGCCGGCTCGATTTGGGGCTGGACCCTGGCCTCCTTTTCCTTCCTGGTCTATGGCCTGGGCACTCTCATCTCCGGCGGCCCCTTCCTGGCGCTGGTGCAGGAGAGCGCCCCCTACGCCCGCCGCGGGCAAGTCATCGCCGTGGTGCAGACCATTTTGGTGGCCAGTTTCGCCTTCGTCGGCATCTTCTACGGCAGCCTGCTGCCTGTGTGGGAGTATGAACGCTTCCTACAACTGGTGCTGGTGGCCCTGATCGGGGCCGCGTTCTTTTGGCTGGTCTCGGTATGGCGAGAGGAGCGCCCCGCGCCGGTTGTGGCCGCGGCCGCACGCCCCTCCTACCGCCGCACCTTCGCCGGCATGCTGGCGGATCAGCGCTTGCGGCGCTACGGCCTCTTCCTCGCCATCTCCGCCTTCTTCGCCTTCATGTTCGATCTGGTGCTCGAACCCTTTGGCGGCGATCTTTTTGGCCTGCCCGTGGGCGAGACCACCCGTTTCGGCGCCTATTGGGGCAGCGGCGTGCTCCTGGCCATGATCGCCGCCGCCTATTTCACCCGGCGCTGGCGGCCCGACCAGCAGGTGCAAACCACCCTCTGGGGATTGGCGCTGTTGGGGATCACCGTCCTGCTGCTTGCCCTCACCTCCTGGCTGGCCCTGGAAGCGCTGCTGCGGCCTACATTGATCCTGTTCGGCGTCGGCTTCGGCATCTACACCGTCGGCGGGGTGGCCCTGCTCATGGCCATGAGCCGCGACGCCCATGCGGCCAGCTATCTGGCCCTGTGGTCCACCATCCAACTGGTGTTTCGGGGATTTGGCCTGGCCGCGGGCGGCGTGCTGCGCGATCTGGCCCTGTGGCTAACCGCGGATTTTGCCCGCACCTACGCCCTTGTCTTCGCGGTCGAGGGTGTGGGCCTGCTGCTCTGCATCCTGCTGCTGCGCCGGGTGGATGTGCGCGGCTTTGCCCGCGACCGCCACTGATCACTGAACACTGAACACTGAACACTGATCACTGACCACTGACCACGCTCTCCTCTTCCAGCGCGGCCAGATCCTCGATCAGACCCGCGGGCGCGGCAGGGCCGAGCAGGCGCAGCACCGTCAGCACCCGCTGGCGGTTGCGCGACTCCACCTCATATTCCTCTTGCCAGCGTTCTGGGTTGGTGGCCCGCTGCGCCAGATAGTATTTCCAACTTTGCAAAAAACTTTGCAATTCGCGCTGCACCTTCTCCTGCACCTGGTCGGGATAGCGCCGCCGCGCCGCCTCCCAGGCTTCGACCACCTGGGCCAGCCGTCGGCGGTCGCCGGGGCCGAGGGCTGCGGCTGCACTCAGGGCCTGGATGCGTTCGTACAGGCCGCCGAGGGTCATCTTCGGTCGCCGGGGGCCGGCCGGCGTCTCCACCACGATCTGGCGAAAAAGCCGGTTGCCGAGCAGATAATCCACCAACTCCGCCGCCATCTGCTCTGTTTCGATTAAGTCGGCGGCGAGTTCGGGCGGGGAATCGCCGGCGGCATAGGGGGGCTGGGCAGGGCCGCCCAGCACTCTGCGTAGCCAATGCATTGGTGCGTGCTCCTTGTCAGTGCTCCAGGATCAGCGTCACGGGACCATCGTTGACCAGGGCCACCTGCATGTGGGCGCGGAACACGCCTGTGGCCACCCTGGCGCCGGCGGCGCGGGCTGCGGCCACGAACCGTTCGACCAGAGGCTCGGCCTGGCCGGGGGGGGCCGCGGCGATGAAGGAGGGGCGCCGGCCTTTGGCCGCGTCGGCGTAGAGGGTGAACTGCGAGACCACCAGCAGGGCGCCGCCCACATCCTCCAGCCCCAGGTTGGTCAGCCCCTGGGCATCTTCGAACAGACGCAGGCCCACGATCTTGCGCGCCAGCCACTCTGCCTGTGCCGGGGTGTCGCTGTGGGTGATGCCCAGCAGCACCAAAAAGCCGCGGTCGATGGCCGCCACGACCTCGCCATCGACGGTGACAGCAGCCTGGGAAACACGTTGGATGACTGCGCGCATGCCTGTACTATACCGGCTGCACGCCCGCTTGCCAAGATCGGCGGGCCTGGGCCGCGGGTCAGCGCACGATCAGCACCGGGCGATCGATCTCCACCGCCACTTTGTGCGTGATGTCATCCAGCAGCAGCCGCTGCCACCCCTCATCCCGATGCACGCCGACCACCACCAGATCATAGTCCCCCATCTGCGCTTCGGTCAGGATCTCATCCACCACCAGGCCGCGGCGCACCGTGGCCGTGGCGGCAATGCCCTGCGCGGCCAGCAGGGCCAGATCCTGATGCAAGATCGTGCCTTCCGGCGCGCCGGTGGTCATCAACTCCGCCACGAAGACATCTTCATCCTCATCGGCCCCGGTTCCGGCGCTCATCTGCGACATCACATGCAGCACGGTGATCATGCGCGCGTGGCCCAGCAGCCCTACCAGGCCGGTTTCCACCAGCGAGGTGACCACAGAAGGCTGTTGGTTGCCGCTATCGCACACCAGAATGCGCTGTAGGGGTTCGATCTTGCCCTTGGCGATGAGCAGGGAACAGGGCGTCTGCCGGGCGATTTTGGCTACCACCGATCCGCGCATGCGTGTGCCGAAGCTGTGCAGTTGGCGGTCGCCGATCACCAGCAGATCGTAGCCGCCCGCGGCTGCCTCGCGCAGGATCTCCACATCGGGCCGGCCCACACGCATTTTGGTCTCGAGGTGCGGCGTGATCTGGCGCAGGATTGTTTGCGCCCGTTTCAATATCTGTTCGCCCGCCTGGCGCTCTCCTTCTTTGCCGATCACCGTCAGGGCGGTGGGGGCGGCGCCGCAGGTGGCGGCAATCTGGCCGCCCAGCCACAGCGCTGTCTCGGAATGCAGCGACCCGCCGGTCGCCATTAAAATCCGCATGCAAAACCTCGTCGAAATCTCAGTGGGGAGGGGAAGAATGTATGGCAGGATTGTACTTCATCTCCCCCCGGCAGCCAAGAGCGCCCCCTCTGGCGGACGCAAATTCTTATAAATCGCTAACAGAAATCTTATATTTTTTACATACTTTTCTGGTTGAATAAGGGGTGTAAGTGAGCGAATTGCTGTCGCTCCTCTGCTATCAATCAAATTCACCCCACCATTTCTGGAGGTATGTAACCATGCGTATGTTAGTTCGTCGTGACCCCTTCCTGCGAGAGATGAACGCCTGGCGCGGTATCATGGATCGCTTTATGGACGAGGCGTTGGAAAACGCCCGCTACTTCGAGCGGCCGACGGCCTGGGCGCTGGCCCTGGATGTGGCTGAAAACGAGGATAAATTCCTGGTCAAAGCTTCCGTCCCCGGCATCAATCCCGATGACATCGAGATCACTCTGAGCGACAACGTCCTCACCATCAAGGGCGAGACCAGCCAGACCACCGAGGATGAAGGCGCCACCTGGCACCTGCGCGAGCGCCGCTACGGGGCCTTCCAGCGCAGCATCACCCTGTCCACGCCGGTGAATGCCGATGCCATTCAGGCCGAATATGTGGATGGCGTGCTGGAGCTGAGCATCCCCAAGGCTGAAGAAATCAAGCCGAAGCGGATCGCGGTCAAAGCCCACTGATCTCTGCTTCTCTCTCAACAGAAAACGGGAGCGACGGTTAGTCGCTCCCGTTTTTTTACAGAAAAAAACCTTTAGGGTTTGGAAATTCGCTTCTTGGCCACGAATTTCACGAATTGGCGCAAAAAATCAATCCAAAATCATCGTCCATCGTCCTTCGTCTACTCAGGGACTGGGGGTGGCTTCGGCAGGCGGCGCCAGCAGGAAGGCCGCGGCGCTGTTTTGCACCAGATCATCCAGATTGAACGCGGCCGCGCGCACGTAGTAGGGCGAGCCGGAATACTTGACCGCGTAGCTGCTGCTGTCCGCATCTTTGGCGCCGACTTGCAGTTCGTGTGTTTGCGGCGCGCCCTCTGCCGGCGTCACGGTCAGGGTGATGGTCGCGGCGGGGGCGTCAAAGCCCCAGGCCGGGAGGGGCTGCGCGCCCAGAGGCTGGGTCATGTACAGGCCCGCCAGGCGGCTGACCAGCGACACTACTTTGCTGCTGTCCGTCTCCTGCCCCGCGTCCAGCCCGGCCAGCGTCCACGTTCCCTCCGCGTCCTTGACGAAGAGCAATTCGCCGGAAGCGTTGCGCACGGTCATGGCCGTGATGTCGGCAGCGGCGAGGGAGATGTAGCCGGTGTCGATGTAGCCGGCGGGCTGGGCATTGGCATCAAAACTGGAGAGATCCGCGGCGATGTACACCTCGGCGGCGTCATCGACGCGGAAATGGGCGGAGCTGCCGCTGGCGGCAGAGCCAAGCCAGACGGTGTGCCGCTCGCCCGCGGCGGTCTCGAACTGCACCTGGCGCACGAATTCCGTGGCCGCGACTTGCAGGCGGGCGTGGCTGGCCGGGGTCTGCGCCACCAGCCGCCCGGTTTGCAGGGCCGCGATCTTGCCCAAGAGCGCTTCGACGCGTTCATTCTGGGCAGGGAAATCGCCGGCGTCGGGCAGCAGCCACTGGCCGGCGCGGTTGGACAGGTTCAGCACCTCGTTGCCGTCGCTGATGCTGAGGGAGAGGACATCGGCGGCGTTGAGGTTGGGAAACAGGGGCGCGGCCCCGGCCTGACTGGGCCGCGGCCAGTAGACGACGGCCACCAACAGCAATTGCAGGGCCAGCAGCGCGGCGAGAAGTTGGTTACGACGGTTCATGATCACTTCCATTCACTGGCGGGAAGGAGGGGGAAGGGTTGTTCGTTGCTGCGGCGCAGGTACCACACCAGGGCAATGACGCCCAGCGCAGCCAACGCGAGGATGTAATTCAACACCTCCCAGAAGGTCTGGTCGCTCTCCTCCAGCGGGGGCAGGACACGGGAGGCGGCCCCGCGGGCGCGGATGCCGAGCAGGTCGAGGTCTTCCACCGCCCAATCCACCGCGTTCTGTAAGAATTGCAAGCTGTTCAGGTAGCGGTCGCCCCCCAGCCCGGAGGAGATGTTGAAGACCAGATCGTCCAGGAACTCGCTGCTGCCGATCACCAGCAGCCGGGCGCTGGCAGGAGAGCGGTCGATGCGATTGAATTGCAGGTTGGCGTCCAGGCCCTGCAGCGTGGACAGATCTTTGCCTGTGAAATAGCTTTCGAAGCTGCCCTGGATGACCACGGCCAGGGGCCGGCTGCCGGTTTCCCCCTCCACCGGGAAGCCGTAGCGGGGATACAGGTCGGTGTTGGGGGTGATGTCGGTGGAGGCGCGCAGCCAGGCGCCGGAGGTGGAGGAGAGGAGGGTGGACGCCTGACGATCCGCGTTTTTGGCCTCATCCACGAACAGGGGAGAAGCCCAGTTGATGGTGACCGCGGACAGCCCGGCCACGATCGGATGTTCCTTGCTCATGCCGTCGGAGCGCACATCCACGAAGAAGGGATAGTCGAGGGCCTGGATCTCCTGCACGCTAAAGCCGCCGACCTGGCGGGTGATGGGGATGGGGAAGGGCTCGTTCTGCGGATCCAGCACCAGGGTATCGGCAACATCGACGCCGTAATGGGCCAGCATCTCCTTGATCCCGCCGCTGACCGGGGCCAGGGCCAGCCCGCCGCTGAAGGTGTCGACCAGAGCGGTGTAGTTGCCGGCAGAGGCGATGACCGCGCCGCCCCGCATCAGGTATTGGTCGATGGCGAAGCGCTCGACATCGCTGAAGTTTTGCGGGGCCAGCAGCACCAGCACATCCACATCTGCCGGCACCTGGCCGGCGCTGAGGTCGATCTCCCGCACCTCGTATTCCTCGGCCAGCACTTGCCGCACCGTGCGATAGGTGTTGTAGGGCTGCTGCATGTTGCCGAACATGTCCTGCGTCGGCGTTTCTGGCGGGCTCCACACCCCGGCCACTTTCAGGAAGCCGGTGGAAGCCCGTTTCAGGGCCGATTCGATGGCGCCGCGCACGTCCGCCTCGGTCAACCCACCGCTGGGGAAGACGACCTGCGCCTGATCGCCGATCTGCAAGACCATGTGCAGGTAGTAACTGTCGGGCGAAAAGAGGGAGACCGCGTAGGGCTGGATTTGGTAGATGTCGAAGAGCTGCTGCGGGCTGATGGGGCTGCCTGGGGCCGTGGGATCGACCTCGTTGAACAGGAATTTGCCCTGCGACGGGGCCGCGATCTCCCCGGCCACCTTGCGAACGATAGCTGGCGTCTCGGCCAGCTCTGCGGGCAGGGTGTTGGGGGTGAGATAGAGGGTAAATTGCGCGGGCTGGTCGAGCGCGGCCAGCACCGCGTCGATGCTCTGAAAGCCGAAAACGGTCTTTTTGACCGCGCGGGTGAGGTCATATTCCAGATTGCGCAGCCGCACATCCACGCCCCCATCCCGCAGCGGCTCCACCTCGATCAGATCCTGGAAGTTGATGATCGAGGTTTGATCGCCATAGCGGATGAGGATATCGAAATAGGAGTTGATCACCGAGGTCTCGTAGCGGCCCGACTCGCGGAAGGGGGTGGGGCGGATGCCGTAGGTCTGCACTGCCTCGGCCTCGATGTCCGGGTCGCTGATCGGATCGACCACCTCGGCGGTGACCTGGCCAGCGCCTGCGATCTCGTATTCGCGCAGCATGTCGGCGATGGTGGGCGTGAGCGGGGCCAGCAGGGGATGCGTGCGCTGGCTGATATAGGCCCGGATCAGCAGCGGCTCGCTGAGGCTGTTCAGCAGATCGCGGGTGGGCTGCGACAGGCTGTACTGGCGGCCTGCGGTCAGGTCCAGCCGCAGCCCGTGCAGGGGGTGCAGCCACAGGTTCAGGGCCAGCAAATTCAGCAGCACCAGAGCCACGGCGATCCAGACGCCGCGGCGATAGGACAGGGTGCGCTGGCCCCGGCTCCAGCGTTTGCTGTCGAGCGAGACCATGTTGAGGATGAGGAAGAGGGCGGTGATCGTCCCGTAGTAGATCAGGTCGCGCAGGTCGATGACGCCCCGTTCGATGCTCTCGAAACGGCTGCCCGCGCCCAAGGCCCGCAGCAGATCGCCGGCGCCGCTGAAGAAATCGACCACACTGCGCGTGCCCACCAGATAGAGCAGGCCGCCGGCCAGGCCGGTGAGGATCAGCGCCACCAGGGGGTTGTCGGTGCGGCTGGAGATGAAGAGCCCGATGGCGGTGTAGGCCGCGGCCAGCAGGATGGCCGCCACGTAGCCGCCGAACACCGGCCCCCAATCGAGATTGCCCAGGATGCCGACGGTGAGGGGCAGGAAAAGGGTCAGGGCCAGGGCCAGCAGCACCAGGGCCATGACGGCCAGGAACTTGCCCAGCACCAGTTGCCAGCCCTGCACCGGCAGGGTGAGCAAGATCTCCAGCGCGCCCGACTGTTCCTCCTCGCTCCACTGCCGCATGGTCAGGGCGGCGGTGAGGAAGATGAGTAGCAGGGGCATGTTGCGGAACAGAGGCCGCACATCGGCAATGCCGCGGGCAAAGAAGGTCTCGACCCAGAAGAAGGTGAAGAGCGTCGCTGCCAGGAATACGCCGACGAAGATCAACGCCATCGGCGATCCAAAATAGGACGCTAACTCTTTGCGAGTAATGGAAAGTGTCTGATTCATAGCGATAACTATTGATTATTAATGATTAATGATTAATCATTAATCAAAAACCAGCCGTGGCCAGTTCGTTGAAAACGGTTTCCAGGGTGCGGGCGTCGCGGCGGAGTTCGCGCAGGGGCCAGGCCTGGCCGCGGGCTAGCTCGTAGATGGCGGGCGCGAGGTCAGCGCCCGCCTCTTGATCGGCGATGACGCGGTACGCGGGGAAGCCATCGGCGGAGCGTTCTGTCTGCACCGCGCGCACGCCCGGCAACTGGCGCAGGGCTGTTTCCACCCCTGGCCCCGCGTTCTGTAAGACGAGCAGGGCGTCGGCGCTGGCAGCCAGATCGGCCAGGCGGGCATCGGCCCGGATCTCGCCATGCATGAGGATGATCACCCGGTCGCATACCTGCTCCACTTCGGGCAGGATGTGGGTGGAAAGGAGCACCGTGGCGCGCTGCGCCAGCCGCCGGATCAGGTGGCGAATCTCCACGATCTGCGTGGGGTCGAGGCCAACGGTGGGCTCATCCAGGATCAGCAACTGCGGCTGGTGGAGGATGGCCTGGGCAATGCCCACGCGCTGGCGAAAGCCCTTGCTGAGCTGGCCAATGGGCCGCGCCAGCATCTCTTCCAGCCCGGCGGCATGGACGGCCTCGCTGAAACGGGCGGGGAACGTCTCTGCCGGCAGTTGGCGCAGGTCGGCCATCATCTTGAGGTAGGCCTGCACCGAGAGATCGCGATACAGGGGCGCGTTTTCGGGCAGATAGCCGATCAATTCCTGCACCTGGCGGCGTTGGTCAAGGACATCCAGCCCGGCGATGCGCGCTTCGCCGGCGTCGGCCTGCAAGAAACCGGTGAGGATCTTCATCAGGGTTGTCTTACCGGCGCCGTTCGGCCCCAGCAGCCCCACGATCTCGCCCTGTTCGATGCGAAAACTGATATCGCGCAGCGCCTCGATGTCGCCGTACGATTTGGAAAGATGGGATACTTCGATCATACGATAGGTTTTTGTGCGTTATGTGGTGCGTGGTGCGTGGTGCGTGGTGCGTGGGGCGTGGGGCGTGGTGCGTGGTGCGTGGGGCGTGGGGCGTGGTGCGTGGGGCGTGGGGCGTGGTGCGTGGTGCGTGGTGCGTGGGGCGTGGGGCGTGGGGCGTAGATTTCGTGTTATGTGTTATTGTGAACACTTATCCGATATCGACGAAAATATCTAATATCTAATACCTAATACCACTGAACACTGAACACTGAATACTGAACACTGAATACTGAATACTGAATACTGAATACTGAATACTGCAAAAAAATCCCCTCCCCGACAATAATCTCTCGCCCGCCGGGGAGGGGTACCAGACGAGGCTGTCTGGCACGGGTGAGGAACCCGTCTGCAGGCTAGTATACCCCAGAACCGCGGCGTTCGTCCAGCCCGGCGGGGGCACGCGCGGCCAAAGGGTCGTGTGTCATTCCGCTCCGATCGCGGCCACGATGCCGGCGGATGTGGCGATGTAGAGCCGCTCTGGGGCCAGTGCGCCGCCGATCGGCGCGCCTTGGGCAGGTATCTCGACAGCCCAGACCGGCTGAACGCGGCCAAGGGCCAGGCCGCGGCACTGCACCGTATCGTTCTGCCGGCCACGCTGGCGGCTGCCGCAGGTATAGGCCGTGCCCGCGCGATCGAACCCGACCAGCGTGGCCGTGCCCAGCCGGTCGGGCAGATTGTTCAGGGAAAGCACCTGGCCAGAGCGATCCAGCCACGCCAGCCGGCCATACTCGTAGGCGCTGGCATAGAGCACCCAGATGCGGCCATCCGGCGCCACGCCCGTGTAGGCCGGCACGCGAAAGCCCAGGCCGCTGGACACCAGATCCCATTGCGCATACGCAGCGGCGACCAGCGCGCCCTCCGCCGCGCTGATCTGGCGCACCGCGCCCTGCAAGCCCTGATAAAACTGGCCATCCGCGCCGGTCAGATAGGCGTCCATCAGATCGTCCGTCGAGTCGTACAGGGCGTCGCCGCTGCGGGCGTCGGTCACCGTATCCTCGAAGAGCAGCCAGCGCTCGTCAGATGAGAGCTTGAGGCTGGCGGTGATGTAACTGTAGGTGGGCAGTTTCGTTTCCCACAGGATGCGCCCCGCTGGCTGCACAGCCACCAGCCCCTTTTCTAGCGCGTAGAAGGCTGTGCCATCCCCGGCCACCGCCGGCGTGGAAAGGGGCGCGCTGGCCGCGGCCGGAGCGACGGTCCACAGCAGCGCGCCTGTCCGTGAGACGAGAGAGAGGCTGCCCCTGGCGCCCAACACGTAGATATCGCCCTGGGGGGCCAGCGCCGGCGCCAAGGTGGCAGGTTCCGGCAACGCGGCCCGCCACAGCTCGCGGCCCTCTGCCGACAGGGAGATCAACTCGCCCTGGGCCGTGGAGAGGTAGAGCGTGCCATCCGCGGCGACTACCGGCCCGCCGGCCAGCGTCTCGCCCACGTCCAGCGTCCAGATCAGCTCCCCACGGCGGGGGCCGGGCCATGCTGACCAGAAGGTGCGCTGGCTATCGCGGCCCTGCGTGGCCCAGAAATGGTCTCCCAGCACCGGCACGTTTGTGGGGGGCAGGGTGGGATGGGCGGTGCGCCACAGTGCATAGCCGCCGCCGCACAGCAGCGCCAGCATGCCCAGGATGCCGGCCCACGCCGGGACGCGGCGCTGCACACCCGCGGCCCACGCCAGCCCCTCTCCCCCGATCCAGGCGTGGGCGCGGTTGAAAACGCGGCCCACGCGGCCCTGCGGCCGCCGCGCCAGGCCGATCCCGAACTCCCGGCGCATCCCCTCGCCCAACAGGTTGAATGCGAGCACGATCAGGGCCACGGTCAGCCCGGTCACGATGATCAGCCAGGGCTGGCGTAAAATGATGGCGGCGCCGCTGGCCAACATCTGGCCGAGTTCGGGCCGGCCGCTGCCGCGCACCGCGGACCAGTCGCCCTCTGGCACCCAGATGGCGTAGACGAAATAGCCCAGGAAGCCGAGGCCGGCGGTGGTCATCACCGTGTTGCTGATCTCGAAGGCCAGGAGCATCCAGTTCAAGGGCATGATGTGGGGCAGCACGTGCCTGCTCAGCAGCACGCCTCCGGACGCGCCCATGGCCCGCGCCGACTCGACATAAGGTTGCCCGCGGATCAACCGGGTTTGCCCCGCGATCAACCGCGCCGACTCGGCCCAACCGTTGAGCGACAGCCCGATGATGAACGCCCACACACCCCAGTTCGCGCCCAGCGCGGCGATGACGCACAACGCCACGAACAGCACCGGCGCGGTGATGGCGATCCCTGTCAGCGCATCGGCCAGCCGGCCCGGCCAGCGCGTCGACCAGCCGGCCAAAAGCCCCAGAAGCATGCCCACGATCAGCCGGGCCGCGCCGACCACGATCACCAGGATCAGCGTGGGCCGGATCGCCCAGAGCAACTGGCTCAGGGTATCGCGGCCCAGGGCATCGGCGCCCAGGGGAAAGCCAGACACGGCGAACGCCGGAAAGGGGGGCTTGACAAAGGCCCCGGTGGCCGGATCCTGGACGATGTAGGTGGGCTTGATCGGGTCGCGCGGGGCCAACCCAGGCCCCAGCCAGGCCAACAGCAGCACCCCCGCCGCCAGGATCAGGCCGATCTGCAGGGGCCAATTGCGTGCGCCTGTGCGGGGTGAGGTGTTAGTCATGCTGTTGCTCAAGCTCTGGTTTGCGCAGGCGCGGGTCCACCGCCCGCGCGGCGACGGCAGCCCCGGTATCTGCGACCACAAACAGCAGGCCCAGCACCATAAGCAGCGCGGCCACCAGCGGTGGATGCAGGAAGAGGGGTTGGTGTCCGCTCAGGCCGCCGACGGTGGCCGAAGATGGAGGCAGCAGTGTGAACGCCAGCAGCCGGCCCAGGCCCGACCACCCGAACAGCCACTCCACCAGCACCAATTCCCCGACGATCAGCCGGAACGAGCCGGCCAGAGCCAGGATGGCCGGGGCCAGGAAGTTGCGCAGCACGTGGCGCCAGCGGATCACGCGCCAGGGGATGCCGCGGCTGGCCGCGGCCACCACGTACGGCATGTGCAGTTCCTCCAACAGCAGCCCCGACACCATCTGGCCGATCTGCGCCGCGGGCCGGATGGTGAGGGCCAGCAGCGGCAGGATCAGGTGTTCATCCCACCCGTAGCCTTGCAGGGGGATGAGCAGTTGGGCGTCGGGCCCGCCTCGCAACAGCAGCGCCAGCAGCAGCCCGATCGCCAGGGCGCCGATGAAGAAGCTGGGCGCGGCCAGTCCCAGGGCCGAGATCGGCAGCAGCCAGCCCGCGAGCGTGGGAGGCCGGCCCCGCACCGCCGCGAAGCCAAGCCCGACGCCGATCGCGGCGCTGATCAGGAAGGCCAGGGCCAGCAATCCCAGGCTGGCGCTGCTGGCCTTGAGCACCGCGGCCCCTACAGGTTCTTTGGCGATGGTGGGCAGCACGCCCAGGTCGCCCCGCGCCGCGCCTTGCAGATAGGCGCCGTAAACCTGCCAGATGGAAGCCCTTTCCTGCGCGGCCGCGCCGAAGGGGTTGCGCGCGGCCTGCGCGGCCTGCGCGAGATGCGCGTAGGCGAAGCCGGCGAAATGGAGGATCGCCAGCGCAAGCGGAATGAGCAGCAGCCGGCGCAGGAGGAAGCGGGGCATGGACAGGGTTCGGCCTTTTCGATTATTGGCCAGGCGCAGCGCTTTGCAAGAACGCGGCCAGATCTGCCCGCAACTGCGCCAGCGAGGGCAGGTGGATGTACATCATGTGCCCGGCCGGGTAGTAGGCCATCGAGATGTTGCCGCGCAGGGTCGGGTCGAGGCCGAGGTGGTTGAATGTGTATTCGGTGGCGCAGTAGGGCGTGGCCAGATCGTAGTAGCCGTTGGCCACGAAGACCTTGAGATAGGGATTGACCGTCATCGCCTTGCGCAGGGTCTCGGCCACGTTGAGGTATTGGTTTTCGTGCTCAGCGTAGCTCCAGGGCCAGACGCGCGGGTTGAGGATCTCGTAGGGCAGGTCGCTCTCGAATGTGAGTTCGCAGCGCACATAGTCGTTGAACGCGGCGGTGTAGGGGCCGATGATGTTGGTCAGGCTGGGGTCATACTCGTGCTGCTCGCCTGCCGCGTCCCGGTCGATGCCGGTGAAGCGGCTGTCCAGCCGGCCCACGGTGCGCCGCCGGTCGCGCAGCAGCTCCTTGGTGAAGCGGTGGATCTCGATCCGCAGCTCGGCCCGGTCGATCCAGTCGGCGGAGAGGCCGGTGTAGCGCGCCAACTGGGCGAGGATGCCGGCCCGGTCTTCGTCCGGCAGCGCCGCGCCCTGCAGCAGGGCCAGCGTGTATTCACCCAGGGCGAAGGCCTTGACCTCGGCCAGCACCTCGGCCAGGGGCCGCGCTTGCAGATCGTCCGGCAGGCGGCGATGATACCAGGCGCTGGCCGCGTAGGTGGGCAGGAAGAGGATGTAGGGCAGGTCGTTGCCGGCATTGAAGCGGGCGGTGCTGAAATCGAGGATGGAGGAGATGAGCATGATCCCGTTGAGATAGAGGCCGTGCCGCTCTTGCAGGTAGCCGGACAGCCCGGCCGCGCGCGTGGTGCCGTAGCTTTCGCCGATCAGGAACTTGGGCGAGGGCCAGCGGCCGTAGCGGGTGGTGTAGAGACGGATGAAATCGCCGACCGATTCGATATCTTTTTTGAAGCCGTGGAACGTTTTCGCCTTTTCGCCCACCACCGGCCGGCTGTAGCCGGTGCTGACGGGGTCGATGAACACCAGGTCGGTGCGGTCGAGCAGGGAGAATTCATTGTCCACCAGGCCGAAGGGGGGCGGGGGCAGCTCGCCGTCATCCGCCATTGGCGCCCGCCGCGGGCCCAGCAGGCCCAGGTGCAGCCAGACGGAGGAGGAGCCGGGGCCGCCATTGAAGGAGAAGGTGAGGGGCCGGCGGGCCTTGTCCGGCGCATCGTCGCGGGTGTAGGCGACGAAGAAGACCGACGCCTTGGGCTTTTCGCCTTCCGCTTCACCGGCCTTGTCGCCGCTCTTTTCCGTTTCCTCTTTGAGGATGATCGTCCCGGCGGTGACGGTGTAGCGGATCTCTTCGCCGTCCAGGAGGATGGTGTGTTTGGTTTCGACCAGTTGATCCTGCGGTTCCGGCTTTGTTTTGGCGGCGGATTCCCCGTTTGCCGTGTCTTTGTCTGCCATGAGAGGCTCCTGTAGAGAAATCAGATAGAGAGGGGAGATAGAGAAATCAGATAGAGAGGGGAGATAGAGAAATCAGATAGAGAGGGGAGATAGAGAAATCAGATAGAGGGGGGAGGGGGCGAGGGAGTAAAAAACCTTTGCGTTTCTCTGTATTCTTTGCATTCTCTGCGTTTTTCTGCATTTTTCTGTGTTCTTTGCGATTAAAAATTTGATCGGACGCGGCTCATCTTGGCCAATCCCGCGTCGGGGGTGTGGCGTCAGCCGGAGGCCGCCGATACGGATGCGGGCCGCGATCAGGATCAGCGGCCTCCGGCGGGGCCAGTCAAGGCTTCTGCTTTATTCAAACCCCTGACTCACAAACCGTAGCGTTCGCCCATTCTCTGTCACCGTGCGCACCACGTGCTCCGGCGCGCCGTCGGGAAGCTCGGCCTCGATCTCCAGCGTCACGGTGACTTTGGCGCCCACCAGGCCGGCCAGGTGCGCGATCACTTCGTCGGCAATGCGTCCGGCGTCGCGCCCGACGCGGGTTGCGTCCAGCGTCACCGCGCCGTAATAGCGGGTGGGCC
>JABWBG010000200.1 GCA_013360575.1 Caldilineales bacterium
GACGTGCCCACCCTCCCCCACTTCTACGGCCCCGGCGTAGCCGCCGCCGGCATCAGCTTTGCCGGCAGCGACGCGGGCGAAAGCATCGGCGCCGAAGCCGTGGCCCTGCAAAGCGCCATCCGCCTGCTGGCCCCCCTGCTGGCGGGCCTGGCCCCGCCGCCTGTGCTCTACCTCGATCTGGCCGGCGGACTGGCAACGCAGACGGGCAGGCAATCGGGCAAGATGTTGGGCGCGCTGTGGGGATTGGAGCGCCTGCTCACACCCGCCCGCCTCTGGATCGGCGACCCGGCAATCGACGCCGGAGGGCGCAGCGACCATGGCCTGCTGCATCTGCTGCTGGAACTGCTGCGCGCGCGCAAAATGGAGACGCAGATCGTGGCCCGCGCCGGCCTGCACACCCTGACCGATATCGAAGAGATGCTGGCAGCCAAAGTGGCGCACCTGCTGGTGATCGAACCGGCCCGTCTGGGCGGTCTGAACCAGACCTTCGCCGCGGCGGAATGGTGCCGGACGCGGAACGTGGGCGTGATCCTGGGCGGCGCCGGCTGGGGCGCGCTGACCACCGCCGAGATGATGGTGCAAGCAGCGCTGGCCCTGCGCCCCGCCGCCCTGGAGACGCCCCATTTCCTGAGCGGGGCCGCGGGGCTGCTGCTGATGCAGCGCTTGGTCGCCGCAGCCGCGGCCTGATCCTTGCTTGGGAATGAAAATTACAGCATGTTTGTCAGTTTTTTGTCAAACTATTGCAAAGATTTTAAAATAACCACCCACCTCCGCCGCCCCTTTCAAAACCCCCGCCGCTGACCCTGCCAGGGAGGCGGCGTCCCCGCCTTGAACTCCTCCACACTCGGCCCCCCCAATTTCTGCAGCCGCCAGACCCCGTACAGGTAGGTAACGACCAGCAAAAGCACCGTAGCCGGCCACCCCAACGCCAGATTCAGCCAGGCCAGCCGATCCGCCTGCGCGTTCTGGAAGAAAAAGGCCTGCGCAACCAGCCGCACCCCAAAATAGAGCGCCCACAACCAGGTGATCTCGCTGTAGGCGGGGCGCACCTGCGGATGCCAATACCATTGCAGCGGCCAGCGCCGGGCCAGATAACTGGTCCAGGCCACCAGCGGCCGCCCCGCCAGGTTGCTGGCCACCGCCAGCAGCAGGCTGAGGCCGCCGGTGAAGATGCCGGGCAGGAAAAATCCCTCCGCCCGGTCGAGCCAACGGGCAAGGAGAAAAGCAACCGCCGCCCCCGCGGCCCCGCCAAAGGCAAAGAGCGCCGATTCCCGCCGCCGCCAGCGCCGCAGCCCCAGCAGCAACGCCAAAACCAATGCCGCGGCCATGGCTGCATCGAACCCGGCCAGGGCATTGACAATCACGAACAGCACCGGCGGCGTCACCGCATCGATCACCTTGCTGCGGCCTAGCACCACCGTGCGGAATTCCTCCACAAGTTCATGCCATTTGTTCATTCTTGCTCCTTGGAATGATGAAGCGAATTTCAGTGTTCAGTATTCAGTGTTCAGTATTCAGTATTCAGTATTCAGCCGGTCTTTGGCAAATCACGTCCCCCCTAACCCCTGACACTTGACACTTGACACTTGACACCTGCCCCCCTGCCCCCCTGCCCCCCTGCCCATGAAAATCGGAATCGTCGGCGCCGGATTTGTCGGCGCTACTGCTGCCTATGCCCTGGTCATGCGCGGTGTCGGCCGCGAGGTGGTGCTGGTGGATAAAAATATCCCCCGCGCCCAGGCCGAAGCGGATGACATCTATCACGCCGTGCCCTTCGCCCACCCCTTGCAAGTCAGCGCCGGCGATTATGACAAGCTGAAGGGTTGCCGCGTGGTCGTCATCGCCGCCGGCGTGGCCCAGCGCCCCAACGAAACCCGGCTGGAACTGCTGGCCCGCAACGCCGCCATCTTCAGCGCCGTCATCCCCGCCATCCTCGAACAGACCCCGCAAGCCGTGCTGGTGGTGGCCACCAACCCGGTGGATGTGATGACCCATCTGGCCGCGCACTACGCCGCCGCCCATGGCCTCCCCGCCGAACGGGTGATCGGCTCCGGCACCACCCTCGACACCGCCCGCTTCCGCGCCCTGCTGGGCCAGCATCTGGGCGTCGATTCGCAGTACGTGCACGGCTACGTCGTCGGCGAGCATGGCGACTCGGAAGTGCTGGCCTGGTCAAGCGTGCGCGTAGGCGGCATGCACCTGCCCGATTTCTGCGCCCTGCAAGGCATCACCCTGGACGCCGCGGCCAAGGCCGAGATCGACGCCCGCGTACGCAGGGCCGCGTACCACATCATCGCCGGCAAAGGCGCCACCTATTATGGCATCGGCAGCGCCATTGCCCGCATTGTCGAAGTCATCCTCAACGATGAGCGGGCCGTGCTAACCGTCTGCTCGCGCATGCCCGAAGTCGCCGGTGTGCGCGATGTCACCCTGGCCCTGCCCCACCTGGTCGGCGGCGATGGCGTCCTCGCCACCCTGCACCTACCCCTGGACGCCGCCGAGCAGGCTCAGCTCGCGGCCAGCGCCGGCATCATCCGCGCCGCCATCGACGCACTCAGCCCCTCTCTCTGAACCCTCTCTCTGATCTCGCACCCACAAGGAGCCGGCATGACACTGCGCATCGTCACCGACAGCACCTGCGATCTGCCCCCGCACCTGATCGCCGAACTGGGCATCACCGTCATCCCCCTCTTCATCAACGTCGGCAGCCAGGGCTACCGCGATGGCATCGACATGACCCGCGAGGCCTTCTACACCGGGCTGCCCACCTTCCGCCCCCACCCCACCACCGCCGCGCCTGGCGCCGAGGCCTTTCAGGCGGTCTATGAACGCCTGGCCGCACAGGGCGCCACCGCCATCCTCTCCATCCACATCGCCGAAGCGCTCAGCGCCACGGTCAATGTCGCCCGCATCGCCGCCCGCGAGACCACGGCCCTGCCGGTAACAGTGCTCGATTCCGGCCAGCTCACCCTGGGCCTGGGGTTCATGGCCCAGATGGCCGCCCAGGCCGCGGCCGCGGGCGCGCCCCTGGCCGAGATCAGCGCCCTGCTGGAAGATCAGAGCCGCCGCACGCATGTGATCGCCGCGCTCGACACCCTCGAATACCTGCGCCGCAGCGGGCGCATGAATGGCGTGGTGGCCGGGCTGGGCAGCCTGCTGCAGATCAAGCCGATCCTGAAGATGCACCGCGGCCAGCCCACTTCGGAGCGGGTGCGCACCCGCGCGGCGGCGCAGCAACGCCTGCTGGCCCTGCTGGCCGAGATCGGCGAGCTGGAGCGGGCGGCGCTGGTGCACACCCACTCACCGCAGACTGCCGAAGCCCTGCGGGGGCAGGGCCTGTCCCTCCTGCCCGCCGGCGACATCCCCTCCGTCGATATCACCCCCGTACTCGGCGCGCATCTCGGCCCCAACGCCGCCGGCTTCGCCGTCGTCAGCCGCTGACCCCCACCCCACGCACCCCGCACCCCGCCCATGAACTTCCTGCAACTCTACCTCAGCGCCGGCCTGCTCATCCTCGGCCTCATGACCCTGTTGTGGCTGCTCAGCCTGCGGCTGAAAGATGCCAGCATCGTCGATCCCTTCTGGGGCAGCGGCTTTGTAATCACGGCCTGGTTCTATTTCGCCCTCACTCCCGACGGCTTCCCCGCCCGCAAATGGCTCATCGTCCTGCTCACCACGGTGTGGGGACTGCGCCTCTCCCTCTATCTGCTGTGGCGCAACCATGGCAAAGGGGAGGATTTCCGCTATCGCGCCTGGCGGCAGGAGGAGGGATCGCGCTGGTGGTGGTTCAGCTTTTTCAAAGTCTTCCTGCTGCAAGGCGTGCTGATGTGGATCATCTCTGCCCCCCTGCTCGCCGCCCAGATCAGCCCCACGCCTGCCCGCATCACCCTGCTCGATGATCTGGCCGTCGTGATCTGGGCCATCGGCTTCTTCTTCGAAGCGATGGGCGACTGGCAACTGGCCCGGTTCAAGGCCAACCCGGCCAACAAGGGCAAGCTGCTCACCACCGGCGTGTGGCGCTACACCCGCCACCCCAACTACTTCGGCGACGCCGCCCAATGGTGGGGCTTCTACAGCATCGCTCTGGCCGCGGGCGGCTGGTTCACCCTCTTCAGCCCCCTGCTCATGACCTACTTCCTGCGCTACGTCTCCGGCGTGACCATGCTGGAAAAGAGCCTGAAGCCGGCCAAACCGGGCTACGCCGAATACGTCGCCCGCACCAACGCCTTCATCCCCTGGTTTCCCAAAAAATAATGATTGATGATTGATGATTGATGATTAATCGTCAATCGTCAATCGTCAATCGTCAATCATTAATCATCGATTATTGCGCTTATGAACACTTCAAAACGATGGCATGTGGCCGCGTGGCCGCCCCTGGCCTGGCTGGAGACGGCGATCAAGCTGCTGGCGCTGGCGTTGGGCATCGCTGCCCTCTTGCGCGCCCTCGCCGCCGGCGGCCTTACCCTGCCCACCGGCCCCACCTTGCTGCAATTCCTGATCCTGCTGTTGCTTTCGCTGGGGTTGATCGCGGCGATCTTCGATCGCCTGGCCGGCCGTGAGATCATCGCCATGATCTTCGTGCTGCTGAACAACCTGGGGCACTGGGGCATGACCCTGGCCCTGGCCGCGGGCGTGACCGCGCCCGTGGCCCTGTTCGCGGCGCTGATGCTGCTGGGCGATCTGGTCAAGATCCTGTTCATCCGCCGCCACAGCTTCACCGTGCGCGGCTATTCTCCCGCCCTGCTCTACGGTCTCACCTCGACCTACATCCTGGGCTACGCTGCCCTGCTCCTCCTCGAATGGTTGAAATGACTATGAAACTTGCCAAACTCATCGCCCTGCTCGGTTTGCTGGCCATGACCGCTGCCCTCATCTACGGCTTCACCATCGGCGACTTCAGCGGCGAAGGCAGCCAACTGCTGGCCATGCCCTGGGGCATCGTCTCCCTGGTCGATCTCTATACCGGCTTCATCCTCTTCTCCGGCTGGATTCTCTATCGCGAAGCCTCGGCGGCCCGCGCCCTGCCCTGGGTCGTGGCCATGATGATCCTCGGCTTCTGGACTGCCAGCCTCTACGCCCTGCTGGCCCTGATCCGCAGCCAGGGCGACTGGCAACGCTTCTGGCTGGGCGCCAGGGCAACCCATGCTCGCTAAAGCCGGGCGGGCGCTCGACGCCGCCCTCGATGCCACCGTCCTGCTCAGTTACCCGCGGCTGGGCTACACCCTGCGCCGGCCCTTCTGGCATGCGCAAGATCTGGCCGTGGACATGGCCGGGATGCACATCCTCATCACCGGCGGCAACGCCGGGCTGGGCTACGCCGCGGCCGCGGGGCTGGCCCGACTGGGCGCCACCCTGCACCTGCTGGCGCGCAGCCCCGAACGGGGCGAACAGGCCCGGCAACGCCTGATCGCCGCCGCCGCTGACCGCGTGCACCTGCACGTCGTCGATGTCAGCGACCTGGACAGCGTGCGCGGTTTTGCCGCCGACTTCCTGGCCGCGGGCCATCCCCTGGATGTGCTGATCCACAATGCCGGCGTGCTCCTGCCCCATCGCCAGACCTCGGCCCAGGGCATCGAGCTGACCTGGGCCACGAATGTGATCGGGCCCTTCCTGCTCACCGCCCTGCTCCAGCCCCGGCTGATCGCCTCGGCCCCGGCGCGGGTGATCTTCGTCTCCTCCGGCGGCATGTACACGCAGCGCCTCGACCTCAGCGACTGGGCAGGGACCCGGGGCGCCTTCGACGGCGTGCGCGCCTATGCCCAGACCAAACGGGCGCAGGTGATCCTCAGCGAACTGTGGGCCGAACGCCTGGCCGGGCAGGGGGTCAGCGTCAACGCCATGCATCCCGGCTGGGCCGATACACCCGGGCTGTCCGTCTCTCTGCCCCGTTTCCACCGGCTGCTGAAACCGGCCCTGCGCACGCCCGCCCAAGGCGCGGATACATTGATCTGGCTGGCGGCTGCGCCCCATCTGCAAACCGAAACCGGGCGCTTCTGGTTCGACCGTCGCGCCCGGCCCACTCACAAACTGGCCCGCACGCACAGCCCCGCGGGCGACCGCGCCCTACTCTGGCAACTCTGCTGCGAACAGAGCGGCCTCACCTCTCACCCACTCTCCTTTTCCCCACGTTCCGGAGGATCTTCATGACCCGCTCACCCCTACGCCAGGCGCTGGTGCTGATCAGCATCCTGGCCACCCTCGTCATCAATGCCCTGGCCAACGCCCTGCCCCTCAACGGCCTGCAAACCGGCGATATCTCCGACCGCTTCCAGGTCTATTTCGTCCCCGCCGGCTATGTCTTCTCAATCTGGGGCCTGATCTACCTCGGCCTCATCGCCTACGCCATCTATCAAGCCCTGCCCGCGCAGCGCAGCAATTCGCGCCTGGCCGCCATCGATGGCCTCGTCGTGGCCGGGGCCGCGGCCAACAGCGCCTGGATCTTCCTCTGGCACTACGAGCGATTCCCCCTGACCCTGGTGGCCATGCTGGTATTGCTGGCCACGCTGATCGGCGTCTACCTGAACCTGAACATCCGCCGCGGCCAGGCGCCGGCGCAGGAACGCTGGCTGGTGCACACGCCCTTCAGCATCTATTTAGGCTGGATCACCGTCGCCACCATCGCCAATATCACCTCCCTACTCGATTATCTGAACTGGAATGGCTGGGGCATCGCGCCAGAGACCTGGTTCCTGATCGTGCTGGCCGCGGCCCTGGCGATTGCCGGGCTGATGGCCCGCAGCCGGGGGGATGTGGCCTATCTATTGGTGCTGGTGTGGGCCTTTGTCGGCATCGCAGTCAAACACGCGGGCGTCCCCCTCGTCAGCGCTACCGCCTGGATCGCAACCGGGGCAGTTGCCCTCCTCATCGCTCTCATCCTCCTGCGCGGCGGCAAGCGAGCCCTCCCCTTGACCCCGGCCTGACGTCCAAACCGGCAAAACCTGAACAAAAACGCACGGGCGGCACAGATGCCGCCCGTTTGCGCGCCTGAAACCTGAACAAAAACGCACGGGCGGCACAGATGCCGCCCGTTTGC
>JABWBG010000201.1 GCA_013360575.1 Caldilineales bacterium
TCAGTATTCAGTATTCAGTATTCAGTATTCAGTATTCAGTATTCAGTATTCAGTATTCAGTATTCAGTATTCAGTATTCAGTATTCAGTATTCAGTATTGGGTATTAGGTATTGGATATATTTTCGTCGGTATAGGACAATTTCTCAAAATAACATATAAAACGAAATCTACGCACCACGCACCACGCACCACGCACCACGCACCACGCACCACGCACCACGCACCACGCACCACGCACCACGTTTCACGTTTTACCCAATATCCTTCCGAAACACCCGATGACATTTGTAGAAATCTACGCCTAGTTTGCGCATCTCCACAAACATGGTGATATTTTCACGGATCTGCACCACTTCGCCATGTTTATAGCCCGCTTCGCGGATCACTCGCGACGCTTCTACGAACATCATGGCATCCACCCCACGGCCCCGGTACTGCTCCAGGATGCCGGCCCCGTTCAAGTCTACCCATTTCGTGCGCCCGAACTCGCGCAGCAGGTGGAACCAGCCCAAGGGCAGCAATCGTCCACGGGCGCGCTGAATGCCGGCGGTGATGTTGGGATAGGCGATCATGAATCCAGCCATCTCCTCTCCCTTCCACACCAGCCGGATCAGCTTGGGATCGATGATCTGCATCACCCGGCCTGCAATCACTTCGCCCTCTTCCGGCGTAATCGGCACAAATTCCCAGTTATCGGTGAAAGTGGCGTTGTAGGTATCAATAATGGTGGGCACAATCGCGCGTAGCGCTTTCTTATCGGGGTATTGCTCCACCCGGAAGCCAAAACGCTCCTTTACCTTGTCAGCGATGCGATATACCCGCTCCGGCAGTTCCTGATCCGTACGGATATAGCCGGAATTGAAGTCCGTTTCCTTCTCGAACCCCAACTTTTCCATAAATTCGGGATAATAAGGGGGGTTATAGGTGATCTCGACAGCCGGGCGCAGGTCGAACCCCTTGACCAGCATGCCGATGCTGTCCATGGTCAGGAAGCCTTTCGGGCCCATGATCCTGTCCAGGCCGCGCTGGCGGCACCACGCCTCCGCCTGCTCGAACAGGGCCGCGGCCACGGCCGGATCGTTCACCGTCTCGAACAGGTGGAAAAAGGCGGTGCGCTCCTGCCTGCGCTGGTTGTAGCGGCGGTTTTCCAGGATGGCCAGCCGTCCCACCGGCTCGCCATCCTGCTCGGCCAGCAAAAAATCGGCTTCGGAGTGCAGAAAATAGGGGTTTTTCGCGCGATCGAGGGCGCTTTTCGCCTCATCCACCATGGGGGGCACCCAATACGGGTTGCCGGCGTAGAGGCGAAAAGGCAGCGCGACCCAGGCATTGACATCTTTTTTTTGGGTGGTGTCCAGCGTACGAACAGTGATCATGATTCCTCCGTAGTGAAAAAGCCCACGGCCAGCGCGCCTGGCCCGGCGTGGGTGACGATGGCCGGCACGAGGTCGGTGATGAGGATGTCGTCTGTGGCCAGGGCCTCTCGCAGGCTGGCGGCCAGGGCTGCGGCCTGCTGCCCCGCGCCCGCGTGCATGATCGAGAGTTGGGCCGCGTCCCCGCTCGCGGCTTCGGCGACGACGAGTTGTTGCAGACGTTCCAGGACGCGGCGGTGGGTGCGCTGCCGTTCGATCCCCTCCACCCGGCCCGCGATCAGCCCCAGGATCGGTTTCAGTTGCAAAAGGCTGCCCAACAGGGCCGCGGCCCCGCCGATCCGCCCCCCCTTTTGCAAATACTCCAACGTATCCACCAGAAAATAGAGGCGCTGGCGGGGGATCAGCGCCTGCAACTGCGCCAGAATGGCGGCGGTGCTCTGCCCCTGCGCGGCCAGGCGCGCGGCCAGCATCACCAGCCGCGCCAGCGGCCCGCCGATGGTGCGTGTGTCGAGGATGTGGATAGCCGCGCCGGGGAAAGCCTGCGCGGCCACCGTCGCCCCCCGCACCGTGCCGCTGATCTCTGCCGAAGGATGGATGGAGAGGATGGTATCCCCGGCTGCGACCAGGGGACGGTAGACCGCCTCGAACGCTGCGGGCGCGGGCGCGGCGGTGGAGGGCAGGGTCTTGGCCGCGACCAGCCGGGCCATGAATGTGTCTCGATCCATGTCCACCATCTCCAGATATTCCTGATCCTCGAAAATGATGACCTGAGGTACAACCGGGATGTTGTGGCGCGCGGCCCAGCCATCGGGCAGGGCGGCGGTGGTGTCGGTAACGATGCGAATCATAGTCTTGAAAAGCGCGTTCGCCTGCGATGGCGCATCCCAGATCAGGAAACGGCCTTGACCAGTTCGGCGATGTCTTCCAATTCCTCACGCACGATGGCATGGCCGATGGCATAATCGGGCGCGGCCACGCACGCGCCCGCGGCCAGCAGCGCCGCCCGCCCCTGCACAGCCAGGGTGTGGGGGATGGCAGGATCGTGCAGGCCGTGCGGCCAGTAGAAGGTGGTGTTGGCCACGCTGGCGGGCGTGACCTGCACATCGGGATGATCGGGCAAGAATCCGGAGAGATTGAGCACCACTTGCACACGGCCGGGGTGTTGCAGGGCATAGGCCAGGCTGACCGTGCCGCCCTGACTGAACCCGCCCAAAATCAGCGAGCTGGGGGGGGCGGGCAGAGCCGCGGGCAGGGCGGCGAGCACTTCATCCAGGCTGGCCACCGCCTGGCGCAAGTGCTGCGGATCGGGTCGGGCGCCGCCCAGATAGCGATACCAGGCAAAGCCAGAGCCATAGCCCCAGGGCGCGGCGGGGAAAGGCGCCCGCACCGCCGCAATCATGCAGCCTGGCAGATATGGGGCCAGGCCCAGCATGTCACTCTCATCGGCCCCGCGGCCATGCAACAGCACCACCAGGGGCGCGGGCTCGGGCAGATGGGCGGGGAGTTGGATTTGAAAGGTCAGCATCATGGGCTTCCTTGAGGGAGAACGGATACCTGTGGCGGCTTCAGTGTATGCAGGCGCAGGCAATTCGTCCAACAAGGCCCTGAGCATGGGGCTGAGACGAAAAGACGATGGACGAAAAGACGAAAGACGAAGCGGATCGCCTGGAAGAAGGATTCGCCTTCGTCCTTCGTCTATCGTCCTTCGTCTATCCTCTCCAAAAGCCGTTCACTGGCTGATGATGCTGATGTTGACGCCCTCCCCTTCGGCAGATGTGATGAACAGGGAGAAACTGGCGCCATCTTTGCTCCAGGTGGGCATGAATTCGCCGCTCTTGGTCCAGCCCAACGCGGTCAGGCGTTCAGTGAAGAATTGTTCCACCTCCGCCTGGCTGAGATCGACCGTGAGCGTGATCATGCTGCCGAAGTTGCCCTGCACCTGGGCCCCGGGGGGCAGCGGAAACTCGCCGGCGGCAAAGCCCGGCACTTGCACCTGGCCGGGCTGGGGCGCGCCCGCGGGCAGTTCGATGCGGATGAGGGCGTTGATGTCGTACATCTCGTTGATGATCGTCATTTCCAGCACACCGCCCGGCTCGTCGCTGCCGGCCGCGGGGGCAAAAGTCATGGTGGCGTGGAGGATCATCTTCACCGGATAGCCCAGGTCATCCGCGACCCACAGATCGCCATCCGAAGTGATATCCACGACGCCCTCGCCCAGGCTCTCGCCCTGCATCAACGCCTGGAAGGCAGTGCTATCGAGGTCGCGCAAGGCGGTGAAGGTGTAATGGGTGGTCGCCACCCCATTCACACGCTCGCTGCCCACCCGCTTCAAGTTATCGAAGTTTTCGATCACCTCTTCAGGCGAGACCTGGAACGCGTTCAGGGCATCGGGATCGCCTTGATCCGCAGGCATGCTCGCCCACTGCCCATCGACGTACATGTACAGCGTGTCGTCGATGATGTACAGAGTCATCCCATCCATCGCCTCCTCGGCCCCGGGGATCCCTTCCAGGCCGTTCATGACCATATGGATGTCGAAGCCGCGGTCATTATCGGCGCGCACCCACTCCGCTTCGGTGCGGATGCTGATTTCCTGAGGCTCCCCTTCCTCTTCCTTGATCAGATAGGTTATCGCCGAAGTGGAGCGGTAGGAGTTGAGTACATCCTCCGCCTTGAACAACCGGGTGAGGAAGTTGCCAGCGGGCGTGGCCGTGGCCGGAAGGGGCGTGGCCGTGGCCGGAAGAGGCGTGGCCGTGGCCGGAAGGGGCGTGGCCGTGGCCGGAAGGGGCGTGGCCGTGGCCGCGGGTTGATCGGCCGGCGCTGGAGGCGCGGCCTCCTCGCCGCCGCCGCAGGCTGCCAGCAACAGGGCCAGGAGAATGAAGAGGGTGAGGAAGATGGGTCGAGGCTTGTACATGTTGGCTCCTTGATGTGTGGATCGCGCCGCCAAGGCTGGCGCGCTGGGTTACGATTGGATCAGCGGTTGCCACAGAATCTCGGCCTGGCCGGGCGCGCCGCGGCGGCTGAGGTGCGCCTGCACGCGGGAGGGCATGGCCTCCGCGCTCTCGAAAAGCGCCGTCATCTGGCTGCCGTAACAAGCGATGGCCGCGATCTTGGCCTCGGCCTGGGCCGGCGTCAGGGGCTGGGGGTGGCGCAGCCAGCGCCAGGCCACAGGCTGGTTGAGGGCCTGGGCCAGACGTTCGACCCGCTCGCCGTAGGGATAATCCTCGTAGAAGCGCAGGGGCCGGCCCGCGCCCGCCCAGGTCTCGGCCAGGCGCCGCAGCCATTGATGATCGACATGATTGCCCACGGCCAGGGGCGCGTAGACCCTCTGCGGCTGCACCTGCGCCAGCAGATCGTGCAGTTGCGCGGTCAGGGCCGGATCATCATCGCCGGGGTGCAGCACGTCGAACAGCGCCTCGTGGCTGGTGTACAGCCACTCGCCCGCAGGCCCGCGGCGATAGATGCAATCCAGGCCGTCGAGATGCCGCGCCTCCGCTCCCACTCGGGCGCAGGCGGCGCGATCTTCCTGGCGACGCAACGCGATCAGATCCTGGCCGGGGAAGTGGGTCAGCCAGCGCTCGTGCAGCGACTGCGCGAAGGGGGAGAGGTCGTGCTCGATGGGGGGCGCGCCCGCGCAGAGGGTGGCGACGATCACCCGCTGGCCAGAGGCCGTCTGTTGGGCGATGAGACCGCCGCAAGAGAGGACGGCGTCATCGAAATGGGGGCTGAGATAAAGATGGAGGGACATGGCGTGTGTGGTCTCGCTGACTTGACGCCCTACAACAGCGGGCGCTATGCTGAACGCCCATCCTAACACGACCGCCGCCTGCCGCCAATCTGACCATGTCGCTTCGTCATCTGCCCCTGCTCTTTCTGCTGCTCTTACTCGCCGCCTGCCGTTCACAGCCGCGGCTCAGCGACGAAGAGGCGATCTTGCAGTTGTTGCAGGCCGAGAGTGAGGGCGTCGTGCAGCAGGACATGGCGCGGCTGACCGCCATCTGGGCGGAAGAGGCCGTGGTGGTGGATGCCAAGCACACGCCGGATGACCCCGGCGACGACGCCGTCTGGCGCGGCATCGATGCCATCCTCGACCGCTACGTGGTGTTGGTCTTCCCCGGCAACCCTCAGTCTGCAGGCAAGATCGATGTCAGCCTGGAAATCGCGGGGGAGGAGGCCACGGCCCGCAGCACCACCCAGATCGGGGAAGAGCTTTCCCCCGGCGGCGACCGCTGGACCTTCCGCCGCCGGGATGGACGCTGGCAGATCACATCCCTGACCTATAATCTGGAACCCGCGCCCATGGGCCCGTAGGCCCGTGCGCATGAAACCGGTTCAGACGCGTTGGAAAGGGGGAGGAACGTGTGGTAAAATGCGCGCTGTTGTCATTTCCACCTTTCACACGCCTCGATGACCCCCCACACCTCAGGAGCTAGTGACACAATGACAGGTCGGGCAGGCCCGCGCCTGGACAAATTGCAATGGGACATGGTGCAGATCATGCGTTCCCTGCCCCTCTTCCGTGCCCTGGAAGAGGAACAGTGGCATGAGATCGCGCCCATGTTGCACGGACACTGCTATCCCAAGGATGCCTACCTCTTCTTCCAGGGGGACCCGCCTGATGCCCTGTACATCCTCTGGATCGGGCGGGTGAAAGTGGTGCGGCACACCAATCAGGGCCGCGATGTGGTGCTGGAGGTGTTGGGGCCGGGCCAATTGCTGGGGGAAATGGCCGTGTTGGATGGCCGCCCCTATTCGGCTACGGCGCAGGCGCTGGAGGAGGCGGCGGTGATCAGCATCGCCCGCGCCGACTTCTTCACCCTGCTGGAGCGCTATCCGGTTGTGGCGATGGGCGTGATCACCGAACTAAATCGGCGGCTGCGCATGACCACCGAACTGGTGCGCAGCCTGGCCATCGACCGGGTGGAACAGCGCATCGCCCGCATTCTGCTGCGCCTGGCTGATCTGGCCGGGCAACCGCATGCCGCGGCGCCGGGCGCCATCCTCATCGATATCCCCATCACCCGCCAGGATATCGCCGAGATGACCGGCACCACCGTAGAGACGGCCATCCGCACCATGAGTCGCTTTCGCAAACAGGGCCTGCTCTCTAGCCAGCGCGGGCGCGTGG
The DNA here is from genome assembly GCA_013360575.1 of Caldilineales bacterium. Classification (GTDB taxonomy): domain Bacteria; phylum Chloroflexota; class Anaerolineae; order J102; family J102; genus JABWBG01. Next base: position 6,500 of record JABWBG010000201.1, read on the forward strand.
TCATCCTGGCCCCGGATGCGCTGTACGACGCCGGCCACGGGGGATAGGCAGGCGTTTGGGAACCATGCTACAGGCGCAGGCGCAACTGACAGAACGGCGGGCGCTGGGAGCCATCCAGGAATTACGCATCGCGGCGCCGGCGCTGGCCCGGGTGCTGCGCCCCGGCCAGGCAGTGCTGCTGCGCGCCAGTTGGGGGCTGGATCCCTATCTCCGCCGCACCTTCACGCCCATCGCCATCGAAGCGGAAGCGTGGTGGCTGCGGCTGCCGCCCAGCAGCGACCGCGGCCTGGCCTGGCTGCGGCTGGCCCCCTTGGGCGCGCAGATCGATTGCCTGGGCCCGGTGGGGCAGGGGTTTCGCCTGCCCGAACGCGCCCGCAACCTGCTCTGCCTGGGCGAGGGAGAACCAGCCTGGACGCT
>JABWBG010000202.1 GCA_013360575.1 Caldilineales bacterium
TCTACTTCGACCGGCTGAGCGCCGTCATGCTCTTGATCGTCACCGGCAGATACAGGCGCCGGGTGAGGGGGGGCAGGGTGGGCGTGCGCGTCGGGGTGGGGGTGGCGGTCGGCGGCGTGCCGGCCAGGCTGAGGCGGAAGACGCCGCGGCCATAGGTGCCGGCCCACAGATGCCGGGTGGTGTCGTTCAGTTCCAGGTCGAATACCTGCACGTTGGGCAGGCCATCGTTGTAGCTGGCCCAACTGCTGCCCCCGTTGGTGCTGCGGAATACGCCGATATCGCTGCCGATGTAGAGGTGATCCGGGTTGCGCGGGTCGAGGGCGATGGTGAGGATGGGGATATCGGGCAGGTTGTTGCTCACATTCTGCCAGGAGCCGCCGGCGTTGGTGGTCTTGAACACATGCCCGGCCTGGCCCGGCGTGTGCGTGTCATAGCCGTTGAAGGTCACATAAGCCACGGCGGCGTTGGTGGGATGGACGACGATGTCGGAGACGTGGCGGTTGGGCAGCGGCGCTTTGGTGGCGTTGGTCCATGATTCCCCGCGGTTGCGTGTGACGGCGACGATGCCATCGGAGGAGCCGGTGTAGAGGGTGTTGGAATCGTTGGGGGCCACGGCGATGGCGCTGATGGCGCCGCCGGTCTGCGCGCCCCGCGTCAGATCGCCGCTGATCGCCTGCCAGGAATCGCCGCGGTTGGCGGTGCGATAGAGGCGATGGGTGCCAAGGTAGAGCACGCCCTGCTGTTTCACATCCAACACGAAGGGCACATAGAAGAGCATGCGATCGTTGATGTCGATGCCATCGGCCTTCTGCTGCCAATCGTTCAGGGACGCGGTGCCGTTGTTGTTGTTGCGCTGGAATTGGACGATGCTGCCCTGCATGCTGTAGCGGGTGCTGTACCAGATGCTGGGGTTGAAGGGATCGATCTCCGACCAGCCCCCATCGCCGGTGTCCAGCCCCGTCCACACGCCGCCGACCCACTTGGCTTTGGCGTTGTCTTGCAGGCCGCCGAACATGATGTTGGCATTGGTGGGATGGACGCCGATGTTGACGAATTGCAAGGTGGCGAGGTTGCCGTTGCGCTGTTCCCAGGTGTTGCCGCCGTTGGTGCTGCGGAAGACTCCGCCATCGTTGCCGATCCAGATCTCATTGGCATTGCCCGGCTTGAAGGTGATGGCGTGCATATCGGGATGCACCACCCGCGTGACCGCGCCGCCCGGGGTGACATCTTGCCAGGATTGGCCGCCGTTCGTGGTTTTGTGCACCATGCCGGCCCAGCCCTGCTCGTTGGAGATGAACGAGCCGCCGATGTAGACCAGGTTGGCATCGTTGGGAGAAACGGCGATGATGTTGTCATAATCGCATTGCTGGCTGCAATAGTTGGGGGTGTTTCGCAAAAGCTCCCAGCTGGCGCCGCCATCCGCGCTGCGGTAGATCAGCCCCCAGGGCACGACGCCCTGCCCGGTGCTGACGCGCGCGGCCAGCCCGGCATAGAGGATATGGGCGCTGCCGCCGCTGCCGATGGCCAATTCCACCCGGTTGAAGCCCCGATCCGGCAGTCCGCCGGTCAACTGCGCCCAGTTGGCTCCGCCGTCGGTGGTCTTGAACACACCAAAACCGGCGCCGCCGGCATAGAGCACCTGCGGATTGGCGCTGTTCATCACCAGATCGGACACGCCGGCGCAGCGATCGCAGGTGAGTTGCGGCGACCAGGTCTGCCCGCCATCGTTGGAGCGGAACACGCCCCGCACCGGGAAGGCCGGCCCGGCGTCCTGGTTCATCAGGTTCGTGGCCACCCACAGGGTGTTGGGACTGGTGGGGTGGATGACGATGGCCGCGATCACCAGGCCCTTGAACTGATTCGCGCCCAACAGGGTCCAGCTCTGGCCGCCGTTGGTGGATTTGAGCAAGCCCATGCCATAGTGTCCCTGGATCTCGCCGGTGCCGGCGTAGAGGATGTTGGGGTTGGTGGGATCGAGGGCCAGGGAATGGAAGGCGAGGGAGGGCTGGGTGTCGCTAATGGCCGTGTAGGTGGCGCCGCCATCCGTGCTCTTCCACAGCCCGCCCGAAGCCGTGGCCACGTACAGGGTGTTGGGATTGTTAGGATTGAACACGATCGTTTTGGTGCGACCGCTGACATTGGTGCGCCAGGCGCCGCACCCCGCGTCTGTGCAAGAGTGCAGGCCGATCAGCCCTTGGGTAATGCTGTTGGGGCCTATACTCTGCCAGGTTTGATCGGCCGATTGCGCGGCTAGGGGCATGCTTTCGGCCACATAGGTCAGGGCTTTCAGGTTGGCGTCGTAGGGCACGGTATCCAGCGGGTAGGCGCGCTGGTGCCAGAACCAGTCGCGGCGCAGGTCGGGATAGTCGCCCGGCAGCACCGGCGGCCGCCCGCGCATCTGGTTCATGGCTGCTTTCAGTTCGGGCGATAGCACCGGCCGCGGATTGGTCAGATCATCGGTGGTCAGGCCCGGCACCGTGGCCAGCGGATCGATGGTGACGTTGGCGTCGAAGGACACTGCTGTGGGCGGCGAGGGCTGGCGTAGCGTCGTCAATGCGACGAAGGCCAGGATCAACAGGATCGCTGCCGCCAAAAAGCCGAATAGTCGTGGGCGTGATTGCATGGGTATCTCCTTCCGGTGTGGTTACGCGCGGCCAACGCCGGCGCGGGGATGTGCGCCGGTATTTCACCCTCTTTTGCTCCACCTGTCAAGTCATCCCCCGCCCATTCCCCATCCCCAACCTTAGATTGGTAGATTGGTAAATTGGTAAATTGGTAAATTGGTAGATTGGTGGAGATCGTCGAAAAACGAAATAACCCACCAATCTACCAATCTACCAATCTACCAATCTACCAATTTACCACCCAACTAACCAACTAACCAACCACCCAACTAACCAACTAACCACCCTCCCAACTAACCAACTAACCACCCTCCCCCCAAAACGCCACCTTCACGGCATTGGCCTGGGCCTGGCGGATCTGCGCGGGCGAAAGTCCGGCGGCCGGCGCGGCCACGGTGTACTCGTAGGGCAGGTCGATGGCGCTGATGCCCGGATCATCAGAGTTGATCGTGGCCAGCAGGCCGCGTTCCAGCCACGCGCGCAGCGGATGCGCGGCGTAGCTGGCCACTGTGCTGGTCTGCACATTGCTGGTCAGGTTGGCTTCGATGCCGATGCCCCGCTCGACCAGCGCGTCCAGCAGGGCAGGATCCTCGCCCGCGCGTGTGGCGTGGCCGATGCGGGTGGCGCCCAGGCCATCGATCGCCTGCCAGATGCTCTGCGGCCCTGCGGATTCGCCGGCATGGACGGTGACGCCCCAGCCGGCGTCGCGGGCGCGGCGGAAATGGGGGACGAACAACTCGCCCGGCCAGTTCGCCTCGTCCCCGGCCAGATCCAGGGCGACGATGCGATCGCGCTGACTGAGCAACGCGTCCAGTTCTTGCCAGCCGCCCTCCACCCCAAAATGGCGGCTGATGATGCCGATCAACTGCACGCGCACGCCAAAATCGCGGGCCCCGGCCGCGACCCCATCGCACACCGCCTCCACCACGGCTGCCGGGTGCAGGCCATGGGGCTGGGCCATGAACATGGGGCTGAAGCGCAGTTCGATATAGGCGATGCCCTCCTGGCGCGCGTCCTCCACATTTTCATAGGCCACGCGGCGGCAGGCCGCGGCGTCCACCAGCACCCCGGTCATCCACTTGAACTTCTGCAAAAAAGCCATCACCCCCGGCTGCGGGGTGGTGACCTGCACATGCGGGCGCAGCCCCTCCCGATCCCACGCGGGCAGGGGCAGGTGGTGCTGCCGGCCCAGATCGAGGATCGTGTCCAGGCGCACCGAGCCATCCAGATGGCGATGCAGGTCGATCAGAGGCAGGTTGGGGTCGATCATGGCGAAGCCTCCACGAAGAGAAAGAGGAGATCGTTGACATTGGTGCGGGTGGGGCCGGTGTGGAGCAGGGCGCCGGCAGCCTGCAAAAAGGGATAGGCGTCGTGCCCGGCCAGATGCCGGCCCGCGTCCAGGCCGAGAATGGCGCCGCGGTGCAGGGTCTCGCCATCCACCACGCCGCCGGCCGCTGGGGTGGGGCCATCGCTGCCATCGCTGGCCAGGGCGATGAGGGTGACGCCCCTCCGCCCGGCCAGGGCCAGGGCTGAGGCCAGGGCCAGCTCCTGGTTGCGCCCGCCCTGGCCGGGATGCTCGCCCAGGGTGACGGTGGTCTCGCCGCCGAGGATGAGGCAGGCCGGCGGGGGCAGCGGGCGTTGGTGGGTTTGTACTTCATCGACCAGGGCGGCGGCAACTTTGGCCACCTCGCGCGCCTCGCCTTGCAGAAACGTGGTGAGGATGAGGGCGTGGTAGCCCTGCCGCCTGGCCTCGGCCTGCGCTGCGGCCGCGGCGATGGCGTTGTCGGCCACGATCAGGGTCTGGCTGCGGGTGAAAAGGGGATCGCCCGGCTTGGGCGTGTCGGGCAGCGCCCCGGCCAGCCCCGCTTGCAGATGCTGGCGCACGCTCGTGGGCAGCCGCGCGGCCAGATCGTAGCGCTTGACCACGGCCCAGGCATCGGCCCAGGTGGTGGGGTCGGGCACGGTGGGGCCTGAGGCGATGGCATCGAGCGGGCTGCCGACGACGTCGGACAGGATCAGGGTGAGGAGGGCCGCCGGGGCCGCGGCCTGGGCCAGTTGCCCCCCCTTCACTCGCGAGAGGTGTTTGCGCAGGGTGTTGATCTCGGCAATGCCGGCGCCGCTGGCCAGCAACAGCCCGGTGACGGCTTGCATGTCGGCCAGGGTGAGGGGCGGGGGCAGCGCCTCTAGCAGGGCCGAGCCTCCGCCGGAGAGGAGGCAGAGCACGAGATCGCGCGGGCCGGCCTGCGTGGCCAGCGCCAACAGTTCGGCCCCCGCTTCCAGCCCGGCTGCATCGGGCAGGGGGTGGCCGGCCTGACGCAACCGCACATGGCGCGTGGCCGCGGTGTGCTCATATTTGACAACGACGCAGCCGGCGGTGATGCGGTCGCCGAGCAGGGCTTCCACGGCCTGGGCCATCGGCGCGCCCGCTTTGCCCGCGCCGATCACGAAGATGTGCTCGTACGCGGCCAGGGGATACTCCTGCTCCCCGGCCCACAGGCTCTCCCCTTCCTGGCGCAGGCAGCGGCCCACAGCCGCGCCCGGCTCGACAGCCGCCAGCGCGGCGGCGAGGATGGCGGCGTGGGGGGGCTTCAGGTGTGGAGAGGCGAAGTGCATGGCAGGCGTTCGTGGGATTTGCCGGGGGAACTGAGAATGTGCAGGCGCGCCAGACGTGCGGCGTCGATCATCAAGCCTGTTCGAGCCGTTTTCGGCGCTTCTCCGTCCGGCGGCTGATGCGATTGAACACCCCGGTCAGCCCCATGGCCTTCTTCATGGCCAGCAGCGTGGCCTGCGCCTCTTCACGGGCGCGCAGGGTGCCGGTGTAGATCACCTCATCCACGTACCCCTGATCCGCTTCGTACGCGGCGCGGCGCTGGCGGATCGGGGTCAGGAATTGATTTAGGGCGCTGTTCAGCTTCTCTTTCACCTCCACATCTCCCACCTGCCCGCGGCGATAGCGATCCTTGAGATCTTCCACCTCGGCCTTGTCTGGGTTGAAGGCGTCATGATAGATGAACACCGGATTCCCCTCCACCCGGCCGGGGATGTCGGCGCTGATGCGGTTGGGATCGGTGTACATGGAGAAGACCTTGCGGCGCACGGTGGCGGCATCGTCGCTGAGCAGGATGGCGTTGCCCAGGCTTTTGCTCATCTTGGCCTGGCCATCGGTGCCCACCAGTGTGCCGATGTCGGGGATCATGGGGTCGGGCACGGGGAAGACCTCGCCGTACAGGGCATTGAAGCGGCGGGCGATCTCACGTGTGATCTCGACATGGGCGAGATTGTCCTTGCCCACCGGCACCAGATGCGCCCGCGGCATGAGGATATCCGCGGCTTGCAGCACCGGATAGCCGAGCAGGCCGTAGGGCATCTCTTCCTTGTGGGCGGCGCGGGCCATATCCTTCAGGCTGGGCAGCCGTTCCAGCCGCGGCACCGTCACCAGGTTCTGGAAGATGGTGTTCATCTCGTACACCTCGTGCACCGCGGATTGCAGATAGATGGTGACCAGCGAAGGGTCGATGCCGCAGGCCAGATAGTCGAGCACCATCTGCCGGGCATTTTCATCCACGGCGTCGATGTCCGCTTTCTCATTCTTCGTGGTCAACATGTGCAGGTCGGCGATGATCAAAAAGGTCTCGAATTCATGTTGCAGCGTGGCCCGGGCCTGCAGCGAGCCGATATAATGGCCCAGATGCAGGCGTCCGGTGGGCCGGTCGCCGGTGAGGATGCGTTTGCGAGCGTTCATGCGGGGCCTCCTTGGCAAATAGAAGATGAATGATGAATGATTAAGGGTTGATGATTAAGCATTGAATGATGCGTAATAGTTCACTTTATTTGTCATTGCCAGGGCGATGGCAGATCGCAGGCGAAGCAATCTCCAAGGTGGTTCGTCAATTTTATGGATGTCAATCAGCGTTGGGGATTGCTTCGGGGCTATCGCCCCTCGCAATGACAAAGCAAAAAAAATCCCTCACGTCAAAACTGACGTGAGGGACGAATTGATACACAATCCGCGGTGCCACCCTCATTAGATAGCTTTTCGCCATCTCACTCTGCTCAGCACCCAATACCAACTACTGACCACTGAATACTGACCACTGAATACTGAATACTGAATACTGAATACTGAATACAGCTCCTCGGCCCATTCATTGCCGGCGCTGATGGCGGCTTCGCAGCAACCGCCGCCTCTCTGCATCCCGCTTCGACAACTACTTTTCCGAATCATCGCCTGTGCGTGAAGGTATAAAATTGTGGGCGGAGCATAGCACGGCGGCGAAGATCGTGTCAAATC
>JABWBG010000203.1 GCA_013360575.1 Caldilineales bacterium
GCGGAGGCAGCCGCGCCGCCGCCGAGGTCATCGATCCAGCCGGAAAGCTGCACAAAGCAGCGCAGTTCGCCATCGGGCCGCTCCGGGGGGCGCCACCAGTGGGCCAGGGAGACGCGCAGCAGCGCGCCCGCGGGCAGCTCCTCCACCGGCTCCTGGAAGCCGACGAAGGTGAGGGTGCGGCCGCCATCAGGCGTGGGATAGCGGTAGCGGATGCGTTTGGCGTCGTCGTCGCGGCGCAGGGGCTGGTCGGGCTGCCAGAAGCCGGTGGAGTAGGCGGGGACGCCGCCCTGCTGGCAGATGTAGAGGGCGCCGGTGCGGGTGGCCCGGGTCAGGCCGTCGAACAGCAGGTCGACGCCGCCGGGCTGGGGGGGCATGAGCCGGTGGATGGCCGCGGCCAGATCGGGGGTGCGGCGCAGGCGGCGTTTGCGCCGCACGATGATGTTCTCGACGTGCGGGGGCAGGATCTCGGCAGGGGGATCGGCTACGATCTCCCACACCTCGCCCACTTCGTATTCCAGACCGGCCTGTTCGTTCGTAGCCGCGTCGAACGCCAGCAGCCGCACGCTGCGCCCGGCGCTGGTGATGCCGCCGATGCAAGCGCCGCCGCCCTGACGGGTCTTGGCTACGATGAGGACTTGCATGGGAGAATAAAACGTAAAACGTAAAACGTAAAACGTAATGCGTAAAACGCACCACGCACCACGCACCACGCACCACGCACCACGTTTTACGCATTACGTTCGACTGGCGTATTATGCGCGGATTTAAGGCAGGAGGTGACGTAAAGGCAGGGCGGCGTCTTGGGCGATGCGGGCAGCGAGGAGGGAGCGGTGGCAGGCGGCGGGGTCCCGCTCGACGCAGAAGAGGGCGATGACCTGGGCGCCGGCAGGCAGGGCAGCGAAGAATGCGCCGGTATCGAACGGGGCCAACACCTGCCGCGTGTAGCCGGCGATGAAGGCGGGGCTAAGCAAAGTGCGCTGGCGCCTGCCGATCTTCTCTGCCTTGTCGGCTGCGGCCTGGGTCTGGCGCAGGGTGGGGCTGGGGGCCAGATCGGGCAGGTGCAGATAGCGGATGCCCAACTCGGCCAGGCGCTGTTGCAGGCGCTGGCTGTTGGCAAAGGCATAGGCCGCGCCCCGCACGCCTCGCCGCGCCCGCAGATCGCAAAAAGTATCCACGCCGGCCTGTTGCAGGGCCTGGAAAAAGCCGGCCTCGTCGTAGCCGTAGACGCCGATGGTGAGCAACTCAGGCATCCTCCGCCTCCTCGTTGTAGCGCTTGCGCGAGGTGAAGCCGTAGTCATCCCAGAGACTGAGTTGGCCGGCGGTGAGACGGTCGCGCACCGCCTCTTGCGATTCGAGCGCGTCGTTTTCGTCGATGTGTTGCACCGGCAGGCCCAGCCTGGCCAGGGTTTCACCGATCAGCTTGCTGCGGTGGCAGAGTTCCGGCTTGCCTTCGCTGCACATCAGAGCCACGCGCAGGCCCTGATCGAACGCTTTGCGCACGCGGTCGATGCCCTGGCGATAGGCCGCGGTCTCCTGCACACGGTCGTACAGCACCTTGCCGGCAGCGTCGTAGCAGGAGCGGTCGTCAGGCTGGCCGCCCAGGACGTTGCCCATGTAGACGTAGCGAATGCCGGCCCCGTGCAGGGCGTTTTCCAGGGCCTTGCGCGCGAATTCGGGCTTGAACCGGGAGTAGGGAGCGGAGCGCACGTCGATTAGAAAGGCAATCTCATGCGCCCGCAACAGGGCGAGGAACGCGTCCAGGTCGCGGGCGCCGTAACCGATGGTGAAGATGGCAGGGGCAGCGTTCATGGCGTTCTATTATGCCCGCGAGCGCGCATCTGGGCAAGGGTCGCGAAAAGCGCGCTGTGCGTTTGCAGGCGCGTTGACAAAAAAGGGCCGAAATGCTAGGCTTTTCGCCAATCTCAAGCAGCCGGGCGTGGCTGTGCCAGCCCCGATCGCCCAGCCCTGTGCACACACCCTCCCAGGCCATGCCCATCCTCGCCCGCTCCCTTCCCCTTCGCCTTGGCAGCCTCCTGTTGGCGCTGACGCTGCTGCTGGCCTTTGCCCCGGCCGCGCGGGCGCAGGAGGGCGGCGTCTGGTATGAGGTGCAGAAGGGAGACACCCTCTACAACCTGGCCCGCCGCTACAACGTTTCGGTGGCGATCATCGCCAGCGCCAACGGCATCACCAACCCGGATCGCATCATCGCCGGCCAAAAACTATGGATCCCGACCGGCGACGCGCCCCCGCCGGCAGAGAGCGGCCTCTGGCACACGGTGTTGCAGGGCGAGAATCTCTATCGCATTGCCAGTCGCTACGGCCTGACCGTGGCGCAACTGGCCGCGGCCAACCACATCACTTCCTACGATCGCATCCAGGCGGGGCAACGGCTGTGGGTGCCGGGGACGACGACCAAGCCCGCGCCCTCCGGCGTCCCTGCCGGCACCCGCTGGGTGGGCCTCTTCTTCAACAACAAAACCCTGTCCGGTTCGCCGGTGCTGACAGAGAGCACCGAGGTGATCGATTTCACCTGGGGCGACGCCGCGCCCCCCCGCCTGCCGTTGGACGGCTTCAGCGCCATCTGGACGGGCAATTTTCGCTTCGAGCCGGGCGCCTATCGCTTCCTCCTCACCGTCGATGATGGCGCCCGCCTCTACATCGACGATGTCCCGGTGATCAATGCCTGGCGCGACCAATCCCTCACCGGCTATTTTGTGGATGTGAACCTCAGCGGCGGCGAGCACCTGCTGCGGGTGGAGTACTACGACAACGCCGGCTGGGCCTCCATCTCCCTTTCCTGGCGGCTGTACTAAAGCATTTGACACCCTTTCCCGCCTGTGCTATCCTCCCCCCCATTCATGAGTTCCTCACCGATTCCCACGCAATGAACAGCCGCAGGCAACATCTCATCCCCCGCCCACCCTCCAACCCCACCCAGGTTGGCCCGAACGACCCGCGCATGGAAGCTTCCCTGCGCGGGTTTGTTTTTGGTCGCTATTTTTACTTTTCCGGCTTTTATTTTCGCCGGTCGCTTCCCGCCGGGCAGGGTTGGATGATGTAACCCCACACATCGAAGCCATCCCCAACGAGCGTGGAGCGACCAAGCCCACGCTCGTTTTTTATTGCTGCCCGGGGATGCCGGCCAAGAGCGTGGGCGCAGCTCCACCCCACACAGGAGCGTTTGCCATGTTACAAGCCGGTCTCTGGTATTCCGCCCCGGTCACCGCCCCCATCTGGGCGCTGGCCCACCCCCCCAAAGAGGAAGCGATCATGGTCTGCCGAGGCGTACGCGGGGCCATCACCGTGCCCGAAAACAGCCGAGAGGAGATTCTACGCGCGGCCCGCCACCTGCTGGCGCTGATGATCCGGGTCAACGGCATAGCCGCCGAGGATGTGGCCAGCGTCATCTTCACCACCACCCGCGATCTCACCGCCGAATATCCGGCGCTGGCCGCGCGGCAGCTGGGCTGGCTGGATCCGGCCCTGCTCTGCGGGCACGAGATGGAGGTGCCCAACGGCCTGCCCCGCTGCCTGCGTGTGCTGGTGCACTGGAACACGACCAAATCGGCGCAGGAGATTCACCATGTCTATGTGGGCGAGGCCCGCCAACTGCGGCCCGACAAGGGCGACCTGCCGCCGGTGGATGAGAGGGAACTGGAAGCCTGGATCGCGGCCCAACTGCACGCCTGGGACACCAGCCGGAGGCCCCGACCATGAGCGCCCCGCCGATCGTCGCTTTTCAGGGGGAGCATGGCGCGTTCAGCGAGGAGGCGATCCGCCAGCAATTCGGGCCCGCGGCAACGACCCTGCCCTGCCACGCGTTCGAGGATATCTTTGCGGCGGTGGAAGAGGGCCGCGCGGATTTCGGGGCCGTGCCGGTGGAAAATTCGGTGGCGGGGTCGATCAACAAAGCCTACGACCTGCTGCTCGATCATGATCTGAAGGTGTGGGGCGAGGTTTTGCTGCGCGTGCGCCACAATCTGCTGGCCATGCCGGGCGCGACGCTGCCGCAGATCGCGGTGGTGCGCTCCCATCCGCAGGCGCTGGCGCAGTGCGAGCGGTTTCTGAACCGCCACGGCTGGCAAGCAGCGCCCTGGTATGACACCGCCGGCAGCGCCAAGGAGTTGGCCGCCTCCCCGGTCGAGGGGGTGGCGGTGATCGCCAGCGCCCTGGCTGCCGAGATCTACGGCCTGCACGTGCTGGCCGCGGGCATCGAGGATCTGGCCTTCAATTACACGCGCTTCTTCCTGGTGGGCCGGGGCGAGCCGCCCTACAGCCAGCCGGCCAAGACTTCGCTGATCTTTGCCACCCCGCACGCGCCGGGCGCGCTGGTGGCCTGTCTGGATGAGTTCGCCTCACGCGGGATCAATCTCACCAAACTGGAGAGCCGGCCCCGCCGCAACCGGCCCTGGCATTATGTGTTCTATCTCGATTTTGCCGGGCACTGGCAAGATGAAGCCTGCGGTGAGGCGCTGGTGGCGCTGCTGGCCCGCGCCGCCTTTGTCAAGCTGCTCGGCTCCTACCCCGCCGCGCCCCTGCCCGATCAAAACGGCACAGCCCAAAGCGCGCTTTTGCAGATTTAATCATTAATTATTAATAATTAATAATTAATGATTAATAATTAAGAATTACGCATTTTCAAGGTCATTACCCATGGTCATCGTCATGAAACCCAACTCCACCGCGGCGGAGATCGGCGCGGTGATCGCCCGTGTGCATGAAGCGGGCGCCAGTCCCCATCCCATTTACGGCGTCGAGCGTACCGTGGTGGCGGTGGTGGGCGAAACGCGGCAAGTCGACCGCGCCCAGTTCGAAAAATTGCCCGGCGTCGAGCAGATTACGACGATCAGCGCGCCCTACAAGCTGGCCAGCCGCGAATCGCATGCCGAAGACACCATCATCCGCCTGAACGGGGTGGCGATCGGCGGCCGCGAGATCGTGGTCATGGCCGGGCCTTGCTCGGTGGAGAGCCGCAGCCAGTTGCTAGAGACGGCGCACGCGGTCAAGGAGGCAGGCGCGCAGGTGTTGCGGGGCGGCGCGTTCAAGCCGCGCACCTCACCCTATTCCTTCCAGGGCATGGGCCTGAAAGGCCTGGAGATCCTGGCAGAGGCCCGCGAACTGTACGGCCTGTACATCGTCACCGAAGTGATGACGCCGGAAGCAGTGCCGATGGTGGCGGAATATGCCGACATCCTGCAGATCGGCGCCCGCAACATCCAAAATTATGGGCTGTTGCACGCGGTGGGCCGGGTGCAGCGCCCGGTGCTGCTGAAACGGGGGATGATGAGCAGCATGGAGGAGCTGCTGATGTCGGCGGAGTACATCCTCTCCGGCGGGAATTATCGGGTGATGCTGTGCGAGCGGGGCATCCGCACCTTTGAAAAGTACACGCGCAACACCTTCGACCTGAACGCGGTGCCGGTGTTGAAACAGCTCAGCCACCTGCCGGTGATCGCGGATCCCAGCCACGGCACCGGGCGCTGGGACGCGGTGCCGGCCATGGCCCGGGCCGCCATCGCCGCCGGCGCGGATGGGCTGATCATCGAAGTGCATCCGGATCCGGCCCATGCCATCTCCGACGGCCCGCAATCGCTGAAGCCGGAGCGTTTTGCAGACTTGATGCAACAGCTCCGCCGCGTCGCCCTCGCCGTCGATCGCAGCCTCTCCCCTAATGCGTGAAACGTAAAACGTAATGCGTAAAACGTAAAACGTAAAAAGCGGTGCATTTTACGCATTACGTTTTACGTTTTACGTTTTACGTCCCCCCCCCAAAAAAAAAACACACCTGAACTATGATCATCATCATGAAACCGTCGGCTACGGCGGCGGAGACTGAACAAGTTATCACGCGCGTGCGGGGCATCGGCCTGGACGTGCACCTCTCGCAGGGCGAGGCCCGCGCCATCATCGGCGTGCTGGGCAACACCCAGGGCGTGGATCGCGCCAGCTTCGAAGTGATGGAAGGCGTGGAAGGGACGGTGCGGATCACCCAGCCCTTCAAAGTGGCCAGCCGTGAATTCAAAGCCACAGACACCGAGATCAAGGTGGGCGAAGTGACGATCGGCGGGCCGGGGCTGGTGATCATGGCCGGGCCTTGCTCGGTCGAATCGCGAGCGCAGATCCTGGAAACCGCGCACGCGGTCAAAGCCGCGGGCGCACACATCCTGCGCGGGGGCGCGTACAAGCCGCGCAGCTCCCCCTACTCCTTTCAGGGCCTGGGCGAAGAGGGGCTGCAACTGCTGGCCGCGGCGCGCGCAGCTACCGGCCTGCCCATCGTCACCGAGGTGATGGGCGTGAACGAAGTGCCCCTGGTGGCGGAATATGCCGACATCTTGCAGATCGGCGCCCGCAACATGCAGAACTACCGCCTGTTGCAAGCTGTGGGCAAGACCGACCGCCCCGTCTTCCTCAAACGCGGCCTCAGCAGCACCATCCAGGAACTGCTGATGTCCGCCGAATACATCCTGGACAGCGGGAATTACAACGTCATCCTCTGCGAACGGGGCATCCGCACCTTCGAGACCGCCACCCGCAACACCTTCGACATCAACGCCATTCCCCTGCTCAAACAACTCAGCCACTTGCCGGTGATCGGCGATCCCAGCCACGGCGTGGGCAAGTGGGACCTGGTGCCGGCAGTGGCCAAAGCCGCGCTCGCCGCCGGCGCGGATGGTTTGATGCTCGAAGTGCACCCGCAGCCGGCCCTGGCCTGGTCCGATGGCGCCCAATCGCTGAAGCCGGAACGGTTCGCGGGGCTGATGGTCGAGTTGCGGGCGCTGGCCGCGGCCCTGGGCAAGACGCTGTGAGCCAGGATCCCCTGGCCGCGGCCGAGGTGGCCATCGTCGGCCTGGGCCTGATGGGCGCGTCCCTGGGCTATGACTTGCGCGGCCACTGCCGGCGGGTGATCGGCGT
>JABWBG010000204.1 GCA_013360575.1 Caldilineales bacterium
CTGGGCGACCCTGTGGGCCACAAGGTGGGGCTTCGAAGGCCCTGGGCACCGTGGCCGGCCAGACCGGCGGCACCGTGGCCATCCTGGGCGGCCCTGGGCACCCTGGCCGGCCAGAGACCGGCGACGCCGTGGCCATCCTGGGCGGCCCTCATTATGGCTGAGGAACGATGCACGAAACGCCAACTTGCCGCACTATTGACGCGCTGCTAATCCGCCTGGATGACATGGCCCAGGGCGGGCAGGGATTGCACTTGCAAGCCTTACGGGAACTATCCGACGCCCTGGCGGAAGCATGGGAAGCGCACCGGGGAAGCATAGTACGCTATCCGCAACCCCCCCCCCTTCCCCTTCCCCCCCTCCAACCCGTGAACCGTGACAAGTTGCGGCGCGCATGAGGTGGAAAATCTGATTGCGCGCGCAATCATGATTCACCTATTCCCCCCGTGGCCGACCTAGCTGTAGGTATCGAAGCGCGGCGCTGACCCCGTTTTGACAAATACAAGAATCTGTCATACACTACCAAAAGACGGGCCGGGGCAGTGTTTGAGCACTGGCCCCCGACCCTGACCACAACGCCGGACGAACGGCGCATGGCTGACCGTAGGATAGCAGAATCAAGCCATACACTCCAAGCCCGGCGAAGTGGGAATGCCCCCACCGACCGGGCTTTTGTGTTGTCTGGGAAGGTGGGGGGGGATGACAAGCAAGCTTGTCGCACTGTTTCACATTAAGCCCCACGCTCACCCTACAAGAGACATGCTACCCCTAGTAGTTAAGTCTTTCACACCCACTTCATCTTGTGCACCCCCGCCCCCGTAGCTCAGCGGCTAGAGCGACTGCCTTCTAAGCAGTATGTCGCAGGTTCGAATCCTGCCGGGGGTGCTGATGTGCCGGCGCTGCACCGGCAAAAAAGCCCCCAACCGCCAAAAGGGAGACGGTTGGGGGTGAAGATGGGAGGGGAATCGGGATCAGATGCCCAGGTAGGCGCGGCGCACCTCTTCGTTGTTCTCCACCTCATGCGAAGGGCCGTGTAGCTCGACTTTGCCCTCGCTGAGCACGTAGGCATAGTCGCTGACCTTGAGGGCCATGCGCACATTCTGCTCCACCAGCAGGATCGTCAGTCCCTCGCGGCGCAGCTTGCGCAGCGATTGGAAGAGATCAAGGGTGAGCACCGGAGCCAACCCAAGGGAAAGCTCGTCGATCATCAGCACGACCGGCTCGGACATGATGCCGCGGGCCACGGCCAGCATCTGTTGCTCGCCGCCGCTCATGGTGCCGGCCCGCTGGGTCGCGCGCTCCTTCAGGCGGGGGAAGAGGGTGAACACCTTCTCCAGGTTCTGGGCGGCGTGAGCGCGGGCGCGGGCCGGCGTGGCCCCCATCTCCAGATTCTCACGCACAGTCATGTCGGTGAAGAGCTGACGGCCTTCAGGCACCATGATCAATCCCATCTCCGCCTTGGCGTAGGGCGGCAGCTTGCTCACATCCTCGTCCTGGAAGAGCACCTTGCCCTGCCAGGGCTTCAACTGCCCCACGATGGCGCGCAACAGCGTGGTCTTGCCCGCGCCATTGGAGCCGACCAGGGTCGTCAATTGCCCCTGCTCCAGGCTCAGACTGGCCCCCCACAAAATCTGCAATTCTCCGTAACCGGAGGCGACGTCGTGAATTTCGAGAACAGCCATGCTATCGTTTCTCCTCTTCCAACAGGCGGGCGGCGAGTTCCGGGTCGCCCAGATAGGCTTCGATCACCTGCGGGTTTTGCGAGACCTCTTCCGGCGTGCCCGCGGCGATCATCTCGCCATAATTCAGCACGATGATGCGGTCGGAGAGATTCATCACCGCGTGCATGATGTGCTCGATCATGATGATCGTCACTCCCTGCTCCCGGATCTGGCGGATGGTGGCGATCATGCCGCTGACTTCGGCGGTGTTGAGGCCGGCCAGCACTTCATCCAGCAGCAGCAGGTAAGGCCGGGCGGCCAGGGCGCGGGCCATCTCCAGCCGCTTTTTCTGGGCGACGTTGAGGCTGCCGGCCAGCAGGTTTGCCCGCGCGGCCAGACCCACGAAAGCCAGCACCTCATCCGCCACGTGCTCGGCCTTGGCCAGGCCCAGCCCTTCGCGGCCATAGCAGGCGCCGACGATCACATTCTCGCGCACGGTCAGCTCATTCAGCGGGCGCACGATCTGGTGGGTGCGGGCCAGGCCCAGCCGGGCGGCGCGATAGGTGGGAGCGCCGGTGATATCCTCCCCGCGGAAGCTGACTTTGCCGCGGGTGGGCGTATAGACGCCATTGATGCAGTTGAAAAGCGTGGTCTTGCCGGCGCCGTTCGGGCCGATCAGCCCCAGGATCTGACCAGGGGGCAGATCGAAGGTGACATTCTTGACGGCGGTGAGGCCGCCGAACTGTTTGGTGACGTTGTTGACTTGCAAGATCATTCCAGCACCCTCCGTAGCGCCGCCCAGCGCGAGCGCAGCCAGCCCACGGCCCCGCTGGGGATGAAGAGGACGATGAGCAGCAGCAGCACCCCGGCCACGACCAACTGAATATCGCGGAACATGGGGCTGGTGAGCAGGGTGCGGCGCAGGCTCTGATATGCGGCCCCGCCCAGGGCCGGCCCCAACACCGTGCCCTGCCCGCCCAGCATCACCATCACCAACAACTCGATGGAGAGATGCAGGCGAAACGCGCTTTCCGGCTCGATCACACCATTTTTGAAGAAAAAGAGCACGCCGATCATGCCGGGGAAGATGGCCGAGAGCACATAGGCCCAGGTTTTGGCCCGTGGGGCCACCACGCCCATCACCTCGGCCGCGTCCTCGTCCTCGCGGATTGCCATCAGCCCCAGCCCGAATTTGGACTTCTTGACCTTGAAACTGACGAAGATCACGACCAGCGCCAGCACGGCCAGGCTCCAGAACACCAGCCACAGGGCGGCGTTGGCCCCGCCATACCCGCGATAAATCGCAAAGTTCAATTCCATGCCATTCGGCCCGCCAAAGAGGGCGAATTGCTTGGCAAAGGCCTTCATGGCCTCGTTGATGCCGATGGTGGCCAGGGCAAAATAGGCCCCACGCAAGCGCAGAATGGAGAGGCCCAGCAGCAAGGCCAGCAGCCCCGCGGCCACCCCGCCCAGCAGCGCCGCCGGGAAGAGATGCCAGCCCTGTTCATCGATCAGATAGAAACCGACATAGCCGCCCAGGCCAAAGAAAACGATGTGCCCAAAACTGACATAGCCGGTGTAGCCGAGGAGGATGTTCAGGCTGGAGGCCAGGGCAACGGACATCAGCACCGTGAACATCGATTCACGCGTGCTGGCGCTGCCCGTGATCAGAGGATAGACCGCGAACGCAGCCACGAGGAGCAAGGGGAGCCAAAGCCCCGGAGAACGCAGCGTCTTCATTTTTTCGCTCCGAACAGACCTTGGGGCCGCAACAACAGCAGCAGGACGAACAGGACGAATTCGAACACCGGCACCCACCCCACCGAGGTGAAAGCGGGGATGACCCCTTCGATCAATCCCAAGATCAACCCGCCGACCAGGGCGCCCAGGGGGTTGCCCAGCCCGCCCAACACCACGATCACGAAGCTCTTCAGCTCATACACCCCCCCCGAAAGGATGGTGAAGGGTAAGATCGTGCCGATCAACCCGCCGGCGATGGCAGCCAGCATGGTGCCGATGCCGAAACTCAGCGCCAAGACGCGCGTAGAAGGGATGCCCATCAACTCCGCCGCGGTGCGGTTGTTGGCCACAGCCCGGATGTTCTTGCCCGGTCGCGTGCGATACAGGAACCAATAGAGCACCCCCGTCACCAACAGGGCGATCAGCGCCGCCGCCACCCGCGTGGCCGGCAGCGAGATGCCCGCAGCCTGCAGCGTGCCCAACGAGTAATCGACATTGCGAAAGCTGGTCGACCAGATCGTGGTGCCGATGCCGATGATAATCATATTGACGGAGAAGGTGGCCAGCAGGCTGGAGAGATGCGGGGCATTCAGCACCCGGTGCACAGCCACAATATAGATGATAAGACCCAACAGCAGCCCCAACGCCGCTACCAGGATCAGAGCAATGAACGGATTCAGGCCCAGCACCGTGAAGCACAGATAGACCCCGAACATGCCCAGGGCGATGATAGGGCCGTGCGCCAGGTTGATCACGCTCATCACCCCGAAGATCAGGGTCAGACCCATGGCGGCGATGCCGTAGACCACGCCGATCAGCAGCCCATCGGCCAGATATTGCAGAAGTTGGCTCATGATTCAGGACACCTCCGGGAAGGGAGCGGCGCCCGCCCGGCGACAGACAGCCAGGCGGGCGCCGCCAGCGGGGGGAAGTTAGCGGGTGATGAAGGGGGCGGTGCGCCCTTCCGGCGGCCACACCACCTGTTTCATCAGGTTGCCAGCGCTATCCCGTTGCCATTGCACATAGACCATCTCGTGGCCGATCTGCAAGCCGTGGTTCTCGGCGCTGGTATCGAATTTGATGTGCCCGAAGAAGGTGAGCATGTCGGTGGCATCCAACGCCGCTTGCACGGCGGCGCTATCCAGCGTGCCGGCCCGTTCGATGGCGTCTTGCAGGATCAACCCGGCCACGTAGCCGCCGGCCGCGTGGTACGAAGGCTCTTCGCTGTGCGCGGCCTGGTATCTCTGCGTGAATTCGGCCCCGGTGATGCCCTTCCAGGCCAATCCTGCCGATTGGGCCGATTCCGCCGTGAACGCGGCCAACGGTTCCCACTGGCTAGGGCCAAAGATGCCCACCGCAGCGTCGCCCAACTCGGCGAAGGAGGGCTCCGGCGGCGCTACCAGCAGGCCCACGTAGGGCGTAGCCACACCCTTTTCGCTCAGTTGACGGGCAAAAGTGCTGCCATCCTGGAAGTGGCCGCCGCCCAGGATCGCTTCGGGATTGGCCGCCTGGATCTTGTTGATGAAGGGCGCGAAATCGGTGGTGCCAGAGTCATAGCCCTCGAAAAGGACGATCTCGAAGCCCAGGGCTTCGGCGTGCGTTTTCAGGGCCTCGGCCACGCCGGTGGAGAACTTATCGTTCTCATGCACGATGGCGATGCGCTTGATGTTCGGGGCCTCGGCCACCAGCAGATCGGCGGCGCCGGTGAGATACTTGCTATCGGGCGTGTAGGCCTGATAGACGAGGGTGTAGCCCTGCTGATAGTTGCTGGCCGAAGCCGCGCCGGTGGTGATCATCACCTTGCCATTCTGCTCGGCGATGACCGAGGCAGAGGAGGTGAGGCCGCTGGAATAGGGGCTGATCAGAAAATCGGCCCCGTCATCATTGGCCAGGCGGGTGTACAGCTCCTGCACCCGGTCGCCGTTGGATTCGTCATCGTAGAATTTGGAGGCGAAGGTGACGACTGTGCCATCGCTGAGTTTGATGCCGCCGGCGTTGTTGACATCGGCCATCCATAGGTTCAGGCCGTTGATCTGGCGGCTCGATTCGACGTTGTACTTGCCGGTCTGCGAGGCGGTGAACCCGATGGTGACTGTTTTGGTGACGGCGGGGGCGCTGCTGGCGGCAGTGGGTTCCGCGGCAGGGGCGGGCGTGGCGGCGCCGCCGCAGGCAGCCAGCGCCAGGGCTGCGATCAGAAAGACCGCGAGAAGGAAAAGTGATTTGCGAGACATACCATCTGCTCCTTTTGAGTGGCTGAGAAGACCTGGATCGGCTCCCAGGCAGGGCCGCGGCGTCTGCCGCGTAAGAATGACTTGCCGCACACTCTAGCGGAGGCCTGCAAACATCCCATAAAAACCGCCCGGCGAATATAAATTTTTTGTAAAAATCGCCCCACTCCCCTCCGCACCCCCTCAAACGCCAGGGATATGAAGCAAATGATCCCGGCCGGTCTCGCCAGATCGCCCGAAACGAGCGATTGCATTCGCCGCTTCCACGATATCGGTGAGGTAAAGTCGTTCATCCCGCATAAATAACCTCGGCGCTGGTTAGCACATCCTGGCGGAGTACAGGTTTGAGTCCATCCAGCGGCACCAAATCGACAGGGCGCTCCAAGAGTGCGGTTAATTCGCGCTGCATGCGACCGAGCGCCAAGAATCCGACTCTTGCGCCAGGTTCAAACTCAACCAGGATATCCACATCACTATCGGATCGGAAGTCAGCGCGCAAAACAGAGCCAAACAACGCCAGTGATTTCACCTGGTTGCGGCGACAAAAATCGATAATTTTTGCCTGTTTGCCGGTAATTTGTATTTTATCCATGCTTTCAGCTACTCCTGCTAGAAACGTAACAGTTCACCTAATGTGTCATTGCGAGCGCAGCGAAGCAATCTCCAAGGTGGTTCGTCAATTTTGTGGATGTCAATCAGCGTTGGGGATTGCTTCGGGGCTATTGCCCCTCGCAATGACGAAATAAGATGAATTGTTATCTAAAAATATTGTTTTATCGCTGAAAAAGGCTGATTCGATCATAGCTTTGCTCTCGCCGCGCAATTATAGCACGGTTATCCTGTTGCATTGCAACCCGGCGCCCGATTTCCCAATCTGCAGTGCGGGGGCGCGCGGATGGAAGTCAGCAGAACCTAAAACAGAGAACCCCGCTCCTCAAACCGGTATCCCACCCCATGCTCGGTCAGCAAATAAACCGGATTGGCCGGATCGTTCTCGATCTTGCGGCGCAGGCGGCCGATGTAGACGCGCAGATATTCGCTCTCCTCCCCATATTCCGGCCCCCACACCTGCTGCAAAATGCGCCGGTGCGTCAACACCTTGCCCGCGTGCTGCATCAAGAAATGCAACAGCTCGAACTCCGTGCGCGTGAGACGGAGGGGGCGGCCTTCCACCAGCACCTGCCCCCGCTCCGGCTGCAAGTGGATGCTGCCCAGGCGGATGCCCGCCGCCGGCGGGTGCGGCTCGCGGCTGCCGGCCCGG
>JABWBG010000205.1 GCA_013360575.1 Caldilineales bacterium
CCCAGCCCGGCCGCGGGCAGCGGCGGCGGCGCCGACGGGATCAGCCTGACGTCGAGGGTGATGTCCACCGCGTCATACTGGCCGCTGACGAGGAGATGCGGGGCATAGAACGCCAGCAGATCCGCGATCTCGGCCGGATCAGGCGCTCGCGGCAGCAGCTCGACGCGATAATGCTCCGCCGCCGGGGCCAGGCGCAGGTCGTTGGCCAGGGTGCCCCCGATCGGCTGCGGGTCGCCGCCGCCGCGGCGAAAGGGGGCGACGACGATCAGGAACTCATCGGCCTGGGCCGGGGCAAAGGCAATGGCGCTGGCAGGAGCCGCGCCGCGGCCCAGCCAACGGCTGGCGGCAAAAATGATGGCAAAGAGCAGCACGGCCAGCAGCAGCCCCGCCCCAAAAAGGCGGCGACGGCTGGGCGCGGGCGCGTCCGTGTCTGCAGGCAGGGCGGCGGGTTCGGCGTCGATGTTCAACGGTGCGGCCAGATGGTGATGGGATAAGGGGGATCGCCCCCAAAATAGCGGCTGTGCAACTGCGCCAGGGTGTCATCGGTGCGCATATCTTGCAGGGCGAGATTGACGGCATCGCGCAGGGGGCTGTCGTTGGCAGGCAGGGCCACGGCAAAGGGCTGGATGGGGCCGTGACGGCCGGGGGTGAGGATGGCGGCGGGCACGCGGGCAGCCAGACGACGGGCCGCGGGGTATCCCTGGATCAGCACCGCGTCCACTTTGTTGTCGGCGAGCATGGCGATGGCGGCGTCGGCGTCGGCCACAGCAAAGAGGCGGGGCGTCACCGCGGCCGCGGCGATCGCCTGATCGTAGAGCAGGCGGCTGTTGGGCGTCTCCACCAGGGCCGTGGGCCGGCTGTCGAGTTGGGCGATGCCTTCGACTTTGCTGCCGGGCCGCGCCACCAGGGCCAAGCCATCGCCATAGAAATCTTGCGAGAAATCAGCCTGCAATTCCATCGGCCAGTTGCGCTGCTGTGGGCCGAGATAGAGGTCGAAGGTGGCGAAATCGAGGGGGGGCGGCTCGGTCAGGGGCGCCAGCGTGATAGCGTCATCCCCGGTGAGGCGGCGGCCCAGGGCGCGGGCCAGGTCGGGCAAATAGCCGGCGGTGTCGTTGCCGACGGTGACGAAATCGGGCGTGAGCAGATAGGCAATGGTCAGGGACCGGTCAGGGCTGAGGCGGCTGGGGCCAGGGGGCTGGCTGGCCGCGGCCAGCTCGGCCAGGGTGGGCAGCGGCCCAGGCCAGCGCTGCGGGCTGAAGGTGGCAGGGGCGGCGGCAGATCTGACCACCTCATCCCACACGCCCTCGGCCACCAGAGCCTGCAAAGTGGCGTTGACCGCGTCCGCCAGCAGGCTGTCGCTGGGGGGCAGGCCGATGGCGATCGGCGTCTCCTCCTGCTGCCAGTAGGTCTGGCTGAAGTCGATCTCCGCTTCCAGCGCCCGCG
This sequence comes from Caldilineales bacterium, assembly GCA_013360575.1. Lineage (GTDB taxonomy): Bacteria > Chloroflexota > Anaerolineae > J102 > J102 > JABWBG01. Next base: position 1,444 of record JABWBG010000205.1, read on the forward strand.
TGTGCGGCAGCCCGCCCATCAGGAGATCCACCCGTCCGGCCAGGAGATCGGCGACGGTGGCCTCGAAAGTCCAGGCCAGGGTGTTGGGGCGGCCCAGCCAGCGGCGGGCGATGGCGTCGGCCAGTTGCACATCCACCCCCTGCACAGTGCCCTGCGCGTCGCGGCTGACAAAGAGGGGGTCAGCATCGCCGGGGAAGCCGACGACCAGCACGCCCCGCTGCAGGATGCGGGCCAGGCCGCCGTAGGCCCCGGGCAGCACCGGGGTGGGCGTGGGCGTTGGGGTGGGCGTATCCGCGGGGGTGGGGGTGGGCGTAGCGCCCAGGGGTAGCTCGGCGCCGCCGCAAGCAGCCAGTTGCAGGGCGAGGAAGAGGAGAAAAAGCCGGAGGATGTGGCGCATGGCGGGGCGTGTCATGGGGAGGGGCGGCGGGAGCGTCCCAGGCAGGGCCGCAAAGGTCATTTCCAGTCGATTGTAGCAGTCCTGGTCGATGCAGACAACTTATCATTGTCTGAGACGCCCGCCCGCCCGTGGATCGAACTCCCACGGGCAGCCCTTGCCAAGCCCGCACACGCTGGCCGAACGCCAACACCCACCACGCCCCATGCAATTCCCCTTTAAAAACCTTGAGCGCTCACGGTTGCCCGACCGTGAGCGCTCTATCAAAAGGAGGAGAAGAAGAGATTGCCATCTCTTGACTGGCACTATAACAGAGGATGGCAGGGCAGCGCCGGACGCCTGACCTACGCTTGCCCTACGACGTCTGCACGCCGTGATCGCCTCAGGCGTTCCAGAAAGGCGCCAGATAGTATTGCAAATTATCTTCGATCTCCGGCAATTCGTGCGGGCGGGGCATGCGTTTGTGCAGCTGGCGGAAATGGGTGGCCAGCCACAGATAGAGATCGGTGGGGGTGCGGTTGGGAAAATGCTTCATGATCTCATTGGCGGCGATGATATCGAGGATGGGCCGGTAGAGCTGCGCGTACCAGGCATGCACCGCCTGCGGCCATTCCCGCGGCTCCTCGCCCGGCCCGCGGTTGAGATAGCGGAAAAGGGCGATATGACGCAGCAGCCGGGCATAATTGGCCGGGTAAGTCAGTTGCAGGTCCACATCGGGCAGGTGGATATTGGCCTCGGTGATGCGGATAAAATCAGCGTAGGCCTCGACCTTGGGCAGATCATCGGGCCGCAGGTCAGGATGCAGGGGGACGCGCGAGGTCAGCTCGATCACCCGCGCCTGGATCGTCTGATCGCCGCGATTACGGCAAACGGAGACGCGGTGATGCCCATCCCGCACAAAGTAAATATCGCCCAGCTTGTAGACTTCGATCGGCGGCATGGGCAGGCCGTGCTGCCGGGCGGCGGCGACCCGTTCCCAGCGGTCGCGCAGGCCGCTGTGTTTGGGCAGGAAGGCCAGATCGAAATCGCGGTAGCGATCCACGCTGCCGCGCACGGCGTGCAACGGGATCTGCTGCACGCCCAGGTCCACGCCCTCCCCGATGGTGGCGATGCGGTTCAGATCCTGAAAAGAGAGCAAATGGTTGCGGTAACCGCCGAAAAAAGCCGCGATATCGTGCAGAAAGGAGCGCGTGCGAGCGCGGTTGAATTCGCGCGTGGCGGGCGAATCCACCCCCCACTGCGCGGAGATCTGGGCGTCGCGGCGCTGGCGTTCCTCGGCGTTGAGGTCGTTCATAGGATTGAGCCCATGGCTTTTGCAGCGATGGACTTGAGATGGACGATGGACGATGGTTTTCGCGAATCCGCCATCGTCTATCGTCTATCGTCTATCTACTACTTGGCGTATTCCGTCGCCCGCATCTCGCGGATGACGGTGACCCGGATCTGGCCGGGATATTGCAGGCTGTCCTCGACCTTCTTGGCCACGTTGCGTGAGAGCTGGATGGCCCCGAAATCGTCGACATGTTCGGGGCGGACGATGATGCGCACCTCGCGACCGGCCTGGATGGCGAAAGCCTGTTGCACGCCCTCGAAACTTTGGGCGATCTCCTCCAACTCGGTCAGGCGCTTGATGTAATTCTCCAGCGATTCACGGCGGGCGCCGGGGCGGGCGCCGGAAATGGCGTCGGCCGAGGCCACCAGGATCGCCTCCAGCGACTGCGGCTCCGCCTCGCCATGATGCGCAGCGATGATATTCACCACCTTGGCCGGCACCCCGTAGCGGCGGGCGATGTCCGCGCCCACCAACGCGTGCGGGCCTTCCACCTCGTGGCTGACAGCCTTGCCCAGGTCGTGCAGCAGGCCGCCCATCTTGGCCGCGCGCACATCCCCATGCAACTCGGTAGCCAACAGCCCGGCCAGATGGCTGGTCTCGATGGCGTGGTAATACTGGTTCTGGCCGTAACTGGTGCGGAATTTGAGCCGCCCGATCAATTTCAAAATCTCAGGATGCAGGCCCTGGAACCCGGTCTGGAATCCGGCCTCCTCCCCCGCCTCGCGGATCGCCTGATCCACCTCCTCTTGCGCCTTTTCCACCTCCCGCTCGATGCGGGTGGGGTGGATGCGGCCATCCTGCACCAGTTTGGTCAGGGCGCGGCGGGCCACTTCCCGGCGCACCGGATCGTGGCTGGAGATGATGATCGCTTCCGGCGTGTCATCCACCACCAGATCGACGCCGGTGACGCTCTCGATGGCGCGGATGTTGCGGCCCTGGCGGCCGATGATCCGCCCTTTCATGTCATCTGCGGGCAGGGGCACCGAGGTGATGGTGCTCTCGGCCACGATGTCGGAGGCCAGGCGCTCGATGGCGAGGGTGACGACTTCACGGGCGCGGCGGTCGCCGATCTCGGCGATCTCCGCCTCCACCTGGCGGATGATGCGGGCCATATCCGCGCGGGCGCTCTTTTCGGTGCGGCGCAGCAGTTCCTCCCGCGCCTCTTCACGGGTCATGCCGGCGATGCGCTCCAGGGTGGCGGCGTACTCGGCTTCGACCCCTTCCAGTTCGCTGAAGCGCTTGTCGATCTGGCTCTGGCGCTTATTCAGCCGGCGGTCGCGCTCTTCCAGCGCTTCGGAGCGTTGCTCCAATTGTTCCAGCCGGCGCTGCGCCCGTTCCTCCAGGCGGCTGAGTTCGCGGCGGCGGCGGTTGAGTTCGGCTTCGGCTTCATTGCGCTCGGCCAGAGCCGCATCTTTCGCTTCCAGGGTGATGCGCTGCGCTTCAGCCTCGGCTTCGCTGCGGATCATATCGGCGCGCTGTTGCGCCGCGCCGATTTTCTGGGCGTCGGCGCGTTGCCGCAGCCAACTGCCCACGAGCATGCCGATGCCCAGGGCGACGAGGGAGAGGAGCAGGGCGAGAAAAAGGGCGAGGACGGGGGGGATGGGGTTCATTGTACGGTATCCTTGGTCGATGAGGTCTGAGTGGTGAGGGGACGGGGCGGTTATTCCTGCCCGGCCCCCAGTTCTTGCCAAAGCTGGGCAGCGGCGGCGCGGGCGGTCTCGAAATCGAACCCGCGGCGCTGCAAAAAGCTCAGCAGTTTGTGGTCGAATGCTTCTTGGGACAGGCCCCGCCAGCGGGCGGCGCGCTGCCGGGCCGCGGCCAGGGCCTGGTCTTCGTCAGGGATCATGGCCAGGGCTTGGTCGATCATCTGCGGATCGAGGCCTTTTTGGCGCAGTTCCTGCTGCAGCGCCCGCCGGCCGCGGGGGCTGAAACGAGCGCGGTTCTCGATCCACCAGGCGATGAAGGCTGCATCGTCGAGATACCCCTGCTGCTGCAGCCGGGCCAGGGCGGCGGAGACGATCTCCGGCGGATATCCGGCCCGGTTCAGCCGCTGGGCGATCTCCTGCTGCGAGCGGGGCCGGCTGCCAAGCAGGCGCAAGGCCTTGTCGTAGGCCTTGGCTGCGTCGTCGATCTGGCGCAGGCGGGCGATGTCGGCGGGAGTCAGAGTCTGGCCGACCTGCAGCCGCGCCGCTTCGGCGTCGGGCAGGGCCAGGGCAAAGGCCCCGTCCACAAAGACATTGACACGCTGGCGGTTGCGCTGTTGGTAGACGATGCGGGTGATGACGCCTGTCATGGACAAAAAACGCTACAACGGCTGTTGTAGCGTCTCGGCGCGGCAGGCTGCAAGCGATCCGCAGTGAATGATGGGCTGCGATGACAGCGGGCACGGATCGCACAGCAGCATGCGCTGCGCGGGCAGAAGCTACAAACAGGTGCGTGAAACCGCCGGCGCCGCGTCTCAGGAAGCTGCCGGAACTGGCGCGCGCTGTGGCAAAGCGCTCAGCACGCGGATCTGGTTCTCGATGGCATCGAGAAAATCGGGGTGGTCGCGCAAGAAATCCTTGGCGTTTTCCCGTCCCTGCCCCAGACGTGTCCCCTCGTAGGCGTAGAAGGCGCCCCGTTTTTCGATCGCGTTCATCTCCACACCCATGTCCAGCACCTCGCCCGAACGGGAGATGCCCTCATTGAACATGATGTCGAACTCGGCCAAACGAAAGGGCGGCGCCACTTTGTTCTTCTTCACCGTCACCCGTGTGCGATTGCCCACGGTCTCGTTCCCCGCCTTCAGCGACTGAATACGGCGGATATCGAGGCGGACGGAGGCATAGAACTTGAGGGCCATGCCGCCAGGAGTCGTCTCGGGATTGCCGAACATGACGCCGATCTTCTGCCGCAGTTGGTTGGTGAAGATCATGATCGTGTTCGATTGTTTGATGGCGCCGCTGAGTTTGCGCAGGGCCTGGCTCATCAGCCGGGCCTGCAAACCCACGTGGCTATCGCCCATCTCCCCTTCGATTTCGGCGCGCGGGGTCAGCGCGGCCACCGAATCGATGACGACGACATCCAGCGCGCCCGACCGCACCAGGGCTTCGGCGATCTCCAACGCTTGTTCGCCGGTGTCGGGCTGCGAGACGTACAGGTTGTGCACATCTACGCCGATCTTGACGGCGTAGGCGGGGTCGAGTGCGTGTTCGGCATCGATGAAAGCACAATAACCGCCGAGTCTCTGCGCCTCGGCGATCACATGCAGGCAGAGTGTGGTCTTGCCCGATGATTCGGGCCCGAAGATTTCGATGACGCGGCCGCGGGGATAGCCTCCCACACCCAGGGCCAGATCAAGGGCCAGCGAGCCGCTGGGGATAGACTCAACCCTGAGCGCGGTCGCCTCTCCCAGACGCATGATCGTGCCCTCGCCAAAACGCTTGGTGAGGGTAGTCAGAGTGGATTCTAGGGCTTTGGAACGGCCATCTTGTGCCATAAGGCGGTTTCACACATGATTACAGCAGGAGGATGCAGCAAGTATAACGCAGGGAATGAGCGGAGATCAAACGGCAGGGGTCAGTGTTCAGTATTCAGTATTCAGTGGTCAGTATTCAGTGGTCAGTATTCAGTAGAGTCGTTGCTGAATAGCGGAGGAGGATAGAGTTCCCCTACCCCAGCGAGTTGTTATGCGGCCGCAGCCCGAAGCACTCGTTTCTGGATGCGA
>JABWBG010000206.1 GCA_013360575.1 Caldilineales bacterium
TGGCTGGGCGAGCAGATCACCGAGCGGGGGCTGGGCAACGGCATCTCGATCCTGATCTTCGCCGGCATCGTCGCCGGGCTGCCCAGCGCGATCGGGGGCCCCCTCCTGCCCGATTTCGAACCCCTGCTCGGCATCGCCTTTGCCTTGCTCATCACCCCCGCCCTCCTCGCCCCGCCAGGCGTTAAAGAGTAGATATTGGATATTGGATATTGGATATTCGTTATAGAAGAGCTCGCCGATAATATCCAATACCCACTATCCAATACCTAATACCAAATACCCACTATCCAATACCTAATACCCACTATCCAATACCCACTATCTAACCATGATTTCCTACGATCATTTCGGCTATCAATATCCTGATGCCGCCGGGCCGGTGCTGCATGATCTCAGCCTGACCCTGCCTGAAGGCGCGTTTGTGTTGGTCGTTGGCCCTTCGGGCGCGGGCAAATCCACCTTTCTGCGCACCCTCAACGGCCTGGCGCCCCATTTCTACGGCGGCAAAGTGTGGGGCCGGGTCTCGGTCGAGGGTCGCGACCCGGTGCAGGCCGCGCCGCGCGGCATGTCCGACCTGGTGGGCATGGTTTTCCAGGATCCGGAATCCGGTTTTGTGGTGGATCGGGTGGAGGATGAGTTGGCCTTCGCCCTGGAAAATTGGGCGCTGCCGCAGCCACTCATGCGCAAGCGGGTGGAGGAGGCGCTGGATCAACTGCGCATCGCCCACCTGCGGGCGCGGCCGATCAGCAGCCTATCGGGCGGCGAGAAACAGCGCGTGGCCATCGCCGCGGCCCTGACTCTGCACCCCCGGCTGCTGGTGCTGGATGAGCCCACCTCGCAACTCGATCCCCTGGCCGCGGAGGAGGTGTTGCTGGCCCTGCGCCAGCTCAACGAAGACCTGGGCATCACCATCATCCTCTCCGAGCACCGGCTGGAGCGGGTGATCCAATACGCGGATTACGTGCTCTATTGGCCAGACGCGGGCCGGCCGCCCCTGCTCGATACGCCGGCCGCAGCCTTGCAGCAGATCGATCTGGCCCCGCCGGTGGTGACGTTGGCCAAAGCCCTGGGCTGGCAGCCCTTGCCCCTGACGATCAAGGAGGGCCGCGCGTTTGCGCGCGAGTTGCAGGGACGCCTGCACCCGCGGGGCAACGGCCACGCAGGCCCGCGCAATGGCCACGCGCCTGTCATCCTGGTCGACGGCCTCTGGCACCGCTATGAAAATGGCGTGGAATCGCTGCGCGGGGTGGGGTTCGACGTGCAGCCCGGCGAATTCGTGGCGATCATGGGCCGCAACGGCAGCGGCAAGAGCACGTTGCTCAAGCATCTGGTCGGCCTCGCCCAGGCCCGGCAGGGCCGCGTGCAGGTGCTGGGCGAGGACGCGGCCCGCACGCCCACCGCAAAACTGGCTCGCCGTGTGGCCTACGTGCCCCAAAACCCGGATCGCCTGCTCTTCACCGAGCGTGTGGCCGACGAGCTGGCCTTCAGCCGCCGGGCACACGACCTGCCTGCCGACCCTGCCGCGGACGCGGCCCTGCTCGATCGTCTCGGCCTCGCCGGCCTGACCGAGCGCCATCCCCAGACTCTTTCCGTCGGGCAGCGGCAGCGGCTGGCCCTGGCCGCCATGCTCGTCAGCGATCCCGCCATCTTGCTGCTGGACGAACCCACCCGCGGCCTCGATTACGTGCAGAAACACACGCTGGCCGGCCTGCTGCGGCAATTGCGCGATCAAGGCAAGACCGTGATCATGGCCACGCACGATGTCGAGCTGGTCGCGGCCAGCGCCGACCGCGTCTTGCTCATGGCCGAAGGCGAGATCGTCGTCGATGGCCCCGCCCGCAGCGTCATGGCCGAATCCCTGATCTTCGCCAGCCAGGTCAATAAACTCTTCCGCGACCCCCGCCTCCTCACACCTGAGGATGTGTTGAGGGCGAGGGGAGATTGGTAGGTTGGTTAGTTGGTTAGTTTGTTGGTTGGTTTGTTGGTTCGTTGGTTGGTAGATTGGTGGATATCGCCAAAAAACACGAAAACCAACCAACCAACTAACTAACTAACTAACTAACTAACTAACCAACCAACCAACCAACCAACAAACCAACCAACCAACCAACCAACCAACAAACCAACCACCCATGTCCCCCCGTCTGCCCGGCCTGATCCTGGCGCTGGCCAGTTTGCTGGGCCTCGCCGCCTTCCTCAGCCCTTTTATGCGTCCGCCGGCGCAGCAGAGCGCCGCGGTGATAGCCGCGCATGGCGATGACGCCCTGTTCACCCTGCTGGCGCTGAGCGTGTTGGTGCTGGCCGCGGTCTTCGCCAACGTGCAGGCGGGGCTGATGACTTCGAAGACGCTGGCGGTGTTGGGCGCGCTGGCCGCGGTGGGCGCGGTGCTGCGTTTTGCGCCGGGGCCGGGCGGGTTTTCCGGGGTCTTCTTCCTGCCCATCCTGGCCGGCTATGCTTTCGGCGTGCAATTCGGGTTCCTGGCCGGCGCCACGACCCTGCTGGCCTCCGCCTTTTTCACCGGCGGCGTCGGCCCCTGGCTGCCCTACCAGATATTTGCCGCGGGCTGGGTGGGCGCGGGCGCGGGCCTGCTGCCGCGGCTGCGGCCCAATTCGCGGGGGGAACTGCTGCTGCTGGCAGCCGCGGGTTGGCTGTTCGGCATGCTCTACGGCGCGGTCATGAATCTGTGGTTCTGGCCATTCATCTTCCAGCCGCAGCAGGCCGCCCAATTTTGGCAGCCGGGCATCGGGCTGGCCGAAACCTTGCAGCGGTACGGCCTTTTCTACCTGGCCACCTCCTTCCTTTGGGATATCTGGCGGGGGATCGGCAACGCCGCGCTCATCCTCCTCTTCGGCGCGCCGGTGCTGCGCCTGCTGCGACGGTACCAGCAGCGGTTTCAATTTGCGGTCGGGTAACTGCGGGGGTATCCTCCCCCTTCCATGCACGCTCTTCTCATCCACAACCCTGTCTCCGGCCACCCCGCCCGGCACGCGGCCCTGAATCAGATGCTGGCGACCTTTGCCGCCGGCGGCTGGCAGATCGCCCTGCGCCAGACGGAGCATCGCGGCCATGCCCGCGATCTGGCCGCGCTGGCTGTGCGTCAGGGCTACGAACACATCCTCATCGCCGGCGGCGATGGCTCCATCGCCCAGACCGTGGATGGCATCATCCAGGCCGGCGGCGAGGGCGTGGCCCTGGGTATCCTGCCCATCGGCACCGGCAATGTCTTCGCCCGCGCCGCCGGCCTGCCCCTGCCCGATGGCAGACACACCACCGCGCCCGCGGCCATCGCCCGCCTGATCATGCAGGATCGCCCGCGCGTGCTGGATGTGGGCCTGGCCAACGGCGTCGCCTTCCTCTCCTGGGCCGGGCTTGGCTTCGATGCCGCGGTAGCCGGCGCCATCGAACAGAATCTCACCTTCAAACGCCGCGCGCCCACCCGCGCCTACCTGGGCGAGGGGATCAAGCAGTTGCTACGCCTGCGCCCGCTGCGCCTGCATGTCAGCCTGGATGGGGGCCGCGAGCATTTCGAGGGCTGCTTTCCCCTGGCTGTCGCCAACAACATCCCCCTCTACGCCCGCTGGTTCCGGCTGGCGCCCGCGGCCCGGCCCGATGATGGCCAGCTCGATTTCGCGGCCATCATCTGTGCAGAACCGCCCCGCTTCTTGTATACTGCCCTGAAATTGCTGATCTATCCCCGCACCCGTGATCGCTGCCTGCTGCGCCGTCCCTGCCGCAGCCTGCACATCAGCGCCGAGACGCCCCAGCCCTGCCATGTCGATGGCGACCCCCTGGGCTTCTCCCCCCTCGACGTGACCCTGCTGCCCCAGCGCCTGCCCGTTTACCTGCCGCATGACTGACATCCTCAGCGTCACCCAACTCATTGGCCACATCACCCTCCTCCTGCGCGAGGATGCGGCGCTGGCCGATGTGACCGTGGCCGGCGAACTCAGCAACGCCGTGCCCGCCAAATCGGGGCATTTCTACTTCACGCTCAAGGATGCGGGCGCGGCCATCGGCTGCGTGATGTGGCGGCACAGCTTGCGGGCGCTGCTGGAGACGCCCCGCGATGGCCAGCGCGTCATCGCCCAGGGCCGGATCGATCTCTACGCCCCGCGGGGGCAGTTGCAGATGGTCGTCGATAGCCTGCAGCCCGAGGGGGGCATTGGCGAACTCTACCGCCGCTTCGAGGAGAGCAAAGCCCGCCTGCAAGCCGAGGGTCTGTTCGACCCCGCCCGCAAGCGTCCTCTGCCCCCCCTGCCCCGGCGCATCGGCGTGATCACCTCTGCCACCGCCGCGGCCCTGCGCGACATCTTGCATGTGCTGGCCGGGCGCTGGCCCCTGGCCGATGTGCTGATCGCGCCCAGCCTGGTGCAGGGCGTGCAGGCCCCGGCTGCTTTGCAAGCCGCCCTCTATGCCCTGTGGCGCGTGCCCGATGTGGATGTGATCCTGATCGCCCGCGGGGGCGGCTCCATCGAAGACCTATGGGCCTTCAACGATGAGGGATTGGCCCGGCTGGTCGCCGAATCCCCCGTGCCTGTGGTCAGCGGCGTGGGCCATGAGACCGATTTCACCATCCTCGATTTTGTGGCGGACGTGCGCGCGCCCACCCCATCGGCTGCCGCGGCCCTGCTCACGCCCGATCAGGAGGGCGCACGCCAGGAGATCGAGGCCGCTGCCCGGCGCCTGCGCCAGGTGGCCGGCCAGACGATCGAACGTCGCCGCCTGCTGGTGGAGCGGAGCCAGCAGGCCCTGCGCCGGCGCTCTCCCCGCTATCGCATCGACCAGCAGCGCCAGCAGATCGATGACCTGGAGCGGCGGCTGCACCGCGGCCTGCGCGCGTATCTGGAACGGCAGCGGCTACGCCTGCAAGCGGGCGAACAGCGTCTGGCGGGCGTAAATCCCCTGGCTGTGCTGGCCCGCGGCTACGCCATCGTCCAGGGGCAGGAGGGCCAGGTGATCCGCTCTGTGGCCCAGGTTCACCCCGGCCAGGCTCTGGCTGTGCGCGTCAGCGATGGCGCCTTTCCCGCCGTCGTCGCCTCTGCCCCCCCCTCTGCGAGCACCCCATGAACGACCTCCCTTCCCTCACCTTCGAACAGGCTTTGGCCGAGCTGCAACAGATCGTGGCCGAGCTGGAGCAGGGCGATGGCGATCTCGCCGCCGGCCTGGCCCGCTACGAACGGGGCATGCAGCTTGCCCGCCGCTGCAACGATCTGCTGGATCAAGCCGAGCTGCGCGTGCGCGAACTGGCAGCCAACGGCAGCGAACACCCCTTCACCGGCCCCCTCGACAGCCGAACATAACAAGATCCCCACGCCCCACATTTTACGTTTTACGTTTTACGCCCCACGCCCCACGCCCCACGCCCCATGTCCCACAACCAACCTTTCCTTGGCACACAACTGCAACCGCGGCAGGGAGCGCCCGCCGGCTTTCTGGCCGGGCTGGGCATGGCCCTCCTCTATGGCCTGCTGGCCCAGCTGTTCGGGCCGGGCGCGGAGCGCTGGCTGAACACCATCGCCGCCACCCTGCTGGGCCAGACGGTCATCGCCGCCGGCTGGCAGCCTGGCCCCCTCCTGGCCGGGTTGGGTCTGCACCTGCTGGTGGCCGTGCTGCTGGGCCTGCTCTTCGCCGCCTCGCTCGACCGCTTGCCCCGCGGCCAGACCCTGACCGTGGCCACCTTCTATGGCTTCACCATCTGGTTCGTGTCCAGCTTCATCCTCGGCGGCTGGCTGAACCCCGCCATCCTGGAATTCAACCGCACCTGGTGGGGCCTGCTGGCGCATCTGGGCTTCGGCCTGCTGCTCGGCCTCTACGCCGGCGCTCGCGGCGCGCCCCCGCCCACCCTCTCCCCCGACTGATCCCCTCCCCGACCCAGGAGTTTTGCCATGTCCCTCTCCCACAGCGACAGCTACAGCGACCGCTACCGCGTCCTGCCAGGCGCGGCGCTCGACCTCGACGCCTACGACGCGGACGACAGAGGCCCCTACACCCGCAAAAAAGAGGCTGTCGCCGATCTGCAAGCCCTGCGCGAACAACTGCGGGCCTTGCAAGAGCGCTTCTACGCCTGGGACAAACGCAGCCTGCTGATCGTGCTGCAAGCCATGGACACCGGCGGCAAAGATGGCGTGATCGAACATGTCATGCACGGCGTCAACCCGCAAGGCGTGCAAGTCACCCCCTTCAAAGTGCCCACGCCCGAAGAATTGGCGCACGATTTCCTGTGGCGGGTGCACAAAGCCGCGCCCGCCCGCCGTATGATCGGCATCTTCAACCGCTCGCATTATGAGGATGTGCTGGTGGTGCGCGTGCGCAATCTCGTTCCCCCCGACGTCTGGGGCCAGCGCTACGAGCAGATCAACCAGTTCGAACGCCTGCTGGCCGACACCGGCACCGTGATCCTCAAATTCTATCTGCACATCACCAAAGATGAGCAGGCGCAGCGCTTGCAGGCCCGGCTGGATTCGCCCGACAAGCGTTGGAAGTTCGCCATGGGCGATCTGGCCGAGCGCAAGCTGTGGGATGACTACATGGCCGCCTACACCGCCGCGCTCAGCCAGTGTAGCACCGCGCACGCGCCCTGGTTCGTGGTGCCGGCCAATCGCAAATGGTATCGTAACGTCGTCATTGCCAACATTTTGGTAGAAACGCTCACCCAGCTCGACCCGCAGTTTCCGCAGCCGGAAGCGGGCCTGGATGACGTGGTCATTGTCTGATCCTGGAGATCGAATCCCATGCCTGAGAGTGAAAACAAAGTCTATCGCCGGCGACGTCCGCGCCGCGGCAGCGATGCGCCCAAGCCCGCAACCGCGCCGCGTGAACGCCCGCACACCCCTGCCCCTGGGCCTGCTGCCCCCC
>JABWBG010000207.1 GCA_013360575.1 Caldilineales bacterium
AACGATGAGAGTTGGCGAGAGCGGCTGCAAACGAGCCGGCGCAATGCTAACAAATCCCCGCAGCGGGGTCAACTCGCCCGGCGAGCAGGCCGCACGGCCGGGACAGACATCCGCGAGCGGGGCGAGATTCGGCCTTGGGACTCTCTTGCTCCGTTTCTACGCACGAGGTAATAGTTCACCTGATATGTCATTGCGAGTGCAGCGAAGCAATCTCCAAGGTGATTCGTCAATTTTGCGGTTTTCAATCAGCGTTGGGGATTGCTTCGGGGCTATTGCCCCTCGCAATGACAAAATAAGGTGAATTGTTACGCGCACGAGCAATCCGGACTCGCGTTTCTGTAACAACTATAAACTGATCGGGTAATCGGTCGGCGTAGTTTTTGAGCAATTTTCGAAGAATATCAATCTTGTTCGTCGCTCGTTCATCATCAAGACGTAGAAAAACGACACCCTTATGCGGATATCGTTCTCGGTATATCTTCTCTCCAAAGCCTTTATCATTCGTAATCAGTATCCAGTTCTCGGCATACGCTTTTTGAATGACATCCTCATCGTCTAGCCCACGCGCTTCGTCATATACTGAGAAAACGTGATGTTTCTGCGTACGTAACCATGCAGCAATGGCAGGGCCGGTACACTCATCCACGAGGAAGCGCATTTAGGCCATCTCCGTCACCAGTGGCAAGAAGGTGGTATTTTCCAAAGATTTTGTAGCAAACAGGATACAGGCCTGAATATCTTCCTGCGTAAGGCCCTTGTATTCTCCTAGAATCTCTGCGGCGGTTGCCCCATGCGCCAGCAGATTGAGGATGTATTCAACCGTCAAGCGTGTTCCTTTGATGACAGGTTTGCCCACCATGACTTTGGGGTCAAGAGTAATTCGTTCAAGTAATTGTTGGTCCTTCACAGTTTTAGCCTCCAGTATTTATCATAACTAAATAGTAAAAATTCACCCTATTTTGTCATTGTGAGGTGCAATAGTCCCGAAACGATCGCCAACTTGCCTACTTGGGGATTGAAACATCCGCTTGCGCACTGTCATTTTCTCCATTCCTGGCTACAATAGACAGATGCCCCCCATTGTGCGTCACGTCAGCCCCTTTGTCAAATGGTTTTTGCTGACCACGGCTGCCGCGCCACGGGCCGATTGCTGCCCTATTGCCACGGCGCAGCCTATCCAGCGTGGGCCGGGCGCCTTGTAAGATGGAAGGGCCATCGCCACTGCTGAGGTGAGCGCGGCCCTGCTGCGCACGTTCACATCAGTGCACTGCATACGCGCAGCATCATCGGGCAAGAAATCACAAATACCAATCTACCAATCTACCAATTTCCCAATCTACTAATCTACCAATAGCGTACTGAGTCAGTTCGGCCCGCGCTGGCGCTCATCCCTACACGGCAGCGCCCGTCCACGGGCCTACACCCGCAACCCTCGTCACCTGGATGCGTGTGATGAATCCCGCAGGCGGGTTGTCCATGGGGGGAAAGGTGGCTTCAGGGCCCATGTAAACGTGGGCAAGCCGTTGCAGCAACTCAGGTGCGCCGCCCGGCTCGATCCGGGCCAGACCATACAGAACAGCATACTCGGTCAGGCCCATGGCGTTCTTGGTAGTGGCCTGAAGAGAGACCACCACCCTGGGATTGCGCCGGATGTTCTTCACCTTCTGGCTCTCGCGCAGATGGGCGGCAATCACTTCCTCGCCATCCAGGCCCACCCAGATCAACGTCACTTGGGGGCTGCCATCCGGGTTCAACGTGACAAAATGCGCCGGACAACCCGATTCGATAAGCTCTCGCACCGATTGGGGTACCTTCATGATGAACACCTCCGTGCTGGAATCATTGATTTTTGATTAGTCGGCCCTGCGCCGACAGCGCTTCGGGCTGACGAACAGGGCCGGAAAGCGCCGAAGAACCAGCCTCAATACGCGCCCTTGCCCCGCAACACCACCCCAATCGTACGCCATAAGATCTGCAAATCGAGCAGGGGCGAATAATGGCTGATGTAGTACAAATCATCCTCGGTGTGCAGATGCATCGGCTTGTCGCTGCGACCGTTGATCTGCCACCAGCCGGTGATGCCCGGCGGCACCGCAAAGCGCTTGTGCTGCCACGTCTCATAGCGGGCCACGATCAAGGGCAGCTCCGGGCGAGGGCCGACCATGCTCATCTCCCCCTTCAGCACATTGAAGATCTGCGGCAGCTCGTCCAGACTGGCGCGGCGAATGAACCGACCCACACGGGTGATGCGGGGATCATCGCGGTGTTTGTGCACAACTTCGCCGTTTCCGTTCGTGCGCATCACCTCGGGCAGAAGTTTGTCCGCGTTCTGCACCATGGAACGGAATTTATAGACGTTGAACAGATGGCCATTTTCACCCACACGCTGCTGCCGTAGGAGAATCGGGCCGGGCGAGTCCAGCTTGATGGCAATGCCCACGAGCAACATCAACGGCCACGCCAGCAGCAGGGTGAGGGAGGCAACGACCAGATCGAAAATGCGTTTGACCAGGCGATTGACGCCGCTGATGGCCGGATCGCGCAGGCCGATCAGGGGGATGCCATCCCAATCGTCGATGCTGGCGCGGAAAAAGGCCAGATCCAACACATCGGGGACGATGCGCACCCGCACAGGATGCTCGGCCAGGGCCATGACCAGACGACGCAGGGCCTCGTGCGCGCGCAGCGGCAGGGCGAAGATCACCTCGTCGATGTCCATCTGCTCGATCAACTGCATGGCCTTGCTCAGGGGGCCGAGCACCGGCGCACCCGCGTGATGCTGCCCCTGTTTTTCGGGATTGTCGTCCAGATAACCAACCAACTCCACGCCGGTCCACGCCTCTTCCTGGATGCGCGTGCCCAATGTGCGGCCCACCCGCCCCGCGCCCATCACCAAAATGCGCCGCGGGCTGAGCTTGCGGGCCCCGGCCCAACGCAGGCCCAGGCGCAGCGTCCAACGGCAGAGCACCAAGGCCGCGCCCTGGGCAATGACAAAATAGATGAAAAGCAACCGCGGCAGGTCGCGATAGGACATATACAGGACGCCGGCAAAGACAAAGGCTGAGAAGCCGATCGTCAACAGCAATGTCTGCAATTCATCCGCAGCCCGCAAGGTGTGATTGGCGTCGTACGCGCCGAACAAAAAGGAGACCAGCGTCCAGATGGCCGCCACCGTCACCAGCAGGGCCGGGGTGAACTCGATATCCTGGGCCGTGAGCGAGACGCCAAAAGGCAGGAGGATGCGCGCCTGATAAGCCAGGTACAGCATCATCACCGTCAAAATGACATCGCTGAGATAGATGAAGAGAACGAAATTGGCATCGTCTTCGCGCCGAAGCATAAAAAACCTCCGCAGCCCGATCTGGGCCAGTGCAGGCGTGCATTATACAAAAAAAGCCACGTGCCAAGAAATGCTGGCGGGCATTCGGGGCTTGGTCCGGCCTGCACTTTTGCATCGCCTGAGGCATAATGACACAGTACCATCCCCCCAACCACCTGCCCCCGACCACCTGCCCCCGCCCACCTGACACCTGACACCCTCCCCCTCCCACACACCGAGGCGCCGCGCCATGACTGCCGATCTGACACCCAAACGGGCCTGCGAATCCTACGCCGAGGCCACGCACATCATCCTGCCCTCCCACACCAACCCCCTGGGCACTGCCTTTGGCGGCCAGATCATGGCCTGGATCGACATTACCGCGGGCATCGCCGCCCAGCGCCATGCCCGCTGCGTGGTGGTGACGGCCAGCATGGATGACCTGCACTTCCTGGCCCCGATCCGCGGCGGCGAAGTGGTGGTGATCAAGGCCCAAGTCAACCGCGCTTTCCACACCAGCATGGAGGTGGGTGTGCGCGTGGAGGCGGAGAATCCCCTGACCGGGGAATTGCGCCACTGCTCCAGCGCCTATCTCACCTTCGTGGCGTTGGATGAGCAGGGCCAGCGCGTGGCCATCCCCCCGCTGATCCCGGAAACGGAAAATGAGCAGCGCCGCTATGAGGAAGCGGCGGAGCGTCGCCAGCAGCGCTTGCAGAACCGCATGCAACGGCGCAACGTCGTGCACCACCGCCGGTTAATGGTTAATGGTTAATGATTAAAAATCTGTTCCATGTGGCGAAATTTAATCTTTAATCTTTAATATTTAACCTTTAACCTCGTCAAGTGTGGCCGTGGGGCGCGTCGGGGGCGTATTCGGGGGCGGCGCCGCGGTCGAAACTGTGCCAGGCCGCGAGCAGGGTGTCGGCATCGAAATCAGCCTCGCTGGGCGCAGTCGCCATCTGAGCGCTGATACGGCGAGCGTGGGCGAAAAAGGGCACGATCCACCAGCGGGCTGTGCGTAATTCTTCCCAAAAGAGATGCGCCAACACGCCGCCTGCCCGGTAATACTCGCTGCTGCGCAAGGCGGCCAGTTCTCCGGTCCAATCATAGGTCAGGCGACGCGGCTCGGCCTGCCAGCTTGCGCCCTGCCGCCGCAGGATCACATACCCGGCGCGGCTGTCGCCGTCGAGAGGCAATCCCGCCGCAGGCGTGCGCACAAACTGCCGCCCACGCCAGCGGCGCTGCCAAAACCAGTGCAGGTGCGAGCCGATCAGGGTGGCGTTGGGGGGCAACCCGGCGAAATGGGCGTCCCAGGCCGCGGCATCGGTCTGGGCAGTGACGCGGGCGGTGTCGCAGCCGGGGGCGGCGTGGGCCATGAACAGGGGCGCGGGCCCCTCCACCAGCCACAGCATGTCGGGCAGGCTGGTCAGCCAGGCGCGGTCATCTGCGCTGAGGGCGCTGTAGTCGTGGCGGGTGGGCGCCCAGTTGGCCTGCCGCCATTTGGCATCGGCCGGGTCGGCCATTTCGTGCAGATAGCGTTCGTGGTTGCCGCGGGTGCTGGGAATGCCGAGTTGGCGCAGGCGCTGCACCACGGCGGGGCTGTGCGCCGAACTGGTGACGAGATCGCCGTTGCAGACCACCGCGTCGACATCCTGGGCGGCGATGTCGGCGAGCACCGCTTCCAGCGCCCGGATGTTGCCATGCACATCGGAGAAGATGGCGAGGCTGCGGGCAGCAGGGAAAAGCGGGGCGGCGGGGGGATGCGACACGGTTTCAGTGTTCAGTAGTCAGTATTCAGTATTCAGTGGTCAGTGGTCAGTGGTCAGTGGTCAGTCGTCAGTCGTCAGTCGTCAGTCGTCTCGAATTTAGGATATCTTGTTTAGAAACGGTAACAGTTCACCTGATATGTCATTGCGAGTGACCCATCCCGCCGCAACGGGATGCGCCCTGGCAAGAAACTCGCAGGAGCCGGGAGTTTCTAGGTAGTGACCCATCCCGCCGCAGCGGGATGCGCCCTGGCAAGAAACTGGCAGGAGCCGGGAGTTTCTAGGTAGCGCAGCGAAGCAATCTCCAAGGTGGTTCGTCAATTTTGCGGTTGTCAATCAGCGTTGGGGATTGCTTCGGGACTATCGTCCCTCGCAATGACAAAATAAGGTGAATTGTTACTAGAAACAAAAAAAGAACGTCATTTACTAGATTCGATGATTTTTGTTATTAAACAAGATCTCCCAAATTAACCACTGACCACTGATTACTGAATACTGATTACTGAATACTGACCACTGAATACTGACCACTGATTACTGAATACTGACCACTGAAACCGTCCGTCTAGCACTCGACCACGGAGTTGGTCACGCCGAAGCGGGTGGGAGCGTAGCGGTCGGGCGCGGCGTCGTTGGCCCAGACGCCATCGATGCGATAACGGTACTCGTAGCTGGCGCCGGGCGCAAGATCAAAGGCGATCTTGTGCACGCCACTCTTGAGCTTGCGCAGTTGCTGCGGCTGCCAGCCGTTGAATTCGCCCAACAGTTCCACCCTCTCGGCGTCCGGGGCAAAATCGACTTCGAAAGTGACCTTCATGACGTCACGGCTCTTGATGTATTGTTTGGAAAGCATGTGAGGAATCTCCTGGTGAATGGACAAAGAAAAAGGACGACGTCGGAAGGCATGTCGTCCTTTCGGGCGCGGCTTGGGCGCCGCAGGGGGGGATGCTAGTGCATCCTGATTGCAGTTGTCAAATCTAAAAATGCACCGGCGCTCTCAATTGCGCAGCGCGTCGATCAGGGCTGCGGCGAACGGTCCACCCGAGCTCGTCATGCGGCCGGAATGGTAGCGGCGCTGCCCGCGCCTGTCTCGCGCTACTCTCTTGCGCCCATGGCCGAGCACCTGACCGTCCTGGAGCCGATGCGGCTCGTCGAGTTCCTGCGCACCGCCCTGCCGGGCTGGAAGCGCTCGACGCTGGAACAACGCGTGCGCGCCGGGGCCGTCACCGTCAACGGAACCGTCGTGCGCCGCAACGACCCGGTCGCTGCGGGCGATGTGGTCGAAGTCGCGGGCCATGTCGCCGTCGAGAAGCCCGCTCCGGCCGGAATCGTCGTGCTGCACGAGGACGACCTGCTCGTCGCGATCTCGAAGCCCGCGGGGTTGCTCTCCGTCTCGACCGAGGCCGAGCGCGAGGAGACGGCGCTCGCACGCCTGCGCGAGCACCTTTCGCGACCCGGTCGCCCCGCGCGCCTGTGGCCCGTGCACCGCCTCGACCGCGAGACCTCGGGCATCCTGCTGTTCGCGCGCACACGCGAGGCGCAGGAGATGGTGCAGGCGCGCTGGAGCGAGGCACGCAAGTCGTACCTCGCGTGGTGCGACGGGATCCCGCAGCCGGCCGAAGGCGCGATCGACCAGCCGCTGTGGGAGGACGGTGCGCTGTTCGTGCACGTCGGCGAGCGCGAGGGTGCACGCGAGGCTCGCACGTTCTACCGCACGCTCGAGGTGCGCGGCCCGCGCGCGCTGCTCGAGCTCGAGCTC
>JABWBG010000208.1 GCA_013360575.1 Caldilineales bacterium
GCAGCGCGACGCCGCAGACCCCCCCCTGGCCGGCATCCCCGTCACGCTGCGCGATGACAGGGACAGGGCGCGCGGCGGCGCCCTCACCGGGGCCGATGGCCGCGCTCACTTCAGCGCCCTTCTCCCCGATACCTATCGCGTCTGGCTGGCGCTGCCCCCGCACACCGCCCCCACCGGCCCCTATCCGCCCCTGATCTCCCTTGCCGCCGGCCAGGAGGAGGAGATAGCCATCGGCCTCCGCTCCACCCTCCTCCCTCACTATCTGCCCTATCTGTTGGCGCCCTGATCATGCCTCCCCTGCCCCTTCATGATCCCCCGCCGGTGCCTCGATCCCTTGCCCGCAGCATGGCGCGATGGTATACTACCGCGCACGGGGCCCAAGATGAACCCACCGGGGCGCCGCAGGAACAGATGCGCATTCTCGTTGTCGATGATGATCCGCCCAGTGTGAAGATGACCGCCTTCCTCCTGCGGGAGGAGGGCTACGAGGTGCTTGCCGCCAACAATGGCCGCGACGCCCTGCGTCTGATCGATCGCGAACAGCCCGATCTGGTGCTGCTCGATGTGATGATGCCCGGCCTCGATGGCTTCGAGACGCTGCGCGAGATCCGCATGCGTTATGCTTTACCCGTCATCTTCCTCTCGGCCAAGGGCGAGACAGCGGACCGGGTGGCGGGTCTGGAGCGGGGCGCGGATGATTATCTGGCCAAGCCCTTCGAGCCGGCGGAATTGCTGGCCCGCGTCAAGGCGGTGCTGCGCCGCACCGAGGCCCACGCCCTGGGCGAGCCGGCCGACCGCATCGAAGCCGCCGGCATCCGTCTGGATCCCCTCACCAACCGCGCCGAACTACCCAGCGGGCGCACGGTCGAGCTGACGCCGATCGAAACCAGGCTGCTGCACTGCCTGATGCGCAACGCCGGACGGGTGCTGACGCACGATCAACTGCTGGACAACGTCTGGGGCGCCAATTATGGCGGCTATCCCAACCAGATCGCGGTTTATGTGCGGCGGCTGCGCACCAAAATCGAGGCCGACCCCGACCGCCCCCAACATCTGACCACCGCCCGCGGGGTGGGGTACCGGTTCGAGATCGATTGATCCGCCCGGCTCCGCCCGCGATCAGCGTCATAATCGTAGCTGGAGGGCCTGGATGCACCACCGTCGCGGGTGTTCAGATCAGGCCCCTTTTTGTTTTCGCCTCGCCTTGCCCCTCACTCTCATGAAACCCCTCACCCTCGCGCTCCTCACCTTCCTCAGCTTGCTGGGCCTGGCCGCGCCTGTGGCCGGACAGGGCCGCCTGTTCGCCCCGGACGCGGTCACAGACACGGTCTGGTCGAACATCCAGCCCGGCCCCAACGACTGGATCACGGCCCTGCCCGCCACCCTCTCGATCACGGCCCAAAACGGGGAGGGGCTTAGCGACGACGCCGCCTATCGCTACTCGACCGACGGCGGGGCCACGTGGACAGGCTGGCGCACGCAGAATCTGGCCGTCGGCAACCCCATCTCCACCACTCGCCACCTCACCGTCACCGGGCTGGCCCTGGGCCAGAACCTCAATTTCGTACAATATCGCATTCGCGACGCCCTGGATACCCTGGCCGAAAGCCCGGCCCTGCTGCTGCGCGTCGATACGCAAGGCCCGCCGGCCCCGATCTCGCCCCAACCGCAGCCCGCAGGCTGGACAAATCAGGATCATTTCGGGGCCGCCTGGAGCAATCCCACCGATCTCAACGGCATTGGCGGCGCCTGGTACAAGTTGGGCGCGGCCCCTGCCGGCGCCGGCGATGGCGTTTTCGTGGCCGGCGACGGCCTCGCCAGCCTCGATGGCATCCAGGTGGGCGGCGATGGCCAGCACACCCTGTGGCTGTGGCTGGCCGACCGCCTGGGCAACGCCGACCCGACCACGGCCCAGCCTCTCACCCTCAGGCTGGATACCACCCCGCCCCCGGCCCTGATCGCCGCCCAAGTCGCGCCCGCGGGCTGGACGAATGTCAATCGCTTCGATCTGACCTGGACCGCGCCGGCGGACGCCAGCGGCCTCGCCGCGGTGCGCTATCGCTTAGACGCCGCCCCCCTCAACCCGGGAGATGGGCAGGACTGGCCAGGCGCGCTCAACGGATTCAGCGGCTACAGCATCCCCGGCGGCGCGGATGGCGATCGTCGTCTGTGGCTGTGGCCGGTCGATGGGGCAGGCAACGCGGCCCTGCCCGCCGCCGCGGTGGCCCTGTCCCTGAAGCTGGACACCACGCCCCCCGGCCCCCCCCTGGTCGCGCCGGTCGTCACCCCCGCCGGCTGGCAGGGCGACCCCAACGCCGCCTTCCGCGCGGTCTGGCAAAACCCCGTGGACCTCAGCGGCATCGCCGAGGCCTGCTACAAACTGGGCAGCGAGCCCCTGCACAATCGGGATGGCGTGTGTGTGTCCGGGGCCGGCATCGACCGCATCGAAGGCATCCGCCCACAGGTTCCGGGCAGCTTCCATCTCTTCCTGTGGCTGGTGGATGCGGCCGGCAATGTGGATAAAAACCGCCGCCAGGTGGCGCTGGACGCCATCCGCTGGGATCCGATCCCGCCGGAGGTGTTCGTGGATGTGACCGGCGCCCTGGGCAACAACGGCTGGTACGTCGAGCCGGTGGACATCAGCATCATTGCCAGCGATGTCGGCTCGAGCGTGGACGGAGTGGAGTACAATCTCGATTTCGGCGGCTGGGTCAGCGGGCGGCAGGTGCGGATCAGCGCCGAAGGCTTCCATCATCTGGCGGTGCGGGCCAGCGATGTGGCCGGCAACCGCACCGAGGTGGGGCCAGAAGCCTACAACATCGACCTCACCCCGCCCCGCACCGAGATCGCGCTCAACCGCACGCCGCTGTACCAGGATTGGTACGACGGCACCGTCACCGCCTTTTTCACGCTGGTCGACGCGGCTTCCGGCGCCGATCAGGTGCAGTGGCAGTTGGATGGCGGCAGCTGGCAACAGGGCTACAGCGCCATCATCGACGCGGATGGGGAGCACTCGCTCACCTTCCGCGGGATCGATCGCGCCGGCAATGTGGAGGCGCCGCAGAGCCGCGCCATCCACATCGACCGCTTCCCTCCCGTCACTTCCTACGCCATCCTGCCGGGAGAAGCCCCCACCGGTTGGTACACCTCGCCGGTGACGGTCACCCTGGTGCCCGCGGATGAGGGCGCGGGCGTGGCTGCCACCTATTACCGCATCGACAGCGGCGCCTGGGTTGCCGGCACGCAATTCATGGTCAGCGCCAGCGGTGAATACGAGGTGGAATTCTACTCGGTGGATTTCCTGGGGCACGCGGAGACGCCCTATCGCATCCCCGGCGGCATCCGCATCGACCGCGAAGCCCCGCGCGCGCCCACGCCCCTGGGCATCCAACCGCAGGTGTGGAGCCAGACGAATAGCTTCGACCTCACCCTGGCCATGCCGCCCGATCTCAGCGGCATTGCCGGGCTTTATTATAAGGTGGGCCAGCCCCCGGCCGCGCCCGACGACGGCGTGTGGCGGCCCGGCAGCGCCAATGTGCTGCGCGATGTGCGCGCGCCGGCGGAGGGCCGTTTCCCGGTCTTTGTGTGGCTGAAGGATGGGGCGGGGAATGTGGATCACACCCGCAGCGCGGTGTGGGAGGAGGCGCTGGCCCTGACCTATGACGCCACCCCGCCGCTGACCACCGCCCAACTGCAAGGGACCGCCGGCGAGCATGGCTGGTTCACCTCGCCGGTCACCATCACGATGGTGGCCACCGATACCCACGCCGGTGTGGTCGAAACCTGGACGCGCGTCAATGGCAGCGAACCGATCACGAATACGACGGTTTTCACCCTCACCACCTCGGACAAGCACATCCTCCTCTTTGCCAGCGTCGATGCTGCCGGCAACGCCGAGCTCCCGCAGTTGTTGACGATGCGGATCGACACCACCGCGCCCGCGGCCCCGCAAGCTGTGCAGACCAGCCCCACAGGCTGGTCGCAGGTCAACCGCTTTGCCCTGACCTGGTCGAACCCCCCCGACAATTCGGGCATTGCCGGCGGCTATTACAAAGTGGGCGATCCCCCCACGCACCCGCATGATGGCCAACGCGTCCCCCCCATTGGCATTGTCGATGACATCGCCGCGCCGGCAGAGGGCGCCTGGGATCTGCATTTCTGGCTGGTCGATCAGGCGGGGAATGCCGGATTTGCGGATCGGGTCAGCCTCAGCAGCGCCCTGCTTTTCGATGGCACGCCTCCGCAGACCACCGCCACGGTGCGCCAGGGGCATCTCACGGCCAGCGGCTGGTACACCTCGCCGGTGACGATCGATCTGCAGGCGGTGGATGGGGTGTCGGGGGTGACCCTGTTGCGCTATCGTCTGGATGATGGGGAGTGGGTCGAGGGGGACGGGGCCGCGACCCTCACCCTGGCCGCCACCGGGCGCTATGACCTGGCCTTTCAGGCGATGGATGGGGCGGGGAATGTGGAAGCCTTGCAGCAACAGCAGATTTGGGTGGATCTGGCGGCCCCGCGGCCCTTTTTCCAGCCGATCTCCCGCTATCAACGGCTGACTTCCTTCGAGATGGCCTGGGATGCGGTCGATCAGCCGCAGGGCAGCGAGCTGGATGGCTTCGATCTGCAAGTGCGGGATGGCCGCAATGGGCCTTGGCTGAACTGGGGCAATCCCAATGTGATCGATACTGGGGCCCGCTATTTCGGCAGCTTCGGCCACCGCTATTTCTTCCGCCTGCGCGCCCGCGACCGGGCGGGGAACCTCTCGCCCTGGGTGGAGTTGCCCTGGGGCGTGTACGTGGATCGGCTGGCAGATGGCGATTTTGCCGGGGGCGCGTTCGGGGCCTGGCAGCCAAGCGGCGCCCTGGCGCGGCAGGTGATGCGCGCGCCCGGCCCGCAGGGGCAGGAGACGCTCGTCGCCCAACTCGGCTCGCCCGATTATGGGCCGAATGTGCCGGGACACGACATCCCCCTGACCGGGCCGGGCAGTGAGGGATCGATCCCGGTGGGCAACGCCAATATCGCCCAGAGGATCCGCATCCCCGGCGGGGATGTGCTGGATCATCCCACCCTGACCTTTTGGTACCGCATCTTCACCTACGACACCACCTACAGCGAGGCCTGGCAACGCTGGTTCGATACCCTGGATCTGCGCCTGATCGGGCCGGGGGGCGATATGCTGGCCCTGCGCGATGGCCTGCCCCGCAGCGAATGGCAGGAAAACAAGCTGGCCGACCTGGGCTGGCGTTTTGCCCATGTGACCCTGCCCCCCTCCTGGGCCGACGAGCTGGTCACCTTCCGCATCGAAAACTGGAACCGTCAGGATGGGCGCCTGAACACCTGGAGCCAGGTGACGGATGTGCGGCTGTGGGAGCCGTACCACGTCTATCTGCCCCGCATCGGCGGCGGAGGGCTAGAGGCGCAGAGCCTGCCGCCCACCAGCGATCCTCCCGCCGCGCTGGGGGAGGGTTTGCGTTAGGCGTGGCCTCTGCATAGACTTCAATGCACATGACCTCTCCCCGTCCCACCCTTGGCCCTGCTCCTCCCCCGGCCGCGCCGCGCGCCGAGCCTGAGCCATTGCACCCCCCCGCGCTCAGCAGCAGCGATCAGGCGGATGCGCTCTACGCCGAGGGCATGGCCTATTATCAGCGCCGCCGCTGGCGCCAGGCGCTGGCCGCGTTCTCGCGATTGCAGGCGGTGCAACCGGGCCGGCAGGGGGTCTCCGCCCTGATCGATGAGCTGCACTGGTTCATCCAACTGGAAGAGATGGCGCCGGAGGAAAGCCCGCGCGAGCCGCTGCCTCGCCCCGTCTCGGCCCGGCAGCGCTGGCTGCCCTGGATGATCACCCTGTTCGTGTTGGCCGCGGCGACCGTGGTGGTGGTGGCCGTGGCTGGCGAGCGGCTGTGGCCGGGGCAAAACGCCAATTTGGGGCTGGTCGAGCTGTACAACGATGGCCAATCGCAACTGGCCATCGGCAATTATGACGGGGCGATCGCCGCGTTCGAGCGCATTCTGGAAATTTCGCCCGCGGACATCGGGGCGCAGGCGGGGCTGAATCAGGCGCAGCTGCTGCGCGACCTGGCGCAGAGCTACCGCACGGCCCAGGCCGCCATCACCGCCGAAGAGTGGCCCGCGGCGCGCACCGCGCTGGAATATATCGCCGCCAAATATCCCGGTTATGAGGATGTGGATCAACTGCTATCCTTTGTGCTGCGCCGCCAGGAGCTGGAAAGCCTGTACAGCGAGGCCACCGCAGCCTATAACAGCAACGACTGGGCAGCGGCCATTGCCCGGTTCGAGGCCCTGCGCGACCGCGACGCGGCTTTCCGCGCAGACGCCATCCAAGAATTTCTGTTTGTCAGCTATCTGGAGGAAGGGGAGGCGCTGATCACGCAGCAAGGCGCGGCGATCAACGCCATTCGCCAGGCCATCCAGCATTTCAACGCCGCGCTCACCATTCACCCGGAGAACCAGCGCGCGGTGCGGGGCAGGCAGCTGGCCAGCCTGTTCGAGGGGGGAGTGCGGGCCGCGCAGCGGCAAGATTGGGGCGCCGCCCTCGAGAATCTGCAGCCGGTGCATGAGGCGCAGCCCGATTACGCCGGCGGCGCGGTCTCTTGCCTGCTGTACGATGCCTACGTGGCCCTGGCCGAGCAGGAAACCGCGCAGGGCGAGTACCGGTTGGCCCTGAAACATGCCCAGGCCGCGCTGGCCCTGGAGCCGGCCTGCCGCGATCGCGCGCCCGCGGCGCAGATCGAGCAGGCGGTGCTGCTGGCGTTGGCCACGCCCACACCCACCAGCACGGCCACGGCCAC
>JABWBG010000209.1 GCA_013360575.1 Caldilineales bacterium
CCTGCGCGGCCGCGGCCGCGGCCAGATGGTAGATGCCGTCGGAGCCGGTGACGCGGGCGGGCAGGGGCCGGCTCTGGCGGCGGGCCGCCCACAACAGGCCCACGCCATCGGCCAGCACCAGATCGGCGTTTTGCAGGACATGGAGAAATTCGGGCCGACGGCGGGCTGTCATCACGAATTCGGGGTTGGCGGTGCACACCTGGCGCGGCGCTCTGGCGGCGATGAATTGCCCGACCAGGACCAGGAACGCGCCATATTCCAGCGGATGCACGGGCACGCCCAGGATGTGGACAGGATCGGGGATGGCGTGATTGTGGCGCATTGCTCGGCGTGGAAATCAACCAAAATCTATCAAATCCGTAAAATTCGTGGCAAAAGATACAAAAACATCGCTGTTCTGCGCCGCATTTTCGCGCCGCCCGGCGCAGAGGGCAAATCGCCCCGGCCGCGGCGCCGCGTCTGCCTCAGCTTTTTACACGTCCACCCGCTCCACCCGGAACCCCACACCGTCCGCCGCGCCGGTCTCGGCAAATTCGCGGGCGGCGAGATGGCCGGCAAAAACGGCCTGGGCGATGATGTTCGGGGCCTCGGCGTCGCCGATCACCCGCAGAGAGCGCAGCCGGCCGTCGGCGAGGGCGGGGCGCAGGGCTTTATAAAGGGCGTCGTTGGGCAGGCGGTCGCTGACCAGCAGCGCGGCGTCGCATGCCACCTCGCGCCCGGCCCCGGTCAGGGTGTGGGTCAGGGTTGCGAGGCCAGGGCCAAGCGCAGTCAGCAGGCAGCGGGGAGCCAGGTTCACGCCCAGCTCCAGCAGCCGCCGCTCGATCCGCTCCTGCTCCAGGGTGAATTGCGTCCAATAGGAGATGAGCGGCGCCGGCGTGACCAGCGTCACCTGGCAGCCGCGCCCCGCCAACAGCTCGGCCAGCACGCCGGCCATGTAGAAATGGTCGTCGTCATAGACCAGGACGCGGCCCTGCGGCAGCCGTCCGGCCATCAAGTCATCGGGGGTGAAGACCGCGGCGGCAGCATGGCCGGGGATGGGCCGGCTGCGGCTGCGGCCCACGCCATCCCGCCGCCAGAGCGCGCCGGTGGCTACGATCACATGCGGGATGCCCGCGTCCAGCACATCTTCCGCGGTCATGGCGCTGCCCCGGTACACGGCCACCTGGGGCAATTTCTGAATCTGCGTCTCCCGCCAGTCGACCACGCGCCGCCATTCGCGCAGGCCGGGCAATTGCGCTTCCAGCGTTACGCGGCCGCCCAGTTCCCGCCGCGCTTCGGTGAGGATGACCTCGAAGCCGCGGCGGCCCAGGCTCATGGCGCATTCCAATCCCGCGGGGCCGGCGCCGATGACCAGCGCCTGCTCCGCCCGCGGGCGGGCCGCGATCCGCTCCGGATGCCAGCCGCGGCGCCACTCCTCGCCCATGGTGGGGTTCTGTGTGCAGCGGATGGGGATGATCTTGTTGTCGGCGCTGACGCAGATATTGCAGCCGATGCACTCGCGGATCTCATCGAAGCGGCCCTCGCGGATCTTCTGCGGCAGGAAGGGATCGGCAATGGAGGGCCGGGCCGCGCCGATGAAGTCCATCACCCCGCGGCGGATGGCCGAGACCATGGCATCGGGCGAGGTGTAGCGGCCCACGCCCACCACCGGCTTGGTGGTCAGCGATTTGACAAAGGTGATGTACGGCTCCTGGTAGCCCTCTTTGGCGAAGCGGGAGGTGACAGAGTCGTTGCTCCAGCCGCTGATATTGACATCCCACAGATCAGGCAATTCGGCCAGCATGGCCACGATCTCGCGGCCCTCGCCATCGCTGCTGATCCCTTCGGGGCCGAGGAGTTCATCGACGGCCAGCCGCACGGCCACCGCGCAGACATCGCCGACCGCCTCTTGGGTGTCTTCGATCAGTTCACGCAGCAGGCGGACGCGGTTGGGCAGGCTGCCGCCATATTCATCGCTGCGGTCGTTGAAGCGGGGGGAGAGGAAGTGCATGGGCAGGCTGAGCCCATGCCCGGCGTAGCAGTAAATGATATCGAAGCCGGCGCGTTTGGCCCGCAAGGCCGCGGCGCGGTGCCAGCGCCGCAGGGCGCGGATATCTTCTTTATCCATGCGCCGGGTCTGCACCGGCTCGTAGCCTGTGCCGCCGACCACACCCATGGAGCGCGGGCCCAGCGGCGGCAGGCGCGAGTAGAAATTGGGCGCGTCCACGCCATTGTGCGAGAGTTCGATGCCGGCCAGGCTGCCCTGGCTGTGTACGGCCTCGACCATGCGTTGCAAGGGGGAGATGTCGGCGTCGCTCCACAGCCGGCCCTCGGCAAAGGGGGCCAGGTCGCCGGAGGGGTGGATTTCGACTTCCTCGGTGCAGACCACACCCCAGCCGCCCTCGGCCTTGATCCGGCGCATCTCGGCCAGGGCCAGGGGCATGCGGTAGCCCAGCCCGTTGCAGTGCGGAACCTGATAGAAACGATTCGGCGCGGTTACCGGGCCGATGGCCAGGGGTTCGAAGAGGATGGCGAAGGGATCGGGCATGTTCAGTGTTCAGTGTTCAGGGTTCGGGGTTCAGTGTTCGGGGTTCGGTGTTCGGCGTTCGGGGTTCAGTGTTCAGTGCAATGCGCGGCTTGCCGCTGGCCACCCCAGGCGTGATCTCGATTCTCTGTGCAAGCGTTTCAGGGCGGGTGTTGGCCGCTGGAGCGGATTTTGCCATGCGCCAGATGCCTGGCCGCGCTGTATCCAAAGGCCATGGCCGGGCCGATCGTGCTGCCCGCGCCGGGGTAGGTGTTGCCCATGACCGAGGCGGCGTTGTTGCCCACCGCGTACAATCCCTGGATGGCTGAGCCATCTGGGCGCAAGACGCGGGCGTGTTCATCTGTCACCGGCCCGCCCTTGGTGCCCAGGTCGCCGGGCACGATCTGCACCGCGTAGAACGGCGGCTTTGCAATCGGGGCCAGACAGGGGTTGGGCCTGACCGTGGGGTCGCCGTAGTACCGATCGTAGGCGCTGTCCCCGCGGTGGAAGTCCCCATCGACGCCCCTGCGGGCGAACTGGTTGAAGCGTTCGATCGTCGCCGTCAGATTCTGCGCGTCTATGCCGCATCGCTGGGCCAGCTCCGCCACGGTATCGGCCCGTTTCAGGTAGCCGCTCTCAAGATAGTTTTTGGGGATGGGCTGCATGGGGAAAAGGATGCCAAAGATGTACTTGTTGCGAAAACGCTGATCCATGATGAAAAAGGCCGGGATATGCGGCGTTTCGGCGCTGTGCTGTGCGTACATCGCATGGACAACCTCGACGTAGGAGGCGGCCTCATTGGTGAACCGTCTGCCGGCCGCGTTCACCATGATCCCGCCGGGATAAGAGCGTTCGCCCACATGGAACATCACCGGCGCGTCCGGCGGCAGGCTCGCAGGCCCCCACCAGGCATCGTCCATCAGATCGATGCCGGCGCCGGCCTGCATGCCCAGCCGGATCGCTTCGCCGGTATCGCCCGGGCCGGCTGAGCTCCATTCATGGTTGATCGGGCCTTGCTGGTATTGCTCTCGCATCTGCTGATTGTGGGCAAAGCCGCCCGCGGCCAGCACCACGCCCCGGTTGGCGCGAATGCGCACCGGCTTGCCCTCCCGTTTGGCCACGATGCCCACAACCGCCCCCTCTGCCATGACCAGTTCTTGCAGCGAGGTGTTGAGCCAGAGGGGCACATTCTCCTCTTTGAGGGACAGGCGCAGCCGTGCGATCAGCGCCTGCCCGAGCGCCAGCAGCTTGACGCCGGTGAGCATGTTGAACAGGGTGCGCGCGCCGACTTTGAGGGCGGTTTTCTTGCCTGTCCAGGTAGAGGTAAGCATGCCCAGTTTGTTGTATTCGCTGGCTGTGAACGCCAGTCCGGCCGGGATTTCGATGCTCATGGGCCGCAGCTGGCGCAGATCTGCGCCCAATTTGCTGCCGTCGAAGGGTGAGGCCTCGATGGCGCGGCCATCGGCCATGCCTCCCGGCCGTTCCGGATAATAATCGGCATAGCCCACAGAGCGGTGGAAACGCATATGCGAGTTATCGACCAAATAGCGCACCATTTCTGGGGCAAGGCGCAGATAAGCCTCTTGCAAAGCCTGCGGCGTGCGGTCGCCCACGGTGTGCTGCAGATAAGTGCGCGCCTTGGCGGGGGAATCATCCAGGCCATCCTGCTGCAGCAGATGATTGTTCGGCACCCACAGCCCACCGCCAGAGAGGGCGGTCGTGCCCCCGTAGAACTCTGTTTTTTCGATCAGCAGCGTCTCCAGGCCGGCCTGCGCGGCAACCAGCGCGGCAGTCATACCGCCGCCGCCGCTTCCTACAACGATCACATCGGTCGTATGATCCCAGTTTGTCATGTTCGCGTCCTTGTGGTTGGAGGGGTGTGTTTTGGGCAGTGTCTTTGGCGGGAGGGGTTTCGTGGGCATCACCCGGAAATCCCTCGAACTTCTGCGGGGAAACCAATGCGGCCGGCATGGCGCTGCCTCATCGATAGGGGCATCCTCTCGTACGCGACCCAATTCTAGCGTACGACGCCAGCAAATACATACTGAGTTAGCGGCGCAGACAAAGCCGATCCCCCGCACGCCGCTGTTGGGCGGGTCAAGACGTTGACCGATGCCGGCTCAGGAGAGAACCGCGCTCGAAGAGCACCCGCAGGCCGCCCGCCATGAC
This sequence comes from Caldilineales bacterium, assembly GCA_013360575.1. Classification (GTDB taxonomy): domain Bacteria; phylum Chloroflexota; class Anaerolineae; order J102; family J102; genus JABWBG01. The sequence goes on from JABWBG010000209.1 coordinate 4,673, forward strand.
CTGCTGCGTGCCGGGATCGAGGGGCAGGGCCGCCCACCGCTCATCGGTGATGCCATATTCGATTTCACGGCCATCGTGATACCAGACCCGGAGCGAGGAGAGTAAACCATAGTCCTCGATCTGCTGCTTATCCACGGCCCCAAATTGCCGGATCCAATTTGTGTTATGTAAATATCGCTGCGGCTCAGCCGTAATCAAAACCAGATCGACATCAGACCCTTCCGTCGCCGCGTTTCTGGCATGGGAACCGACCAGCGCCAGGGCTTGAATGTCTGATTGAGCAGAAGCCCATTGGGTCATGCTGTCGAGAAATCGGTTGATGGGGGCTGTTGTCATATCTTCTCTCTGTTCAGAGGATGAAACTGGCTGCTTGTGAGTGCTTTGCCAGAGGCGGCAGGACTGCGGTCGTCGGTGGTTGCGCCTTGTCTGGCCCCTCCCCCCAATTGCCAATCCCCCCACAATCCACTATCCTACCCCCACCCCCCCCCAACCAACTAACCAACCAACCAACTAACTAACCAACCAACCAACCAACCAACTAACCAACTAACCAACCACCATGCTCCTCCTCTCCTGCCCCAACTGCGGCCCCCGCAACGTGGCCGAATTCCGTTTTGGCGGCGAAGTCCACCCCCGCCCGGCCCAGCCCGCGCACCTCTCCGACGCGTCCTGGAGCGATTACCTGTACATGCGCGCCAACACACTGGGCGTGCAAAAAGAATGGTGGTACCACCGCGCCGGCTGCGGCCTCTGGTTCCTGGCCGAACGCCACACCCAGACGAACGAAGTGACCGCAACATACCGCTGGCAGCCGGCAGATACGACCCCATCTATCTAATGCACATCCAGACTGATCCGAATCGCATCATCGACTTTTTGCATCGTTTCCGTTGACAAGCGCCCTAAATAACGGCCAAGTCGAGACTTATCAACAGTCAAGATCTTATGAAGATAGATCAGAGAGTTATTCTTCAGGCCACCTTCAGGCGCTTTTACCTCAACATTCACGCGAAATCTTGCTGTCGCACCGCTCGAAATCGCAGCCACAATGACGGTGCTGTTGTAAAGATTGCCGATGTCATTCTGGATGACGAGCGCTGGTCGTATCTTGGCTATCTCTGCGCCACGGGCAGGGTTGAAATCAACCAGGAAAACATCGCCACGCCTGATTCGACGATTCTGATCATCCCAAGGCATCATCTGTCCACTCGTCTTCATACGGTGGCAGGGAGTTATCCCACGCCTCCAGACTCAGGGGCAGCCCTTCTTCCGCCATTGCAGCAGACTCTGCGGCAACCGCCTTGTAACCGGCTACCAATTCTTCGCGCAAAGCCAGCCCTTCCTGCGCTTCGATGAAATACGCGACGGCATCCGCCACAAATTTACTTTGCCCACGCTGCGGCGCGTACTCACGCACCTTTTGCATGAGATCACGCGGCAGTGTCAGGGTGATTTTCTCGGTTTTAGCTGCCATTTGCATACCTCCAAAAATACAGTGAACTCGCTGTATGAATCATACATCCAACCTCCTCGCACCGCCAAATCCATGCCCGAACCCGCCCACCCACCCACCCGCCTGCCTGCCCAGCCCGGCGAACTGATCGACCGCGGGGAGATGTTCCCCTTCAGCTTCGATGGCGAGCAGTACTTCGCCTATCCTGGCGACACCATTGCCTCGGCCCTGGCCGCCGGCGGCGTGACCATCTTCAGCCGCTCCTTCAAATACCACCGCCCGCGCGGGCTGCTGTGCGCGGCCGGCCACTGCGCCAACTGCCTGGTGCAGGTGGAAGAGGAGCCGAACGTGCGCGCCTGCACCCGCGCCGTGCAGCCGGGCATGCGCGTGACGCACCAGAACGCCTGGCCCACCCTGCAACACGACATCATGTCCCTGACCCAGCTGGCCGCGCCCCTGCTGCCGGTCGGGTTCTACTACAAAACCTTCATCCACCCCCGCTTCCTGTGGCCGGCCTACGAAAGCGTGCTGCGCCACGCCGCCGGGCTGGGCAAACTCGATCTGGCCGCCAGCGCCGGCCCGCCCCACTTCAAACACTACCTGCACGCGGATGTGGCCGTCGTGGGCGGCGGGCGATCGGGCATGCAGGCGGCCACGGCCGCGGCCAGCCTGGG
>JABWBG010000210.1 GCA_013360575.1 Caldilineales bacterium
CTGCTGCCGCCGCCGCCACCTCCACCGCCACCGCCGCTACGGCGCGGCGGACGGCTGCGCGCGGTCAGGCTGGGGGCAGTCGCCGCGGGCTCGCCGATTGATTTCTGTGAATATATTTTTTGAGATCTAGCCTGTAAAATCATAAGAAACCTCCCTAAAAACGTCGATTACCGAGTGTTAATGAAATGATGGGCGATAGATAGCAGATAATAGACGATCATCCATCTTCTGCTATCTTCGCCGCAAGCGAGCGCAGGGCAGCGCGTTCCTCGTCGCTAAGCGAGGTTTTCAGCGCCCTGGCCAGCGCGCCCCGTTCGATGGCAGCCTGCCAGCAGAGGGGGGAGTCGCAGAGATAGGCGCCGCGGCCCGGCAGCTTGCCGGTGGGATCGTAACGCACGCCGGTGGGGGTGCGGACGATGCGCTGTAGCTCGCGCTTGCCCGCGGTGCGACGGCAGATGATGCACGTGCGCTGCGGGATATGTTTGCGAGCTTTGGTCATCATAAATCGCTTTCAAAATCCTCTGCGTCGAACTGGCGCCCGCCGCGCGTGGGTTTGCGGCGTTTCACCGCCACCACACGCTTGGCCTCCTCATCGTAGACCATTTGGCGGTCCTTGCGACGGGATTTCTTCTTCTTGTCCGCAGCCTCACCCTCCTCCTCGTCGCCACCCTCTGCCGCCCCGCCGCCGAAGATGCGGCTGAAGGCGTCGGCGTCGAAGCCGGTATCCTCGTCATCCGTAACGCCGGCCATGGCCCTGGAAAGCTTCTGCGCCAACGCTCGCGCCTCGGCCTCCTCCGCTGCCTTGATCTCATCGACCTCCGGCATGGCCGGGATCGGCTTCTCCGGCAAGATGGCGCTGTCGAGATCGGGGATGACCTCTGGCGCGGTCACTTGCGCCAGGGCATCGGCAAAGGCATCGGCCGCGGCCGCTTCTTCGATTTCGGGCGTGATGGCGGCCAGGTCGGGCAGGGTTTCCTCTTCCAAGATGCGGCGGGCCGCGTCCAGCAGGTCTTCCGCGTGCTCGCGGGTGCGGCGTTCCATGCGCACGTGCTGGCGTTCCAACTCATCCATGCCTTCGGCCACCGCTTCCGTCTCGCTTTTGATGTCGATACGCCAGCCGGTCAGTTTGGCCACCAAACGGGCGTTCTGCCCCTCTTTGCCGATGGCCAGCGACAATTGATTATCGGGCACAATGACCATGGCTGTGCGATCCAGTTCGGGGAAAAGCAGCACATCGGTGACGCGGGCCGGGCTGAGGGCGTTGGCCACGAAGCGTTCGCCATCTGCATCCCATTCGATCACGTCGATCTTTTCGCCATTCAACTCATTGACGATGTTCTGGATGCGCACCCCACGCATGCCCACGCAGGATCCGACCGGATCCACGCCGGACTGCGTGGCCGTGACAGCCACCTTCGAGCGAGAGCCTGGCTCACGGGCGATGGCCTTGATCTCCACCGACCCCTGTTTGATTTCCGGCACTTCTTTTTCCAGCAGCCGGCGCAACATATTGCGGTGGGTGCGGCTGAGATGGATCATCGGCCCGCGCGGCCCGCGTACAATCTCGGACATGTAGGCCAGGACGCTGGCATTGACGCGCAGGCGCTCGCCTGGGATCTGGTCTGGCCGGTGCATGACCGCTTCGGCGCGGCCCCCATCCAGGGCAATGACCAGGTTGCCGGTGCCATGTTCGATGCTGCGCACCGTTCCCTGCACCAACTCACCCTCGCGGTCCACATAATCTTCATAGACCGCGTCCCGCTCCGCCTCGCGAATGCGTTGCAGGATGACTTGCTTGGCGGCCTGGGCGGCGATGCGGCCAAAATCGTTGGGAGTACGCTCGATCAGCACCTCATCGCCCACAGTGGCATGCCGCGGATCGATGGCCGCCGCGTCCGTGGGGCTGATCTGCGTCTTGGGGTCTTCGATCTCGTCCGGCGTCACCACCACATAGCGTTCGTAGATGCGCATGTCGCCGGTTTCAGGGTCTAGCCGCGCCTGCACATCGCCGCTGCTGCCGAAATTACGCCGGTACGCGCTGACCAACGCCTGCTCGACGGCAGCGATCACGACCTGAGGCTTGAGATTGCGCTCAGCGCAGATCTGGTTGATTGCCATCAACAACTGCTTGTTCATTGCCTGGATATGTTTGGATTGCGTGAAAATGAGGAAAGAAGAGCGGGGGTACAAAAGTGATTTGGCCCTGACAATGAAAAAAGTGGGCGAAGCCCACTTCTTGCGCAAACAATTATCTAGAGCCAACCTTGTCGCTGGCGATTATACTACCGGGCGGGGCGCAGGTCAAATGCAGGCAGACCTGCGAGAGGAGAGAGGGGAGAGAGAGGGGGAAGTTTGCCTGCTCAGGGCGTGATTCCGAACGGCCAGAACAGGGTGATCAAGGGAATGGCGACTGCGACGATGATCGCCTCCAGCAGCAGCCCCATGCGCCAGTAATCGCCGAACTGGTAGCCGGCAGGCCCCATCACCAGCGTGTTGGATTGGTGGCCGATCGGGGTGAGAAAGGCGCAGGACGCGCCGATGGCCACGGCCATCAGGAAGGGATCGACCGATGCGCCCAACCCGTAGGCCACCGAGATGGCAATCGGCGCCATCAGCACCGCGGCCGCAGCATTGTTCACCAGATCGGAGAGAAACATCGTCGCCACCAGCACGATGATCAGACTGACGACAGGGGGCAGTTGGCCGGCCGCAGCCAGCGTGGCCTGTGCGATCAGATCGGCGCCGCCGCTGACCTCCAACGCCTGCCCCACCGGGATCATCGCGCCCAGGAGCACAATCACCGACCAGTCGATGCTCTCATACGCCTCGCGCAAGGAAAGGATGTTGGTCAACAGCATGGCCACGGCCGCGGCCACAAAAGCCACCTGGATCGGCAGCAGGCCCACCGCGGCCAGCAGCAAGGCCCCGCCGAAGATGCCCACGCCCAGCCCCACACGGCGAGGCGCGCCCAGGTTCAGCCCCCGCCCGGCCAGGGGCAGACAGCCCAGGCTGGCCAGGGTCTGCGTCATGGTGGCGGCAGGCCCCTGCAACAGCAGCACATCCCCCACCCGAAAACGGATATCGCGCAGGCGCTGATGGATGCGCGCGCCCATACGGGCCACGCCCAGCAGGTTCACGCTGTACCGCCAACGCAGGTTCAGGCTGCGCGCGGTCTCGCCGACGATCGGCGAATCCGCCATCACCACCGCTTCCATCAAACTGCTATGCTCCCCCAGGTCAAGCGCCTCTTCTCCCCGCTTGGGACTGCCGGTCAACTCCAGGCCGGCAGCCTCGATCAGTTCATGTAGATCCTCCGGATCCGCCTGCACCACCAGCAGATCGCCGCTGCGCAGCGCTTCGAAACCGGAGGGGTTGATATGGCGGCGCTTCTCCCGCACCACGGCAATGACCACCACCTCCGCATCGCTGATCTGGCCCAGATCACGCAGGCGCTTGCCTGCCAGGGCCGAATTGGCGGGGATGTGTACCTCCGTCACGTAATCGCCGATCTCGAACAGATCGGAGCGCGAGCCTGTGCCTTTGCGTTGCGGCACCATCCGCCACCCGATCAGGGTGACGAAGATCAGGCCGGCGACTGCCACGCCCAGCCCCACCGGCGTGAAATCGAACATGCGAAAGGGCGCCTGGCCCGTCTCGGCCCGAAAGGTGGCGATGATGATGTTCGGCGGCGTGCCGATCAGTGTGACCAGCCCGCCCAGCAGGGAGGCAAACGCCAGGGGCATGAGCAGTAGCGAAGGGGAGCGGTTGCTCTTGCGGGCCATGCGGATGGCTACAGGCAGCAGCAGCGCCAGCGCGCCCACATTGTTCATGAAGGCGGAGAGGGCGGCGGTCAGCCCGCTGAGGGCGCCCACCTGGGCGGTTGCGCCCTCGCCCACGTGCGCCAGCGGTTTGGCCAGCAGCGCCACCACCCCCGAATTCTGCAGGCCCCGGCTGAGCACCAGCACCGCGGCCACCGTGATCACGGCAGGATGCCCAAATCCGGCAAAGGCCTGATCGCCCGGGATCACGCCGGCGATGGTCACGGCCAGCAGGGCCAGCAGGGCCACCACATCATACCGCCAGCGGCCCCAGACAAAAAGGCCCAGCGTGGCGACCAGCACGAGGAAGACAACAATCTGTTGCAGCATAAGGTAGATTGGTAAGTTGGTAGATTGGTAAATTGGTAAGTTGGTAGATTGGTAAGTTGGTAGATTGGTGAAGATCGCCCGTCTACCAACCAATCTAACAATCTACCAACTTACCAAATAAGGTAAATTGGTGAAGATCGTCCATCTACCAACCAATCTACCAATCTAACAAATCCGGTTGGGCGCTTATCGGTACTCTTTCAAGGCCCGTTGCAGGTCCCGCTCCGAGTCGCGGCGGGCGATGGCCTCGCGCTTGTCATACTGGCGCTTGCCTCGCACCAGGCCCAGCTCGATCTTGGCGCGGTTGCGGCGCAGATACAGGCGCAGCGGCGCCAACGTCCAGCCGCGTTCGCTGATCTTGCCCTGGATGCGGTCGATCTCGCGGCGGTGTAACAGCAGCTTGCGCTCCCGCTTGGGTTCGTGATTGTCCCGCTGGCCGTGGGCGTAGGGCGCGATGTGGACGTTGATCAGCCACACCTCTCCCCCGCGGATCAGGGCAAAGCCATCGCGCAGGTTCACCTGCCCCTGCCGCACCGATTTGATCTCGGTGCCGGTGAGGATGATGCCCGCCTCGAAACTCTCCACCACCTCGTAGTCATGATAGGCCTTGCGGTTGGTGGCAAGCACTTTTACATCGTTGGCTGTCATGGCTTGGTCTGGGGCGAGAGCAAATACTCCACCGCGGCCAGCAGGGCTTCATCTTCCTCGGTCTGTTCATCATCGATCGCAGAAATGTCGGGGGTGAGGCCGACGCCGTCGATCTGACGGCCCAGGGGCGTGAACCAGCGCGCGGTCGTCACCCGCAGGATAGAGCCATCGGAAAGATCGAACAGGCTCTGCACCGAGCCTTTGCCAAAGGTGGTCTCGCCCATCAGCACGCCCCGGCCGGCATCCTGGATGGCCCCAGCCACGATCTCCGAGGCGCTGGCGCTGCCCGCGTTGACCAGCACCACCAGCGGCGTTTCCGCGGCGATGGCGTTGCCACTGGCGCGGTGTTCGAATTGGCGGGTGCCGGTCTCGCTGGCAATGATCCCTTCGCCAATGAACAGGCTGCTGATGTCGATCGCCGCGTTCAGCAGGCCGCCGGGGTTGTCGCGCAGATCGAAAATGACGCCACGCGCGCCTGCTTGCAGCCCCTCCTCCAGCGCCGTCCGCATCTCACTGACCGAGCGTGAGGAGAAATCGAACAGAGCGATGTAGAGCAGGCCATCGGGGCGCTGCTCCACGTCGATGATGGGGATGTTGATGCGGGCGCGGATGACGGTGACATCGAAGGCCGCGGCTTCATCCTGGCGGGAGATGGTCAAGCGCACGGGCGTGCCCGCGGCCCCCCGGATCTTGGTCACTGCTTCATCCAGGGTCCAGGCGGTGATGTCCACGCCATCGATGGCGATGATCACATCCTGCCGGCGCAGTCCTGCCTTTTCTGCCGGCGAATCGGGGAAGGGATAGACGATCAGCACCCCGCCCTGCTCCGCCTCATTCACGGTGGCGCCGATGCCTTCGAAGCTGCTCTCCAGATCGATGCGGAATTGCTCTGCCCGCTGCGGGGGCACGATGCCGGTGTAGCGGTCGTCCAGGGCGGCGGAGATGCCGTCGACGGCGTGGTAGAGGATGCTGTCGAGGGTGGCGGCGTCGCTGCCGCAGCGCAGATATTCGGCGTTGACCACTTCCCAAAAGCGGGCGAAGTCCTGCGGAGCCTGCCGCGGGGGCCGCGGAAGCGTGATCTGCTCTTGCGGCGCGGGTTGCGCGGCGCACGTGTCTGCCGCGATTGCGATGCCGGCGATGGCGGCGTCGGTGAGGGCGGATCCGGTCAGCATCTCCCCATCGAAATGCGTCTCCAGCAGGTCGACTGCCTCCCAGAAGACGGCGAAATTCTGCGGGGCGTCGATCGCTTGGGGGGAGGGAGGCTGCGCTGGCGGGGCGGGGGTGGAGGTGGGGCGAACGGGCAGCGGGGTCTCCGGCTCGTCGATCTCGCGGGTGATGGCCGCGGCCTCTGCCCGATTTTGGGTGAGGTCGCGCACCCAGAAGCCGAGGCCGAAGCCGATGCTGCAGAGAATGCCGCCGATCAGCAACAGGGCCAGACAGCCGGCGCAGAATTTGAGGAGGGCGTTGGTGTTCATGGGGCGTGGGGATGCAAGTGTGGCGACTGAAAGAAGAGGTGGGAGGGGTATTATACGCCTCTCTGCCCTGCGCTCCGAATCAGGGCAAGGGGATAGACGCGCGCAAATGGGCGAGGGCCGCGGCCAGGATGGGGTCGTCGCCGGGAGCGTCGGACGGCACCAGGATGGCCGGGGGCAGGCCCTGGCCGTCGATCTGGCGACCGCTGGGGGTGTACCAGCGGGCAAAGGTGATGTGGAGGGCGCTGTTGTCGGCCAGGCGGTGCACCCGTTGGATCGAGCCTTTGCCAAAAGTGGCGCGGCCCACGAGGATGGCGCGGCCCCGGTCGGCCAAGGCCCCGGCCACGATCTCGGCGGCGCTGGCGCTGCCCTCATCCACCAGCACGGCCAGGGGCAGGTGCAGCGCCGCGCCCCCCTGCGCCGCCTGGTAGCGTTTGCTCTCGCCGCGGGCGTTGC
>JABWBG010000211.1 GCA_013360575.1 Caldilineales bacterium
CCGTGGCTGCCGCTGCTGCCGCCGCGCCGCGGGCGCGGCCCCACGGCCGGAAGATGCAGGCGAGCAAAGGGACATCATGCCAAAATCCTACCCGCGGACAGGGCGGAGCGCAACTCCGCCCCGATTGCGCAGTGCGGCCGGGCGGGGGTGCGCCGCAAATGGGGGGGAAGTGGCGCGGCGGCGGCGGGGATGCTATAATCGGAAGCAGGTGTTAAGCTCCTTAACAGCTTCAGAACATGTCGAACCGGCGGAGCGCCGTCGCTGCCGTGACCTGCATGCAGGCCGGCGGCAGAGGAACTTCCCGACTCCTGGCCCTGGAGAGCAGGGCAAGGTTGCCTCACGAAACCGCAAGTGAGGGCAGAGGGGCGGCAACGCCCCGCTGACTACAACCGCAACAGAAAACAAACCCGCCAGCGGCCCGGAGCAATCCGGGTGCGGGTGAGGGCTGAAACGGTAGGGTAAGAGCCTACCAGCGGGCGCAGTGATGCGTCCGGCTGGGCGAGCGTGCAACCGGGAGCAAGGCGAGTGGGCCGGGCAGGGGCGCAGCGCATGTTGCGTGTTTGTTCGGTCTCGTCGCAGCGAGAACGGCAAGGCCGGGTCACACCCGGCAAACCAGGGATCGCCGCCTCCCCGCCCGCGGGCGATGGAGGTGAGATAGATGACGGCAAGCGGCCTGTCTGACAGGCCGGCTGACAGAATCGGGGGTACATCCGCTTTTCGACATGTTTGGCACCGGCGCCTGGCCGACGTGGCGGAATGGCAGACGCGACAGACTTAGGATCTGTTGCCCGTATGGGTGTGGAGGTTCGAGTCCTCTCGTCGGCATCGCGTGAAGGGAGGGTGAATGGACGAAGGACGGTGGACGAAGGATCACGCTTTGTCAAGATCGGTCGCCTATGTCCGTCGTCCCCGCCAACCAGCGGTCGGAGCGCTGCGAGCGCTCCGACCGCTCGATCTCCCCGCCTCCCCGCCACTGACCACTGAATACTGACCACTGACCACTGAATACTGACACACATATGTCTCCACGATTTGGCGCTCATGTGAGCACAGCCGGCGGCGTTAGCCGGGCCTTCGACCGCGGCCACAGCATCGGCTGCGAGACGATGCAGATCTTCACACGCAACAATAACCGCTGGGAAAGCAAACCCCTGGCCGCGGCGGAGATAGCGCGATGGCAACAATTGGCGGCAGAGACCGGCATCCAGCCGGTGGTTTCGCACGCTTCCTATCTCATCAACCTGGCGTCGCCCGACGCGGGGCTGTGGCAGCGGTCGATCGATACCTTCGTGGACGAGTTGGAGCGGGCGCAGGCCCTGGGCTTGTTGGGCGTGGTGCTGCACCCCGGCGCGCACATGGGCCAGGGGGTGGAAGCCGGCATCGCCCGCATTGCCGCCGCCCTGGATCGCTGCCACGCACGCACGGCAGAGGGGGAAGTTCTGACGCTGCTGGAGACGACCGCGGGCGCGGGCAGCCATCTCGGCCACCGTTTCGAGCATCTGGCCGCCATCCGCAGCGCCTGCGCCCAGCCGGAACGGGTGGCCATCTGCTTCGACACCTGCCACGTCCTCGCCGCCGGCTACGAGTTCCGCACGCCCGCCGGCTACACCACCACCCTGGCCGAATTCGACCGCGTCATCGGGCTGGAGAGACTGCGCTGCTTCCATTTCAACGACAGCAAGCACGATCTGGGCAGCGGCAAAGACCGCCATACCCACATCGGCCAGGGCTTTGTGGGCCGCGACGGCTTCCGCCACATCATCGCTGATCCCCGTTTTGCCCATGTGCCCATGCTGCTGGAGACGCCAAAAGCAGAGGATATGGCCGAAGATGTAGAGAATCTGGCAATTTTGCGAGAATTGGCGGAAAATTCCAAATCCTAGAGATTTCTCAAGTCTTTAGGATTTTTATGTAAAAAGAGGAGATAATCAACGATGATTCCCCAACAAATGGCCGCGTTTTTGCGCGCCGCCCTGCCCGAGCACACCTGGCAGAATCGCTTGCAGCAGCAGGCAGAACTGCGGTTTATGGAGTTTCGCTCCACCGATGTCGAACGTCTGGCCCGCCTGGGCATCGAGGCCGACCGCCTGGGGCCGCGCCTGGTGATCGGCCTGTGGGATGAGGGGACAGACCTGGAAGTGGGCGGCTATCTGGTGGTGGACAACCTGGCCATGGGCCGGCCGGCCATGGGGGGCATTCGCATGCTGCCCGATGTCACCCCTCTGGCCATCTTCAACCTGGCCCGCGGCATGACTCTGAAGAACGCCGCCGCCAACCTGCCCTACGGCGGGGGCAAGGCGGGCATCGTGGCCCCGGAGCGCGCACTCTCCCCCGCCGAGCACACCGAGGTCGTGCGCCGTTTCGCCCATCTCATCGCCCGCTACCGCGATATCTACCTGCCCGGCCCCGATGTGGGCACCAATGACGCGGACATGAAAACCATCGCCATCGAAAATGGCCTGGACAGCGCCCTTTCCAAGCCGGTGGACATGGGCGGCAACCGCATCGACCAGTTGGGCGGGGCCGCGGGCGGGGTAGTCATCGCCATCGACGCCCTGCTGGGCGAGATCGGGCGGCTGAAGGCGCTGCCGCAGTTCGCAGATCTGCACGTCCCCAGCCGTGAGGAGATGACTGTGCTGATCCAGGGCTTTGGCGCGGTGGGCGCGCACGCCGCGGCCATGCTGAGCGAAGGCCCGCGCCCGCCCCGCATCGTCGGCGTCAGCGACGCCCACGGCTACCTGTACAACGCCGCCGGCCTGCCGGTGGCCGATCTGTTCGCGCTGCGGGATGAGCGAGGCGTGGTCACCTTCCCCTATTTCAAGCAGTTCCTTTTCGACAAGCGCTCGCCCCGGCCCGAGACCAAATTCAGCAACGCGGCCAACGATCTGCTGCGCGAATCGGCGTTTTGCCTGGTGCCTGCCGCGCCTGTGGCCAATTATCTGGATGTGGACGCGGCCAGCAAGCCTTCGATGACGGTGGATCGCATGGGGCATTGGGCGATGATCGTGGAAGGCGCCAATACTTATTCGCCCGATCCGGCCCGCCGCGCCGCCCGCATGCGCATGGAGCGGGTGGTCTACTGGCAGCGGGGCACGGTCATCGCCTCCGATTTCCTGGTCAACTCCGGCGGCGTGATCTTCGCCGCGCAGGAGCATCTGATCAAGACGCCCGATCACCTGCGCACGCCCGCGGCCTGCCTGGGCGACCGCGCCGCGGTGCAGCGCTGGCTGGATGAGCATCGCGGCGAGCTGGCCGAACTGGCCGAACGCCGGTTGCAGGCCGGCATCCGCCAGCGGGAGGAGGTAATCCGGCGCAATATGCGCGAGCTGGTGGATTTCCTGGTCGCCGACCCGGATCTGCTGCCGCTGGAGGCGGCGGAACAGATCAGCATCAGCCGCATCACCTCTTCCGAGCGTTTCCGCAGCGCCGCCGAGATCATGGAGCCGCTGCAAGCGATTTCGCCCGCGCTGAGTGTGCGCGCCGCCGCCCGCCTGCTGTTTGAGGACCCCACCGAGATGTTGGCGGTGGTGGAGGCGGGAGAATTGGTCGGCGTGGTCACTGACTGGGACATCACCAAGGCCACGGCCACAGCGTGTTCGGTGGATGTGCCTGTTTCCGAGATCATGACGCGGTCGCCGATCACCGCCCGCCCCGGCGATAGTATTCTGGATGTGCTGCGCATGTTGGAGATGTATGAGATCTCGGCCATGCCGGTGGTGGAGGATGGCGCGGTGCTGGGCGTGATCAGCAGCGACATGCTCGCGCATAAGACGTTGTTTCGTCTGTTACAGGCGCAATAAGTCAGATTTAGCGACAAAAAAACCCTAAAGGTTTTAAAAACCTTTAGGGTTTGGATATCGACAAGCTGCGCAGGCGCCCGCCGCCATCCCGGCTCAACGATACTGGCGTAGGGCGCTGACGACTTTGCCGTAGATGCGCACCTGGTCAGGCAGCAGCCACAAGGAGGTGTAGGTCGGGTTGGCCGGGCGCAGCTCCACCTGATCCTCGGCGAAATAGAAGCGTTTGACCGTGGCCCCGGCCCATTCTGGCGGCTCCAGCACCTCGATCACCGCCACTTCGCCTGTCTCGACCTCAGGCTGGCTGCGTACGATGATCACATCCCCGTCGTCCAGCAGCGCGTCGATCATCGATTGCCCTTTGATGCGCAGGGCGAAGACTTCGCCGCTGCTGGGCAGCATTTCTTCCGGCGCCAGCACCTGCTCGTCCAGCGCCGCCGGGTCCTCGGGCAGGGGGATGGGATCGCCGGCCGCGATGGCCCCGTACAGCGGCACTTCGCGCCAGCCGATGCCGTCGCGGCCCACCAGGCGCAGCCCGCGCGAGACCTCGCGATTGCGCTCGATTAACTTCAATTCCTCCAGTTTTTCCAGGTTGTAATTGACAACGGAGGTGGAGGAAATGCCCACGGCCTGCCCGATCTCGCGGATGGTGGGCGGGTAGTTGTTTTCATCGAGATAGCTCTCGATGAAGCGCAGGATCTCTTCCTGGCGGGGGCGCAGTGGCGTGTACATCATGGCTGAAGGCTCCTGGTGAGGAAAAACCGAACATATTTTCGACGGCTGCGCCCAGTATAACCGAACAAATGTTCGTTGTCAACCCTTTTTTCCCAACTTATCCCAAGCCCGGCGAGGGGGGTTGGGATAAGTTGGATGGTTGGTTGGTTGGTTAGTTGGATGGATGGTTGGTTAGTTGGTTGGTTGGTTGGTTGGTTAGTTGGTTGGTTGGTTAGTTGGTTGGTTGGTTGGTTAGTTGGTTGGTTGGTTGGTTAGTTGGTTAGTTGGTTGGTTGGTTAGTTGGTTGGGTGGGCTGACGGTCCCCACCAACTAACCAACTAACCAACTAACCAACCACCCAACCAACCACCCAACTAACCAACCACCCTACCTCCCCACCAACCACCCCGGATCGTAATCGAAGGTGGCGGCGTTGAAGGTGAGCAGGGCCAGCCCTGTCCCATCCGATTGCACGCGCATGATCTCGCTGTGCCCATCATCAGGGCGGAAGCCGCTGAAGAGGATGGTTTCGCCGCTGCGCGCCCAGGCCGGGTCGCCCGGTCGCAGCGCCTGCGGCACCAACAGCCGGATGTCGCTGCCATCGGCCCGCGCCGTGTACAGCGCCTGCCCCGCCGGCCGCGTCCCCCAGAAAACGATGCGATCCCCCGTTGGCGACCAACTGGGCTGGGCGTCGCCAGAAGGATTGACGGTGATGCGGGTGCTCCCGGCGCTGTAGGGCGTGAGGGTGAAGATCTCGGCGTTGGGGCCGATGCGGTTCGATTGGAAGACCAGCTTGTTCACCGCCAGGCTCCAGGCCCAGTCGGGGTCAAGATCGGCCGCCGCGTCATTCGTCTGCCGGTCGAGCAGGCCGGTTTGCACGTGCAGAATGTACAGATCCCACTGCACGCCATCCCACCGGGCGAAGGCCAGGGCTTGATCGTTGTACGCCATGCCGCCCGACCAAGTGGGGTGCAGGTCTTGCACATCGCCAGAGGTCAGCTGGCGAGGATTGAGGCCGTCGCGGCTCATCACCCACAGGTGCGCGCTGCCATCGGGCTGGCGGCGGCTGAAGGCGATGCGGCTGCCATCGGGCGAGCCGGTGGGGTCGAGTTCGGCGAAATCGGGCGTGAAGGTGAGGCGGACGACGCCGGTGCCGTCGGGGCGCATGCGGTAGATCTCGGGGTTGCCATCGCGCACGCTGACGAAGAGCACCTGCGCGGGGGCCGCGTCCTGGATCACGGTGATGGCGTCCCCCTCGCCGCTGGCCACGTACACGCGCCCGCTCACGGGGTCGAGGAGGATGCCCTCTTCGGCGCCGGGGGGCACGGGGAGGCTGACGACCGGGGCGCCGTCGAAGGTGTCGTAGACCTTGACCTCATCCCCGCAAGCCACGAACAGATGCCCCGTGCCCGGATTCACCACCAGCACATACGGCTCCTTGCCCACCGGGATCGTGCGCGCCACCGCGCCGCTGTCCACATCCAGCACGGTGACGGTGTGGGCCGGGCCGCGGTTGGCGATGTACAGCCGCCGCGCGGCCGGGTCGAAGCTGACGCCGTAGGGCGCGGCGATGCCGTTGAAATGCTGCGCCGTGAAGCCATCGCGCAGCCGGGTGATCTGATTGGAGCCGTGAGCGGAGAGATAGACATCCCCGGTCAGAGGATCGGCAGTGAAGAGAGAGGGCTCGCCCCCCACATCGCCCAGGGTGCGGATCGGCGTAGGCGGGTCGGGCTGGAAGATGGTGACGCTGTTGGAGGCGAAATTGGCCACATAGCCCAGCCCATAGTGCACGATGACGCCGTTGGGCATCTGTCCCACGGGGAACGCGCCCTCGTATGTGCTGATCCAGGGATCGAGGCGGCTGACGTCGTGCGTCTGGCGGTTGGCGACGACCAGATAAGCCCGACGGGCGCCGGCGTACCAGGCCACGCCATTCGGCCCGGTGGGCTGGTCGCTCAACGGTACCACCGTCTGCAACAGCAGGGGGTCGGTGTTGATGAAGGCCACGCTGCGCCCGCTGTGCTCGTCGCCATGCAGGGCCGCGTAGAGCTGGCTGCCAAGGGCGAGGCCATGAGGATGGCTGCCCTGCGGCAGGGCCAGCGAGGCCAGCACCCGCGGCGTGGGCCAGGATTGCGGCGGCACAGTGGGCAGGCCCGTGGGCGTGGGCGTACGCGTGGGGGTGCC
>JABWBG010000212.1 GCA_013360575.1 Caldilineales bacterium
TTGCGCCTGTCAAGGGGGATACTTGGGATGCAGCCGCACAAAAAGCAGTCTCCCGGTCCCCCACATCTCTCTTTCCAGCAGAACCGGCCCGCAAGCGCCACGCAGCGGCGGGCGGAATGGTGAAAATGGGGCGATTCTGGTATACTTGCGGGCAGACACAGGCCAGGCGTCCCCGGTTCATACCGATCCCAGCGCCGCCGCAGCGCGAATGCGCTGAGACTTCCGGGGATCGCTCCCTGGCCACCCCTCACAAGGTTTTTTATGACGGACGACCTCCTCGACAACGACAACTTCGCCGCAGAAGACGAAGCACCCACCGCCATGGCAACGGATGATGGCGGAAATGGCGCCCAAAGTGGGATCACCCAACCCATAGACATCGAACAGGAGATGCGAGTGGCGTATCTCGATTACGCCATGAGCGTGATCGTGGCCCGCGCCCTGCCCGACGCCCGCGATGGCCTGAAACCGGTGCACCGGCGCATCCTCTACGCCATGCACGACATGGGCCTGCACTTCAGCCGCGGCTACAAAAAGAGCGCCCGCATCGTCGGCGAGGTGCTGGGCAAGTATCACCCCCACAGCGACAGCGCCGTCTACGATGCCATGGTGCGCATGGCCCAGGATTTTAGCCTGCGCTATATGCTGGTCGATGGCCAGGGCAACTTCGGCAGCATCGACGGCGACGCCGCCGCGGCCATGCGTTACACCGAGGCCCGGCTCAGCCGCATCGCCAATGAACTGATCGAAGATATCGAAAAGGATACCGTGGCCTGGCGGGGCAATTTCGATGAAACCCTGCAAGAACCGCTGGTTATGCCCAGCAAATTGCCCAATTTCTTGCTCAACGGCGCCAGCGGTATCGCCGTAGGCATGGCCACCAACGCCCCCCCGCACAACTTGGGCGAGGTGGCCGACGCCATCGCCTTCGTGGTCGATCATTGGCACGATCCCGATGCCGTCACCCTGGATCACCTCATGCAATTCATCCAAGGCCCCGATTTCGCCACCGGCGGCATCATCCTCGGCCTGGATGGCATCAAACAGGCCTATGGCACCGGCCGCGGGCGGATCATCGTGCGCGCCAAGACCGAGATCGAGGAGATGCGCGGGGAGCGCTTCCGCATCATCGTCAGCGAAATCCCCTACCAGATCAACAAAACCACGCTGATCGAACGCATCGCCGAATTGGCGCGCGAAGGCCGCCTGCCCGCCATCTCCGACCTGCGCGATGAATCGGATCGCACCGGCATGCGCATCATCATCGAGCTGAAACGGGGCGCCGCGCCCAAAAAGGAGCTGAACAAACTCTTCAAATACACGCCTTTACAAAGCACGTTTGGCGTGATCAACCTGGCCCTGGTGAACAATGAGCCGCGGCTGCTCACCCTCAAACGCTCGCTGCAAGTTTATGTCGAGCACCGCATCGAGGTGATCACCCGGCGCACCCGCTGGGAACTGGCCCAGGCCGAGCACCGCGCCCACATCCTGGAAGGATTGCGCATCGCCCTGCAATTCCTGGATGAAGTCATCGCCACCATCCGCGGCAGCAGCACCGTGGACGAGGCCCGCCAGGCCCTGATGACCCGGTTCGGGCTGAGCGAAATCCAGGCCCAGGCCATTTTGGAGATGCAGTTGCGGCGGCTGGCCGCGCTGGAACAGCAAAAGATCGAAGATGAATACAACGAATTGCTGCTGCGCATCCGCTATCTGCAAGACCTGCTGGCAAACCCCCAAAAGATCCTGGCCCTGATCAAAAGCGATGTGCTGACGCTGAAGGAACAGTATGGCGACGCCCGCCGCACGGTCATCAATCCCGTGGGCGATGGCGAGTTCAGCGAGGAGGATCTGATCACACAGCGGGGGGTGATCGTGACCCTGACCCAGGGCAACTACATCAAACGCACCGATGCCCAGGTGTTCCGGGCGCAGGGCCGCGGGGGCGTGGGCGTGCGCGGCATGGAAACCAAGGCCGAGGATGTGGTGGTCAAGGCTTTCTTCGCCCGCACCCTCGACCACGTGCTCTTCTTCACCAGCCTGGGCCGCGTCTATTCCGAGCGGGCCTACAATCTGCCCGAAGGCAGCCGCACGGCCAAGGGCATTCACATCAACAATGTGCTCAATTTGCAGGCGAATGAAACCGTCGCCGCCGTGATCCCGGTGGAGGATTTCAGCCAGTCGGAATACATCCTGCTCTGCACCCGGCTGGGTCGCATCAAACGCATGCCCCTGTCCGAGTTCGAGCGGGTGCGGCCCTCCGGCATCATCGCCATCAACCTCACGCCCGATGACAGCCTGGCGCGGGTGAAGCTGACCGACGGCACCCAGGATGTGGTGATCGTCACCCGTCAGGGCAAGGTGCTGCGCTTCGATGAGGATACGATCCGGCCCATGGGCCGCGCCGCCGCCGGCGTCATGGGCATGCGCCTGCTCGATGGCGATGGCGTGGCGGGGCTGGACGCGCTCACCGGGGCCGAAGACCTGCTGATCGTGACCGAGCAAGGCTGGGGCAAACGTGTGCCCTTGACCGATCTGCCGGCCAAAGGGCGCTACACCCAGGGCGTGTGGGTCACCGACCATAACCGCCTGCAAGAAACGGGGCCGGTGGTGGTGGCCCAGGCCGTGCTGCCCGGCGATGATGTCACCTTCATGACCTTGAACGGCGTGGCCATGCGCACCCGCGTGCAGGATATCAGCCTGATGAGCCGGGCCACGCGCGGGGTGCGCTGCGTGCGCCTGCAAGAGGGGGACGCGCTGGTCTCTGCCGCCCGCGTCATCGCCATCACCGAGAAAGATGAGGCCGAACCCACGGGCGAAGACCTTGCCCCCGCCCCCGCCGCCTGACCCTCTCGCCCTCTGCCCACGATGCCACTCAGCCATCTGCTCAGCCGCCGCCCCGGCCTCTCCCTCGATTTTCAGGCCGAACTGGACGCCGACGCCATCCTGGAGACGGTGGTGGCCTTCGCGAACAGCGAGGGCGGCCAGCTGGTGGTGGGCATGGACGCGCAGGGCCACATCCGCGGCGGCGTGCAGGCCGAGGACGCGGACGATCTGCTGCGCATGGCCCTCACTGCCGTCCATCCGCCCCTGCGCCTGGAGGCGGAGACGCTGACCCTGCCGCAAGGGGTGGTGCTGGTCTTGCAGACCCCGCGCAGCGCCGATCTGCACACCCTGGCCGATGGCCGGGCGCCGGCCCGCCGCGGGGCCGGGAATAGCATCCTCACCGGCTCAGAATTGGCGATCATGGCAGCGGCGCGGGCCAGCAATCCCTTCGAATTGGAGGAGCTGCCCAACGCCACCCTGGCCGATTTCGACCGCGAGGTGGTGGCAGAGTATGTCGAGCACCGCCGCCGCCGCCAACCCCGCGCCTTCGTCGGCTCGACCGAGGCGCTGCTACAGCAGATCGGCGCCCTGACGCCTGCCGGCAAGGCCACGGCCATGGGGCTGCTCCTCTTCGGCAGCGATCCGCAGGCCTTTCTGCCCCAAAGCGGGCTGACTTTCGTCAAGTTTGCGGGCAGCGACCGCCGGGGAGAGGAGGGGAAGATCGGATATGGCCGCCGCGAAGATATCCACGGCCCCCTGCCCCGCATCATCGAGCGCGCCTGGCGCGTGGTCTGGGAAGAGATGGCGAAGCAAGCGGTTGTGCGCGGCCTGGTGCGCGAGGAGCAAACCGAATATCCGGTGATTTCGGTGCGCGAGGCGCTGGTCAACGCCGTGGCCCACCGCGATTACCGGCTCAGCGGCCGCCGCATCGAGGTGCTGATGTTCCGCGACCGCCTGGAGATCACCTCTCCCGGCGGGCTGCCCGGCTACATCACCGTGCAGAATATTGTGGAGGAGCACTTCAGCCGCAATCCCCGCATTGTCAACGGCCTGTTGCAGTGGGGCTACATCGAGGAGTTGGGGCTGGGGGTGGATAAGATGATCCAGGCCATGGTGGCCGAGGGGCATCCTCAGCCAGAATTCCGCGCCGCGCCCCATGCTTTCACCGTTGTCCTGCGCAAAGGCCGCGAGGTTGGCCAGCCCGGCATCCCGCCCGAATGGCAGCAGGATATGAATGAACGGCAGATGCAGGCCATGCAGTTCGTGCTGCACCACGGCCGCATCAACAATCGGGAGTATCGCGATCTCTGCCCCAACGTCAGCGCCGAAACGCTGCGTCTGGATCTGGTGGATTTGGTAGATAAAGGTCAGTTACTGAAGATAGGCGACAAAAAGGGGACTTATTATATTTTGAAGCACAAGCCGGGGAGTTAGTTTTCAGTTTTCAGTATTCAGTATTCAGTGGTCAGTGGTCAGTATTCAGTGGTCAGTATTCAGTTTTCAGTTTTCAGTATTCAGTATTCAGTGGTCAGTATTCAGTGAATGAATTCACGGTCTGATATTAAAAACCTGCTAAAGCAGGTTGTTATTGGGTAACAATTCACCTTATTTTGTCATTGCGAGGGGCGATAGCCCCGAAGCAATTCCCAACGTTGCTTTAACTCCCAAAAATTGACGAGCCACCTTGGAGATTGCTTCGCCATGCGACCTGCGGTCGCCCTCGCAATGACACATTAGGTGAAATGTTACGTTATTGGCATGATAACGTCATTAACAACCCTTTTTAACGGGTTTTCTTGTATCAGCCGCCGAATTCATTCGGCGGTTCATTCGGCAGCGGGCCCGTGGATGGGTGAATGAATCCCGTGAATGAATCCCGTGAATGAATTCACGGTCTGATATCAAAAACCTGCTAAAGCAGGTTGTTATTAGGTATATGCTCAATAATCCGGGGAAAAACCCTAAATATTTTTGAAACCTTTAGGGTTTTTCCCTTGGATTACTGAATACTGACCACTGACTACTGATTACTGACCACTGACCACTGAATACTGACCACTGACCACTGATCACTGACCCCCTCCCTTCATCGCCGCCACGGCGCGGCGTTGGCGTTGGCTGAGGGGACGCCATTGTCCGGGCGCCAGGTCGCCGACGTGCAGCGAAGCGATCCGCACCCGCGCCAACCGCAGCACTTGCAGATCCACCGCCTCGCACATCCGCCGGATCTGCCGCTTGCGGCCTTCGTGCAAGATGAAGACCAGCCAGGTGTGGCGCGTGTCCAGCTCCGGATCCAGCCAAAACCGCTGCTCCGCCGGGATCTTCGGCAACGGGCGCAAACGGGCGCTGGCCATGCCATCCTCCAAAGGCACGCCCGCCTGCAACTTGCGCAGGGCCGGGGCGGGAACGCGGCCGGCAATCTGCACCCAATATTCCTTCTCGTGCCCAAACGAAGGGTGCGTGAGCAGATGCGTCAGCTCGCCGTCATCGCTCAGCAGCATCAGCCCCTCGCTGTCCAGGTCGAGCCGGCCCACGGGATAGAGGTGATGGTAGGCGGCTGGAACCAGATCGAGCACCGTGGCCCGGCCTTGCGGGTCGCTGCGGGTGGAAAGGTAGCCGCGCGGCTTGTTCAACAGCAGGGTCATCGCTTCTGCCGCGGCGATTTTGATCAGGCGGCCCTCGCACATCACCTGATCGCGGCTGGGGTCGATGGTCACGCCCATCGTGTAGATGGTGCGGCCATTGACCTGCACCTGGCCCGCGGCGATCAGTTCGTCGGCCTTGCGCCGCGAAGCTACCCCGGCCTGGGCCAGGAATTTATTGAGACGGATGGAACCGGGCGCATCGGCCCGCGCAGTGTTGCTCATGGCAGGGGTGTGGGAGTGGGGGGAAGGGGCGGCCGTTGGCGGTGGAAGATCAGGGGCAACTCGGCCAGCTTGTCCGGGCCTAGCCAGATCTGCAGCACGCCCAGCGGCGCGCCCGCGGCGTCGAGGGTGATGGCGCGGTAGACTCGCGCCTGCTCCGCCTGCCAGCGCTGCAACAACAGGGGGCGGGCCGCGCCCTGCGCGGGCGTCTGCAGGGTGTAGATGGCGCCGTCCGGCAGGATCACGCGGTTGAGAGCGCTGGCCGGCAGTTGCATCTCCAGCCGCTGCCAGTGCGCGAAGTAGAAATCCAACAGCTGCCGGCTGTCCGCGTAGCGATCGGGGCTGGCCATGACCACGCTGAGGGCATCGCCGCCGGCCCGCGCCGCGGCTGCGATCAACACCTGCCCTGCCTCGTCGGTCGTGCCTGTCTTCACACCGTAGGCGCCGGCATAGAGGCCGAGCAATTCATTGGTGTTTTGCAGCAAATACCCCTGCCGGGAGATGCGCGACGTGCTCACAATCGTGGCCAGCAGGGGCTGATCCAACGCGCGGCGGCCCAGGGCCAGCAAATCGCGGGGGGTGCTGACCTGGCCGGGCGCGTCCAGGCCGTGTGGTGTGGCAAAGTGCGTGCCGTGCAGGCCCCAGGCCGCGGCTCGCACGTTCATCCTCTGCACGAACGCGGCTTCGCTGCCCGCGCCGGCCAGGGCCAGGGTCATCGCCGCGTCATTGCCAGAGGGCAGCAGAGCGCCGTACAGCAGGGTCAGCACCTCCACCGCCTCGCCCGCGTCCAGGCCCATGCTCGCCTCGCCGATCAACGCCGCGGGGGGAACGATCACCACATCCTGCGGGGAAAGCGTTTCCAGCGCCGCCAGCGCGGTCATCAGCTTGATGGCGCTGCCCGGCGCCCGCGGCGTGTCTGCATCCCGCGCCCACAACAGCGCCCCATCGGCCCGATCGGCCAGCGCGGCCGCGGAGGCTGCGATCTGCGGGCCGG
>JABWBG010000213.1 GCA_013360575.1 Caldilineales bacterium
CGCGGCCAGCGCCGCCATCAGCGCCAGCAAAGGGCGCACCCGTTTGCCCTGCGCCGCCTCTTCTGGCCGGCCCTGGGCATCCTCCCAGCCCATGTGATAGCGCAGCAGGGCATACATGCCCGCGGCCTCGGACGGGGGCGGGGCCAACTGCGCGCGCAATTCCGCCTCGATGCGCGGCAGCCACGCCTGCGCGAACGCCGTCACATCCTGGCTCATGCCTCCTCCTGATGGTGCAGATCGATCAAACGCCCCGGCTGCCGCAGCATCGCCACATTGCCGGCCCCGGCTGCGAACATGGCCACGCGCATCTCGCGCAGCACGGCCGCGATCTCGGCGGCAACCGCCTCCACGCCCTCCACCGCGGCCTTCAAAAAAGGCCCGGCCATGCCGCCCAAATCCGCGCCCAAAGCCACACATTTGGCCAGATCGATGCCCCCGCGCAGGCCGCCGCTGGCGAAAACCGCCAAACCGGGCGCGGCAGCCTGCACCAGGCGCAGAGACTCGGCCGTGGGAATGCCCCAATCCGCGAAAGCGCGGGCCAGCCGCCGCAGTTGCGCTGTGCCCGCGCGATGGTATTCCACCTCGGTCCAGGAGGTGCCGCCGCTGCCGGCCACGTCGATGGCGGCCACGCCGGCCGCGGCCAATTGCCGCGCGGCCTGGGCGGAGATGCCCCAGCCCACTTCTTTGACCACCACCGGCTGCGCCAGCGCCCGGCACACGCCCTCGATCTTGGCCAGCAGCCCGCTCCAATCATGGTCGCCGTCCGCCTGCACCGCCTCTTGCAGCGGATTCAGGTGCAGGATCAGGGCGTCGGCCCCGATCATCTCCACGGCCCGGCGGCACTGCGCCACGGTGTAGCCCTTGTTCAGTTGCACCGCGCCCAGGTTGGCGAAGAGCAGCAAGGTGGGTGCGACCTCGCGCACCTGAAAAGTGTAGGCCTGCTCCGGCTCCTCGATGGCCGCGCGTTGCGAGCCGAGGCCCATGGCAATGCCCGCGGCCTCTGCCGCCGCGGCCAGGGTGCGGTTGATGACCGCGGCCTCCGCCGTGCCCCCGGTCATCGAGGAGATGAGCAGCGGCGCGGCCAGCCGCTTGCCCAGCACAGTCAGACCGGTATCGATCGCCCCCAAATCCAGCTCGGGCAGGGCCTGATGCACGAAACGATAGTGCTCCAGGCCCGTGGTCAGGCGCGGAAAGGCAACGTCCTCCTCCAAATTGATGCGGATGTGGTCGGCTTTGCGGCGGGCGTGGGTTCCTGACATGGTTTTTTCTCCGCCTGCGAGTGTAGTGCGGGCGGGCGCGGGTGTCAAATAGAGGGAGGGGGTGAGGGGGTGAGAGGGTGAGCAAAAGTAGGGTCGAGGCCAGCGGAAAGACGATCTCGCCACTGGCTAACTTCTCGCCCCGCTGGCCTCGACCCTACGCCGGTAAACCCTCGCCCCCGCGCGACTTTTCCGCGGCTGTGGTGTTCCTCCATCACATGCTCGCCACAACAGGCCGGGAGATTTTGTGCCCTCACCCTGGCGTGCTAGAATGCCCCCCGGCTTGGCGGCCTGCACGCTTCTGCCGGCCAGACCGCTCTCATCCCCACCCTTTCATTCATCCCCACAACAGGAGTAACCCCTACCATGTCTGACACTTTCGAACGTGTACGCGCCCTGATCATCGAACAACTGGGCGCCGATGAAGCTGACGTGACCCGCGGCGCCAAATTCCGCGAAGACCTGGAGGCCGACAGCCTCGATCTCGTCGAGTTAATCATGGCCTTCGAAGAAGAATTCGGCGGCGAAATCTCCGATGAAGACGCGCAACGCATCACATCGGTGGGCGAAGCGGTGGATTACATCGAAACCAACATGCTCTAATCACGAGACGTGCTTTTCTCGGCGATGAACGGGCCGCAAACACAGAGCCAGGCGTTTCCACGTCTGGCTCTTTTGCTTTTGCCGCCGGGGAGGCGGAGGTGAACACCGCGCCTGAAAGCGGGTCGGTGAGCGGCCTGATCCTGGTGGGCGGCGGCAGCCTGCGCATGGGCGCCAACAAAGCCTTGCTGCCGGTCGGAGGCGTGCCCTTGATCGAGCGGGTGCGGCGGGCGCTGGCGCCGCTGTGCCGCGAGATCCTGCTGATCGCCAACGACGCCGGCCCCTACACCAGCCTGGGCCTGCCCATCGTGCCCGATCTGGAATTGGGCCGCGGCCCGCTGATGGGCCTCTACTCTGGCTTGCGCGCGGCGCGGGGCGAACTGGCCCTGCTGCTGGCCTGCGACATGCCCTTCGTCGACCCCGACCTGCTGGCGCACATGATCCACCTCGCGCCCGGCTACGACGTCGTCATCCCCGACACCGCGGATGGCCTGCACCCGCTGCACGCGCTCTACCGCCGCGCCGCCTGCCTGCCCGCCATTGCCGCGGCCCTGGCCAAGGGCGAGCGCCGCATGATCAGTTTTTTCGATGCCGTGCGCGTGCGCCAGTTGCCGGCAGCAGAACTGGCCGACCTGCCCGGAGCAGAACGGGCCTTGATGAATGTGAACACGCCCGAAGAACTGGCCGCGGCCCGGCACATCCTCCGCCGCCTCTATTTCGATGAGGAAGAGGCATGAGCCGGCAACGCCTCAGCTTTTTCGACCAGGTCTACCTGTTGGTGCAGCAGATCCCGCGCGGCAAGGTGGCCTCCTACGGTCAGATCGCCGAGATGCTGGAGGCGCCGGGCGCGGCCCGCACCGTGGGCTGGGCACTGGCCGCGCTCTCCCCCGCCCAGGCCGCGGTCGTGCCCTGGCAACGGGTGATCAACAAAGCCGGGCGCTGTTCCATCCGCTCCTTCGACCACTCCCCGGCAGAGCAGCAGACGTTGCTGGAAGCCGAAGGCATCGAATTCAACGAATGGGGCTACACCGACACAGCCATCTTCGGCTGGCCCGGCCTCAACCCTGACGAAATTCGGCAGCTTTTTGGTAGTTGATATTTGATATTCAGTGTTCAGTATTCAGTGTTCAGTGTTCAGTATTCAGTATTCAGTAATTGATTCTTGAACACGAAAATTACGCATTACGCATCACGCATCACGCACCACGCACCACGCACCACGCACCCAAACGGAGTTTTATCCCATGCGTCGCATCTTACTCTTCCTTCTTGGTCTGATCCTGCTGATTTTCATCCTTGGCGCCGGCTTTGGCTGGTACCAGGCGCGGCTGGGCTGGCCGCAAACCAACGGCGAACTCCGGCTCAGCGGCCTGCAAGCGCCGGTGACGGTGATCCGCGATGGCCGCGGCGTGCCCCACATCTACGCCAGCAACACCCAAGACCTGTTCATGGCCCAGGGCTTCGTCCACGCCCAGGATCGCTTCTGGCAGATGGAATTCTGGCGGCGCATCGGCGCCGGGCGGCTGTCCGAGTTGTTCGGCAAAAGCAGCCTCGGCCAGGATCGCTTCCTGCGCACCCTCGGCGTCACCCGCTCGGCGGAACTGACCCTGGCCCAGGCCAGCCCCGAAGCCCGAGCCGTGCTCGAAGCCTACGCCAGCGGCATCAACGCCTACATCGACCAGAACCGCAACAAGCTGCCCCTCGAAATCCGTGTGCTTGGGCTCACCGGCGTGAAATTCCAGCCGGAACCGTGGACGCCCCTGCACTCCCTCACCTGGACGACAATGATGTCCTTCGACCTGGGCGGCAACTACGATCAGGAATTGGACAGGGCGCAACTGCTGGCCCGCTACGGCGAGGGCTGGATGCGCGAATTGACGATGTACGACTATCCCAGCGACCGGCCATTCATCCTGCCCGATTTCGTCGCCTGGGATCAGGTGGACACCGAAAGCATCGCCCGCCTGCCCGACGGCCTGATCCTGGGCCAGGGCGAAGGCATCGGCAGCAACAACTGGGTGGTGGCCGGCAGCAAAAGCGAGACCGGCATGCCCCTGCTGGCCGACGACCCCCACCTCAGCATCCAGATGCCCTCGATCTGGTACCAGAACGGCCTGCACTGCCAGCCGGTTGGCCCTGCCTGCCCCTTCGAAGTGGTGGGATTCAGCTTCGCCAGCACACCCGGCGTGGTGATCGGCCACAATGGCCACATCGCCTGGGGCGTGACCAACGCCTACCCCGACGTGCAAGACCTGTACATCGAGCGCATCAACCCCGCCAACCCGAATCAATATGAAGTGAACGGGCAATGGGTGGAGATGGAGATCATCCACGACCAGATCGTGGTGGCCGGCCAGAAAGAATCCACGCCCCTCACCATCCGCCGCACCCGGCACGGCCCCATCCTCAACGACGTGGCCTACGGCGCCGAAAGCCGGTGGGCCTTTGGCTGGCAGCCCCTGGCCCTGCGCTGGACCGCGCTGGAGGGCAACCGCATCCTCGAAGCCTTGATCGGCCTGAACCTGGCCCAGGATTGGGAAGACTTCCGCGACGCCCTGGCCTTTTGGGATGCGCCCTCGCAGAATTTCGTCTACGCGGACACCGCCGGCAACATCGGCTACGTCATGCCGGGCAAGATGCCGCTGCGCCCCCACAGCGACGGCCTCACCCCCGTGCCGGGCTGGACCGATGACTACGAATGGCAGGGCTACGCGCCGTACGAAGCCCTGCCCTGGGCCTTCAACCCGCCCAGCGGCTACATCGTCACCGCCAACAACCAGGTGATCGATCTCACCGATTACCCCTATCTCACCCGGCACGAGGGGGACACCGGCGACCGCGCCCAGCGCATCGTGGAGATGATCGAGGCCAAACAAACGCTGAGCATCGCCGATTTTCAGGCCATTCATGGCGACAACGCCAACCTGCTGGCCCGCGACCTCGTCCCCCTGCTGGCCGGCGTCCCCCTCGACCGGGCGGAAGTGGCCGCGGCCCGCAACATGCTGCTGGCCTGGGACTTCCAGCAGGATATGGACAGCCCCGAAGCAGCCTTTTTCGAAGGCTTCTGGCACATCCTGCCCACGGCCCTGTTCGGCGATGAGCTGGGCGATATGGCCCCCCGCGACCGGGCGCTGATCCGGCTGCTGGCGGGCGATGCGGGTGCGGCCTGGTGGGACAACATCCACACCCCCGAAAAGGAAACCCGCGAGCAGATCCTGGCCCAGGCCCTGAACGAGGGCTACGATCTGGTGGCAGAGAGGCTGGGCAAAGACGCGGCCAAATGGCGCTGGGGTGCGCTGCACACCGCCACTTTCCGCAACCAGACCCTCGGCCAGTCCGGCATCGGGCCGATCGAAAGCATCTTCAACCGCGGCCCGGTGGAAACAGCCGGCGGCAGCGGCATCGTCAACGCCACCGGCAGTTCCAGCAGCGAAGACACCCTCTTCGAATTGCGCTCCGTGCCCTCGCTGCGCATCATCATGGATCTGGCCGATCTGAACCGCTCGCTGGCCACCCACACGACCGGCCAATCGGGCCACCCCTACCACGAGCACTACGACGATCAGATCGAAAACTGGCGCTTCATCCGCTACGACCCCTTACTGTGGGCACGCGAACAGATCGAAGCCGCCGCCGCAGACACGCTGATCCTGACGCCCTGACCGCGGGTTGCAATCTCTGCGGCAATCGTTATACTCGCGCCATCGTCCTACACGGACGCGCCTGCATCCCATTTCCAAAGGAGGGCCATCTATCCCAGACCTCATCTCCTTTTTCTCGTATCGATCTCCTGCCTTGATTCATTCGTCACACCTCACCTTTGCAACCGCCACACCCTCAAGGAGAACCTATCATGGATTTTGCATTGATTTTCAACCGTATGATCCGGGCTGCCAAGCTCGATGTGGCTTTCTACAATGAAGTCGAAGCCGACACCTCCCTCAACCAGGAAGCGCTGATGGTTGTAATCATCACCGCTGTTGCCAGCGGCGTGGGCAGCTTCATCGGCGGCATCCTCCTCGGCCAGGGCATCGGCGGCGCTCTGATCGGGCTGGTCTTCGGCATCGTCATGGGCATCGTCGGTTACTACATCTGGGCCTATCTCACCCAATTCATCGGCACGCGCCTCTTCCAGGGCACGGGCGATGTGGGCGAGCTGTTGCGCACCCTCGGCTACGCCACCGCCCCGCAGATCCTGGGCATCTTCGCCCTCATCCCCTGCGCCGGATCGTTGGTGGCGCTGGTCGGGGCGCTGTGGTCTCTCGTTGCTGGCGTCGTGGCCGTACGCGAGGCCCTGGATCTGGACACCGGCAAAGCTGTGCTCACCGTGGTGGTCGGCTGGCTGGTGGTCTTCGTCATCACCGCCATCATCGGCGGCGCGCTGGGCCTGGGCGCGGCCGGTCTGGGCGCCCTCACCGAAACGATGGGCTAACGTTATCCCCCCTCCGCCACAGCGGGATGCGCGGCCTCCGTGCATCCCGCTTTTTTTGCCTGGCGCCCGCTTCCGCCCCCACCGCTGGCAGTGCTATACTGTCGCACATCTCCCCCCGCGCGCAGCCTTTCACCCCACGCCCAGCCATGAGCCGCGACATCCTCCTGCGCCTGATCTTCTCCCTCTTCATCTTCCTGCTCATCTTTGCCCTGCACCGGTTGATCACCGTCAGCCCACGGGCAGAGTTGCCGGCCCTGAGCGGGCAGCAGCCCCTGATCGGCGTGCGCGGGGCAGCCCTGACCCCGGTCCATGCCCTGCCCGCGTACGCGGACGCGGTCGCATCCGGCGCCAGCCTGCTTGTGGCGGCCCCCCGGCTCGGC
>JABWBG010000012.1 GCA_013360575.1 Caldilineales bacterium
GGGCGGCGGATCACGCGGCCCCGCCCCCGCCGCGCGCCCTGAATCTCAGGCCGTCGCCGTCCAAGAGGCGGAGGCCCCGCCTGCCTCACTCTCCGGCAAAATCATCATCCCGGAGGTGATTTCGGTGCGCGATCTGGCCGCGGCCATGGGCACCAACCCCATCGAGATCATCCGCACGATGATGAGCTACGGCACCATGGCCAGCATCAACGAGCTGGTCGATTTCGACACCGCGGCCATCGTGGCGTCGGAGTTCAATCTGGAACTGGAGCGGGAAACGGTGGCCGAGCCGGTGGCCGAGCCGGGCGCGGAAGCGCCGAAGACGCTGCGCGAGCGCCTGCTGGAAATGGAGGACGATCCGACCCTGTTGCGTCCCCGCCCACCGGTGGTCACTGTCCTCGGCCATGTCGATCATGGCAAGACCACCCTGTTGGACGCCATTCGCAATACGAACGTGGTGGCGGGTGAGTCCGGCGGCATCACCCAGCATATCGGCGCGTATCAGGTGGCGATGGAGGGGGGGCGGATCACCTTTTTGGACACCCCCGGCCATGCCGCGTTCACGGCCATGCGCGCTCGCGGGGCCCAGGCCACCGACATCGCCATCCTGGTGGTGGCCGCTGATGATGGCGTGATGCCGCAGACGCGGGAGGCGATCGCGCATGTGCGGGCCGCGCGGGTGCCGATCGTGGTGGCGCTGAACAAGGTGGATCGGGCCAACGCCAACCCGGATCGGGTGAGGCAGCAGCTTGCGGATCTGGGCTTGCAGCCGGAGATCTGGGGCGGGGACACGCCGGTGGTGGAAGTCTCGGCCAAGCAGCGCCTGAACATCGACGAATTGCTGGCCAATGTGTTGATCACTGCCGAAATGATGCAATTGCAGGCCAATCCCACCGGCCCCGCCGTGGGCACGGTGATCGAAGCCAATCAAGATAAACGCCTGGGCAATGTGGCCACGCTGCTGGTGCAGAAAGGCACCTTGCAGGCCGGCGATGCGATGGTGCTGGGCAAGACCTGGGGCCGCATTCGGGCGATGTTCGATTATCAGGGCAAGCCGCTGAAGGAAGCGCCGCCGGCCACGCCGGTGCGGGTGACAGGCCTGCAAGGCGTGCCCGATGCCGGCGACATCTTCCAGGTGGTGGAAAATGACCGCATCGCCCGCCAGATCTCGGCGGAGCGCAGCCAGAAGGAAGTGACGGCGCAGCCCGCGCCCCGGCTCTCGCTCGATGATCTCTTCGCCCAGATTCAGTCGGGCGCGGTGAAAGAACTGAACCTGATTATCAAAGCGGATGTGCAGGGGTCGCTGGAGCCGGTTGTCAATTCTCTGCGCGATCTGGACACGAAAGAGGTGAGCGTGCGCATCCTGCATCAGGATGTGGGCGCGGTCACCGAATCGGATGTGATGTTGGCTACGGCCAGCCATGCCCTGGTGTTGGGATTCAACACCGGCGTGGATCCGATCGCCCGCCGTCAAGCCGAGCAGCAGGGCGTCAGCATCCAGGTGTACGATGTGATCTACAATCTGGTGGATGATGTGGCCAAAGCTCTGAAGGGCATTCTCGACCCCATTTTCGAGGAGCGTGTGCTGGGCGAAGCCGAAGTGCGCGCCATCTTCCGGGTGCGGGGACATGCCCGCGTGCTGGGCTGCCAGGTGCGCACCGGCGATATCCGCCGGGACGCTATCGCCCTGGTGCTGCGCAATCACAAGGAGATCTTCCGCGGCAAAATCAATAGCCTGAAGCGCTTCCAGGAAGATGTGACAGAAGTGCGCGCCGGGTTCGAGTGCGGCATCGGCATCGATGGCTTCAACGACCCCATGGAGGGGGACGTGGTACGCGCCCTGGAACGGGTGCGCGTGCGTTGAACCGTTGGAACGTTCAAACGTTACACTGGAGGTTAGCATGAGCCGGCATTACCGCAAGGAACGTCTGGACGAGTTGCTGTTTCGCGAATTGACCACCCTGATCGGTTACGAATTGAGCGATCCCCGCCTGGGCGATGTGGCGGTGAAGCGGGTGGATGTCAGCAAGGACTTGCAAACCGCCCGGGTCTATATCACCCTGCTCAGCGATGAGGGGGACGAGCAGGCCGCGCTGGCCGGGCTGGAGAGCGCCAAAGGATTGATCCGAGCCGAGATTGCCACCCGCGTGCAGTTGCGCCGCGTGCCTGACCTTGTCTTTCGCGTAGATCGCAGCTTTTTGGCCAGCCAACGCATCGACGCCATCCTCGATGCCCTGCCCCCTGTGGCGGCAGGCGATGAAGGATCTGGCCCATGAGCTTGCTTTCGGCCATGCCGGCCCCCTTCTCCCCGCCCGCTGATCTGCTGGATCGCGTGCGCATGTCGCGACGGCCGTTACTGATCGCGCACATCTCGCCAGATGGCGATGCCATTGGCAGCCTATTGGCCGCGGGCAGCATCCTGTATCATCTGGGCAAGGATCCGGTGCTGGCTTGCCAGGATACGCCCCCTGCCAGCCTCAGCTTTTTGCCCCGCTACGATCGCATCACCAACCAGGTGCACGAGGAAGTGGATCTCGTCATCGCCCTGGACAGCAGCGACCGGGAGCGCCTGGGCAACATCTATGATCAGGGCCGCATCCGCAGCCTGCCCTTGGTGGTGATCGATCATCACATCACCAACACCCTGTTCGGGGATTGCAACTGGATCGAGCCCAGAGCCTGCGCCACCGCAGAGATGATCTTCGATCTGGCGCAGGCGCTGGAAGTCACGATCGATACCCAGATCGCGACCTGCCTCCTCACCGGCATCGTCACCGATACGCGCGGGTTTCGCACCAGCAGCACCACCCCACGGGTAATGCGCATCGTCTCCGCCCTGATGGAAACGGGAGCGGATCTGCCGACGATTGCAGATCTGGCGCTGGAGGCCCGTTCGACCGAGTTGATCCAGCTGTGGGGCCGGGCAATTGCCACGATCACGGTGCATCAAGGCGTGATCAGCGCGGATAATACCCTGGAGATGCGCGTGGATCTGGGCCGGCTGATCCGGGCTGAGGGGCTGGCTTCCTTTTTACTGGGGTCGCGCGATGCCCAGATCGCGGTGGTGTTTACCGAGTTGCCGGATCAGCGCATCGAGTGCAGCTTCCGCGCCCAACCAGGGCAGGATGTGGCGGCGGTGGCCTATGCTTTTGGCGGGGGGGGCCACGCTTTGGCCGCGGGCTGCACGGTGGATGGCCCACTGGAAGCCGCGCGCGAACGGGTGCTGGCGCGGCTATACGAAAGCCTGAGGCGCTGAAGCGGATGAGCGAGGCAGCGATCTCCCCCTCTGGCGTGCTGAATATCGACAAGCCCGCGGGCCTGACCTCGCATGATGTGGTGGCGCGGGTGCGGCGGCTGAGCGGTGTGCGCCGGGTGGGGCATGCCGGCGCTTTGGACCCCCTGGCCACCGGCGTGTTGCTGGTGTGCGTGGGCGCGGCCACACGCATCGTCGAATACTTGCAGGCGGGGCGCAAGACCTACGCGGTGCAGGTGCGTCTGGGCCAGCGCACCGATACCTACGACGCGCAGGGGCAAGTTCTGAGCCAGGCCCCGGTGCCCGCGCTGGATGCAGCGGCGCTGGAACAGGCGCTGGCGCCCTTCCGTGGGCCGGGCTGGCAGATCCCGCCTATGGTGTCGGCATTGAAGCACAAAGGCCGCGCACTCTACGAATACGCCCGGCAAGGCGAAGAGATCGCCCGCACGCCGCGGGCGATGACGGTGCATCATCTGGAAATCACGCAGTGGCAGCCGCCCGATCTCGACCTGCTGGTGGTCTGTTCGCCTGGCTTCTACGTGCGATCGTTGGCGCATGACCTGGGCGAGGCGCTGGGCTGTGGCGGGCATGTGCGGCAATTGCGCCGCCTGGCTTCCGGCGCCTGGCGGGTGGAGGATGCCATCCCCCTGGCCGAGTTGGAGCAGGCCGGGCCGGCGTGGAGTGACCGCCTGCACAGCCTCAAGGCGGCGCTGTCCATGCTGCCCCCGCTCGTCCTAGACGATGAATTGGCGCAGCGTTTCGTGCAGGGCCAGCGGCTGCCTCTGCCTGCCGGCGCGGTTGCGGGCGATGTGCGCGTGTTCGGCGTGGATGAGCAGCTGCTGGGCATCGGCCGGGCCGAGCCGGAGCAGGGCCGCCTGTCGCCGCACAAGATTTTTCAACCCCCGGCAATGATTAATCATTAATAATTAATGATTCATGATTAATGATTAAAAACCGCGCTCGTACGTGGCGCTTTAATCCTCAATCATGAATCATTTGTCAAGGGCAGACTGCGGTAAAATCAACCATGCCCAACCGTCTATCATCTGAACGGATCACGCCATGCAGGTCTACGAATCCCTTTCCAGCGCCTCTCTGACCGGGCCGACCGCGCTCACCATCGGGAATTTCGATGGCGTCCATCGCGGGCACGGCGCGCTCATCCGAGCCATGGCAGAGGCCGCGGCGGCAGAGGGCGCGGCCTCTGGTTTGCTGACCTTTCACCCCCACCCCCGGGCAGTGTTGCAGCCTACAGCTACGGTTTCCTCCCTCACTTCGCTACACGAAAGACTCGATCTGCTCTCGCGCACCGGCCTCGATTTCACCGTCGTCCACCCCTTCACCCGTGACACCGCACAGACAGAAGCCGCAGCCTTCCTGCACGCCCTGCGCGGGCACCTGGGCCTGACAAGCCTGTGGGTAGGGCCAGATTTTGCCCTGGGCAAAGGGCGGCAGGGGGATGTGCCCTTTCTGCGCCAGCTGGGTGCAGAGATGGGGATCAGGATCGAGGTCGTCCCCGAATTTCAATGGGAGGGGCAACCGGTGCGCTCCAGCCACATCCGCCAATGGATCGAATTGGGCAACGTGGCCGCGGCCAATGTGGCCCTGGGCCGGCGGTACGCCATCCCGGGCGTGGTGGTGCACGGCGCGGAGCGAGGCCGCACCATCGGCTTCCCCACCGCCAACCTCTCTCTGGCCGGCGAACAGGTGATCCCGGCCCATGGCGTCTACGCCACCTGGGCGCACGTGGGCGGGGAGCGGCTGCCCGCAGTCACCAATATCGG
This sequence comes from Caldilineales bacterium, assembly GCA_013360575.1. Taxonomy (GTDB): domain Bacteria; phylum Chloroflexota; class Anaerolineae; order J102; family J102; genus JABWBG01. The sequence continues at coordinate 5,038 of JABWBG010000012.1, forward strand.
CGTGCGGCCCACGGTCAACGGCTCCCACCGCACGGTCGAGGCGCACATCATCGACTTCGATCAGGACATTTACGGGCGCTGCCTGCGGTTGGAGTTCGTCGACCGGCTGCGCGATGAGATGAAATTCCCCTCGCTGGCCGCGCTCACCGCTCAGATCGCGCGCGATCGTGATCAGGCCGCACACCTGCTGGCGGCGGAGCCGGCCCTGCCCACCGCTCCCCGCTTCCAGGAATTGGCCTACACCGCGGACTGGGGCGTGGCGGTCTATGGCGATAGCCAGGCGGCGTTGTACGCCCACGCCGCCCTGGCCATGTTCACCCTGCAAGGCGCGGCTGACGTGGACGGCCCCACCGTGCGCCAGCAGTTTGCCATCGCAGCCGAGGATCGCGAATCCTTGTTGGTGTGCTGGTTGAATGAGTTGCTGTGGCAGGCGGAAACGCAGGGCGTGTTCTTCCAACAGTTTTGGGTGGAGGCGATCGACGACGTCAGCCTGCGGGCGCAGGCAGTGGGACGCCGCGGCCGCAGCGAACAGGCGCACATCAAGGCCGTCACCTATCACGATCTGGAAGTCCTCGCCCCCACCCAGCCGGGAGAAAGCTGGAAAGCGCGGGTGCTTTTCGATACGTGATCGGAAAGGAAACCCGTTAAAACGGGTTGTTTATGACGTTATCATGCCAATAATAACCTGCTTTAGCAGGTTTCTGGTGCCAGACCGTGAATTCATTCACTGCTCCATCGTCTCATCCTGGCGGCGGCTCCGCCATGTACGCCTCCCAGATGTCGGTGAACACGCCGGGGGCCAGGGGGTAGATCTGGCGCAGCATCTCCATCGCCACCTCCCGCACCTCCCACTGCGCGGCTTTGTCGATGCGCAGCCAGAAAAAATGCCGCAGGGCCGCATAATCCATCGACATCACCAGCCGGGTCTCGGCCGCGTTCGGCAACAGAAACCGGGCGTCCTCCTTGCGAATACCCAGCCCGCGCAGGCGCTCGTAGGCCTCCTGCACCTCGGTCCAGGCCTGATCGAGCACCGCCTGGGCCGCGGGCTGCGCGGCCAGCGCCGGCGGAGACACCGGCTCCCAGCCTCCCTTATCCAGGCTGACATAGCGCTGCGATTCCTGGCTGAAGGAAGCCAGACGATGCCGCACGATCTGATGGCTGCACGTGCGGGAGATGCCTTCGAGCAGAAAGGTGGCGCCGCCGTGCTTCTCCGGCTGCGGCACATGGGCGATGGGCACATAGCCCAGCAGCGTGACTTTCATGCGCTCACCTCCCCTGCCGCCGGCGGCAGATCGGCGTAGACCGCGGGAATGGCCTGATAGGCCAGCCGCACCATCGCCGCAGCCAGATCGCTGCCCGAACGCGTCCAGAAATCGCGCACATTGCGGGCGTTGAGGCTGAGGATCCAATCGCCCCCGCCCAGATCGGTGTAGGCCACCGTGGGCAGGTTCACCAAGGCCAGCAGCGTGTGATCCAGCGGCTGATCCTCGAGCTTGAACACAAACCGGGTGTGCTCGACGATGTCCTCATGCCCTTCGCGCACGCGGGCCATGATGAAACCGGGATTGTGGCCCATTTTGGCGTCGGAGCGGTAGCACACCCGCCCGGCAAATTCGATCAGATTCTCTTGAAAGGTGCCCTGCCCCTGCCGCAGGGGGTGATCTGCGGGGATGCCGGGATGGGGCTGTGTGTACGCCAACAATGTCAATTGCACTGAAGTCTCCTACGTGGGTGAAAGTAGATGAAATTACCCCCCCGACTCGCCGCTGAAACGGAGGATTTCGGCGCGCAGCGCGCTGCGTTCATCCAGGGCGGCGCGCAGGGGCAGGGCCAATTGCTGCTGCCAGTTGGCGCTCGTCTCCGCCACTGTGGCCAGATGCGCCTCCACCGGGTCGAGCAGGCCGGTGACAACCTGATCGATCAGCCGCACGAACAGCCCGGTTTCCGGGTCGGTGGTAAACCAGCGGGTGCGCAGGGGCTGCAAAAGCCGCTCATTCACCCCTTCCACCAATTCTGGGACGGAGGCGAGCACCTCGGCCATGCCGGCAATGCCCCGGCGGATCGGCTCGCCCACGCCAAAGGGCAGCAGGCCCAGCAGGCGATCGGCAAACGCGGCGATGGCCGCGACCAGGGGGCGAGCCGGCTGCAACACCTGCGCCAGCGCGTCCTCCAGGCGCTGCAGCGCCCCTGCCAGCGCCGTCACTCGCGCCTCCACCCAGAGGATGCCCTCCTGAATGGCTGCAAAAGGGATCTCCAGATCGAGCAGCGCGGCCTCGGCCCGCTCGGCGCCGGCTTGCAGGGCAGTCGCCCCCCGCTCGACCAGGCGCAGGCTGCGATCCGCGGCCACCAGAGCGGCGGCGGCAAGATCGTCCAGGCCAGCGTTTTCCAGTTGTTCGTACAAGACCAGCAACCCGCGCAGTTTCAAGATCTCGGCGCCGAAGGCCAATTCCGCCGCGGTGCGTTGGCGCATGCCCCCCCATTCCCAGGCGGCGTAGCCCACACCGGCAGTGGTGGCCAGCCCCAGCGCGCCCACGCCCAGCGAGGTGCGCAGAAACTGCCGCCGCGTCACCATCCCTTCCCCGTGCGCGGGCGATGGAGGGGGCGGCGACGCGGCATCGCTGCCGGCCAGCGCGGGCGGACGGGTGCGCAGCTCCAGGGCTGCCAGTTCTGCGTCATCGAGCAACCGCAACCGCGCTGTCAGCCGTCCGATCAGCGCCTCGCGGCCAAGGTCTTGCAACTGTGTGGCTGATTCTGTCATCGCTTCCTCCTGCGCCCGACAAGCGACTCGGTCGAGGCGGGCATAGTGTACACTCCCCCGCCCCACCCCGCCAAAGCCGCGACATTGCGATCATCCTTGCCCTGCCGCTTTTTGACACAGCCGCGGCCCCTTGTCTACAATACCGCTGCCAATTTCCGCGACGATCCTTGCCGGCGCTGCCGCGCTGGCGAGGATGATCTCAGCCGCAGAGGACTCCTTCATGTACAAACGCTATTTCATCATCCTAGCAGCCATTTTGCTGGCCATTGCCCTCGACGCCTTCATCTTCATGGGCATCTTGGGCGTGCCCTACAGCCGGGTGCCCAGTTCCTATCATTTTCTGAACATTGTGTTGCTCTCCGCGGCGCTGACGATCTTTGGAGACATGATCTTCAAAGGCGATGTCCTGCGCTAACCCATGACCCCCTCCCCTCCGGTGGCGCAAATCGGGCCTGAGAGCCGGCCCGGGTTGGAAAACAGACGCGAGATCGGGCAGAAGCCAGGGCTGTTGGCGATTTACCTGGCGCTGATGAAGCCGAAGATCGTCCTGCTGTTGTTGATCACAACAGCGGGGGCGATGTTCGTGGCTGCCGGCGACGCGCCGGACGCGGCCCTGTTTGGCTGGACGATGTTGGCTGGCGCGCTCTCCGCAGGCGGGGCCAACGCCATCAACCATTATCTGGATCGGGATATCGATGTGCACATGGGCCGCACCAGCCGTCGGCCCCTCCCCGCAGGCTGGGCGCGGCCGCGGGCGGCGCTGTTGTGGGGGATCCTGTTATCGGTCGTCGCCTTTCTGCTCTTTGCCACGCAGGTCAATCTGCTGGCAGCGCTGCTTTCGCTGAGCGGGGGCCTGTATTACATCTTCATTTACACCCTGTGGCTGAAGCGACGCACCCACCACAACATCACCATTGGCGGCGTGGCCGGAGCCATTCCCCCCCTGGTGGGCTGGGCCGCGATCACTGGGGGGCTGGATATCACCGCCTGGGGACTGTTTGCCATCGTCTTTTTCTGGACGCCGCCGCACACCTGGGCGCTGACCCTGGTGGTGACGCAGCAATATGCGCGCGTCGATGTGCCCATGTTGCCGGTGGTGGTGGGTGAAGCGGAGACGCGGCGGCTGATTGTGCTCTATGCCTGGGCCTTCGTGGCCGTGACGGTGCTGCTGGCGGCCCTGCCCCTGTTTGGCGGTATCTATCTGGCCACAGCCCTGGTCGCCGGCGCCATTTTCATGCGCGGGGCCTATCGCCTGCGGCGCCAGGGGAGCCGGCCTGTGGCGCTGAGCCTATACAAATATTCGCTGTTGCACCTGGCCCTGCTCTTCGCGGCCATGGCTGCGGATGCAGCAAGAGGGGCATAACTATGCCGCGGCCCGTGCCTGCTGTTGCCGTCGCCGGGCCTGGCCATACAGAGCGTAGAGGTTGGCCCGGTGCAACTGCACCGCCAGGCCCCCCATCAGCGTAGCCGGATAGCCGCACGCCTCCAGCGTCAACGCATCCAACGCCTCCTTGCCCTCTCCCGCCGCCAGCACTGCCTGGGCGTGCGCTTCCACCCGGCCCAGATAAGTCAGTTGCGCCTGCAACACCGACTTCACCTCCCCCCGCAGCAACACCTCCCCATGCCCCTGGATCACATCCTCCAGGGGCGTCAACTCCAGCACCCCGTGCAAAGAGCGGCGCAGGTCATCGATACCGCCGTTGGCAAAATAGGGCACCGGCATGACGGCATCCGCGGCGTACAACACCTTCTCCTCCTTGATGTACACCGTGATCAGATCGGGCGAATGACCGGGCGCGTGCCGCAGCACCAGCGTGAACCCGCCAATGCGGATGCTGGCTTCCTTCTCGGTCAACATGGTGGGCAATTGCAACGTCACCTCGGCCAGGGCCGTGTTGCGCTGCCGCGCCTCCATCAGCGCCGGGCGCGTCTGCTTGATCAGATGCTCACGCGCTAACAGATGGCTGATCACCTCCGCTTCGGGGAAGAGATACGCGCCGTACACATGATCCGCATGCGCGTGCGTCAGGATCAGATAGCGCACATGCGAGCGCAGGCGCTGTTTGACGAATTGAATGATTTGTTGGGTTTCCTGTGGATACGGCAAGGTATCGATCAGGACACACCCCTCTTCCGTGGTGATCAGCCCGGCATTCACCTGGGCATACATGCCGCTACGAAAGACATAGATGTGATCGGCGACGCGCTCACGCAAGACCATACCGATTGAGACTCCTCGATGCAATAAGATGGGCGCCTCATCTGGCGCCGCTGAGGGCGCAGCTTAACATAGTCTCTGCTTTTGATCAAGGGTTCGTGTGCAATTTACACTCGAAAGGCGCTGCCCGCCCGACCATCCCCCGCCAGGCCAAGAAAAAGCCAGCCGGGCCAGCGGCTGGCTTGCAAAAGATGATGGCTTTGTAGTCCCCCGTCGCACCGTGTGCCTGGGTAGCTTTGAACCTGCTTACGCAGGTGGGTGCCTTGACCTGGTTCTCGCCTTGCCAATCGAGGGCTATCGCGTTCCCCAGTGTATGACCTGGCTCCCGAAGGTCTGATGTTGGCTCAAAACGTATCAGAGGCATCACGCATGCAAGAGGGGAGCTACAGCATCTAGTCTAGCACAACCGCCGAGGGATGACAAACTGCCCATTTGGTGGTGGAGAAGCGCGGCGAGAGCGATCCAATGTACGTAAAATTACACAGGAATTGCCACCCGTTCCAGGTTGTGCTATAGTTCACAACACCGGGCGCGGCCACCACGCCTGGCCCAATGTATCATCCTGACAATGACCTAGCATCCGCCAAGGAGGAAGCTGTGACAGCGCAAATTATCGATGGCAAAGCGATTGCCGCCGCCATTCGCGGGGAAATCGCCCAAGATGTGCAAGATCTCCTGACCAAAACCGGCAAGGCCCCCGGTCTGGCCACGGTGTTGGTGGGGGAACGCCCCGATTCGGCCACTTATGTGCGCATGAAGAAAAAGGCCTGCGCCGAGGTGGGCATCCAATCTTTCAGCGTCGAACTGCCCGGCGACGTCAGCCAAGAGCAATTGCTGCAAGCCGTGCAGGCGTTGAACGCCAATCCCGATGTGCACGGCATCCTGGTGCAACTGCCCCTGCCCGGCCATATCGATGAGGAGGAGATCCTGGGTGCCATCAGCCTGGAGAAGGATGTCGATGGCTTTCATCCCCTGAATATCGGGCGGCTGTCCATGAAGCGCCGCGATCCTCTGTTCGTGCCCTGCACCCCGCGCGGGTGTATCGAGCTGCTCGACCGCATGCACATCCCCATCGAAGGTAAACAGGCCGTGGTGCTGGGGCGCAGCAATATCGTGGGTCTGCCCGTGGCGATGTTGCTTTTGCACCGCAACGCCACCCTCACCATCTGCCATTCGCGCACCAAAAACCTGCCCGATGTGGTGCGCAGCGCCGATATCCTGATCGCGGCTGTGGGCCGGGCGGAGATGGTGAAGGGGAGCTGGATCAAGCCTGGCGCCGCTGTCATCGACGTGGGCACCAATGCGGTCGATGACCCCAGCGCGGCCAAAGGCTATCGTCTGGTGGGGGATGTGGATTTTGCCGAGGCCAAAGAGGTGGCCGGGTACATCACGCCATCCCCCGGCGGGGTGGGGCCGATGACGATCATCATGCTGTTGCGCAACACCGTAGACAGCGCCCGCCGCGCTTACGGGGTTTGAGTAGGCGGACGATGGACGATGGACGATGGCGTGATCTATCGTCTATCGTCTATCGTCCATCGTCCTGAAACGGTGTCAGTCGGTCAGACAGATGTGCAGCTCGCGCAGTTGCTGCGCTGATACCGGGCTGGGGCTATTGAGCATCAAATCGGTGGCCGAGGCGGTCTTGGGGAAGGCGATCACCTCGCGGATGCTGTCCTCGTCGGCCAGGATGGCGACCACACGGTCGAGGCCCAGAGCGATGCCGCCGTGGGGGGGCGCACCGTATTGGAAGGCCTCCAACAGGTGCCCAAACTGGGCCTGGGCCTGCTCTGGCGAGATGCCCAGGGCCGCAAACATGCGCGATTGCTGCGTTTGATCGTGGATGCGGATGCTGCCGCCGCCGATCTCCATGCCATTGCACACCAGATCGTAGGCTTTGGCCAGTACCGCGGCGGGGTCGCTCTCCAACAGGGGCCAGTGCGCGTCCAGGGCGCTGGTGAAAGGGTGGTGTTTGGCCTGCCAGCGGCTCTCTTCCTCGTTCCATTCCAGCAGGGGAAAGTCGATCACCCAGGCGCAGGCCAGCACGTTGGGGTCGGCCAGGCCCAGGCGCCCGGCCAGGAGCACGCGCAGGTGTCCCAAGCTCTCCGCCGCCACCGCAGGCGGGGCCGCGGCAATGAGGATGAGATCGCCATCCCCCGCCTGGCAGCGCTCGCGGATGCCTGCCAACTCTGTCTGGCTGAGGAATTTGGCGATCGGTGAGCGCAATTCCCCGGCCTCCACCTTGATCCAGGCCAGTCCGCCCGCGCCCTTGTGCCTGGCTTCCTCGACCAGATCGTCGATCTGCTTGCGCGAGTAGCCGCCGCAGCCGGGCGCGGTGAGTGCTTTGATCTGGCCGCCGGCAGCCGCGGCGTTGGCAAAGACGCTGAACCCGCTCTGCCCCAGCAGATCGGTCAGATCGACCAGTTCCAGGCCATAGCGCAGGTCTGGTTTGTCGCTGCCGAAGCGGGCCATGGCCTCGGCATAGGTCAGCACCGGGAAGGGCCGGGCCTGCACCTGCTTGCTGCTGACTGTCTGAAACAGCCCCAGCACCATGCCCTCGATCAGCGCCGTCACATCCGTGCTGTCGACAAAGGACATCTCCAGGTCGAGCTGGGTGAATTCGAGTTGGCGGTCCGCGCGCAGATCCTCATCGCGGAAGCAGCGGGCGATCTGAAAATAGCGCTCGAAGCCGGCCACCATCAGCAATTGCTTCATCTGCTGGGGGGATTGGGGCAGGGCGAAGAACTTGCCCGGCTGCACACGGCTGGGCACGATGAAGTCGCGGGCGCCTTCGGGCGTGCTCTTCAGCAGGATCGGCGTTTCGATATCGATGAAATCCTGCTGATCGAGATAGTTGCGGATGAAAGTGATGATGCGGTGGCGCAGGAGCAGGTTTTTCTGCATGCGCTGGCGGCGCAGATCGAGATAGCGGTATTTGAGGCGAATGGCATCGCCGATCTCGGCTTCTTCGTTGATGGGGAAGGGTGTGGTGAGGGCGGGATTGAGCACGCGCAGGCTGGCCGCGGCCACCTCGATCTGGCCGGTGGGCAGGTGCGGGTTGATCAGACCAGAGGGGCGCAGGCCCACCACGCCCTCGACCTGCACCACATACTCGCTGCGCACTTCGCCGGCCGCGCTGTGCGCGGGCTGGGAAATGTCGGCGTTGAACACAACCTGCACCAGCCCGGAGCGATCGCGCAGATCGAAAAAGATCAGGCCGCCATGATCGCGGCGGCGGTGCACCCACCCGGCCAGCCTCACCTGCTGGCCAGCATGTTCAGGACGCAATTCACCGCAATTGATTGATTTCAGCATGAAAGAGACTCCAAAGGGATGGGAAGGAAGTTGTCTGAGAAAAAGGGTGGATTGGCCGGCGGCAGAGCATACGATCCAATAAAAAAAGACCGCCGCGGCGCTGCGATCCAGGGCATTATAGACGGCGCTGCGGGCGATGGCAAACGGTAGACATCCCCCCCATTTCCTGTGTATAATAGCGCCCATCTGTCTGTCTGGGCGTTCCTTCGCAGTGGTTTATGTGGCGGAGGGACCCACGCCACAAGTTCATCCCCCCTCAAGGCGATCTCTATGGCCCGGCCACTTTGCGACTCTGAATACATCTACGGACTTCACGATCCTGGCGGCGAGCAGCACATGCTGGACAAAGGCGCGCCGGGGTGGGTTGTCGTCACGGAAGGCATCGGTTTCAACCGCAACGACCATGGCAGCAGCGACTATCGCTACCTCTCTGACAAAGGTCTGGGGGTGATGGTGCGGCTGAATGCAGGATACAGTGGGACGGGCACGATCCCGCACGAGCGCAATTACCAGGATTTCGCGCAGCGCTGTGCCAATTTCGTGCGTAACTCGCACGGCGCCCACATCTGGATCATCGGCAACGAGATGAATCACCCGGTCGAATGGCCGGGCGCGGACTGGGACTGGGGCGCGCAGCCGCCGGCCCCGCGCAGCGCTGCCCAGACAGGCGAGGCGATCACCCCGCAGCGGTATGTGCAGTGCTACCGGCTGGCGCGCGAGGCGATCCGCGGGCTGCCCGGACATAGCGAGGATCAGGTGCTGATCGGCGCGGTCGCGCCCTGGAACAACCTGACCAAATATCAGGGCAATGAGGGCGGCGATTGGATCCTCTATTTCCGCGACATCCTTACCGCCCTAGGCCCCGATCGCTGCGACGGCATCACCATCCACACCTACACGCACGGCCCGCAGGTGGAAAAGATCGACGCGGAGACGCGCATGGGCGCGCCTTTTCAGAACCGGCGCTACGAATTCCGCACCTACATCGACTTCATGGAAGCGATCCCGGCCACCATGCGCCACCTGCCGGTCTACATCACCGAGACGGACCAGGATGAACCGTGGGTGAATGAGAACAGCAGTTGGGTGCGGCGGGCGTACGGAGAGATCGACTATTGGAATAAAAACAACGCCCAGCAGATCCGGGCGCTGGTGCTCTACCGTTGGCCCCGTTATGACAAGTGGTACATCGAGGGCAAACAGGGGGTGATCGAAGACTTCCGCATGGCCATGGACTGGAAGCTGAAATGGCGCACCGACGTGGCCCCGCAGCCAGAAAAGCAGCCCTACCGCGCCGACATCCGCCTGCCGCAGCCCCTCACCGCCGCGGACGCCGGCGCCACCCTGACTGTGGCGGTGACTGTGCGCAACACCGGCAGGGATGCCTGGCCGCGCGGGGGGCCAAACCCGGTGCGGCTGGGCTATCGCTGGTACGATGCCGGCGGCCAGCAGGTGGCGGCTGCCGATCATCGCACGCCCCTGCCGCGCGATGTGGCGCCAGGCGAAGAGGTGCAGATCAGCGCCACGCTGGCCGCGCCGGCGCAGGCGGGAACCTACACCCTCTCCTTCGATCTGGTGCACGAAGGCATCACTTGGTTCGCGGACAAGGGCAACACGCCGGCCAAGGCCCGCGTGGCCGTCAGCGGCGCGGCCGCGCCGGCAGAGCAATACTTCGCCGAGACCAAAGTGTGGGTGCGCGGGGCGTTCCTCGATTTCTATCGCCGCTATGGGCTGGATATCTGCGGCTATCCCATCACCGAAGTCTTCAGCGAAAACGGCATGAAGACACAATATTTCCAGCGGGTGGCCCTGGAGGAATACGAGCCGGGCAAGGTGCGGCTGCGCCTGACCGCGCAACAGGCACTCGAGGCGAGCCAGCGCATCACCGCCCTGGAGCAGCAGATCGCGGCCCTGCGCCGGCAGTTGCAATCGGGGGGCGGCGCCGCGCCGCAACCGCCGATGCAGGACGTGAGCCAAAGCCTGCCTCGCGATGTCAGCGCCATGATCACCCGCCCGCTCACCGACGTGCGGCACATCGTCATCAACCACACCGCGGTGGGGCCGGATGTCGGAGTCGAGCGCATTGCCCAGGCGCACCGCAAGACCTGGCCGGCCATCGTCTGCCAGTTTTTCATCGACGGCGCCGGCAACATTGTACAGACCAACCCCCTGACCGAGGTGGTGAGCAGCAAGGACGTGCATCTGCGCGACGCCATCAACATCCATGTGGCGGGCAACTTCTCCACTGCCACGCCCTCGGCCAATCAGATCGATGCGCTGGCCAGCCTCTGCGCCTGGTTGCTGGACATGCTGGGCCTGGAAACGACAGCAGTGCAGGGCGCACGCGAGTTCGTGGTGACGCAATCGCCAGGCAATAACTGGATGGCCGGCGCCAATTGGAAGCAGACGCTGGTCGACCGCATCGCGCCCCTGCGCGGCAGCGGCGCGCCATCCCCCGGGCCCACGCCCGGCGATGGCGCCAGCGCCCAAGAAGTGGCCCGCTTGCAGCGGGAGCGGGATGAGCTGGCGGATCATCTGCTGGACGCGCACGCGCAGATCGACATCCTCCATGGCCGGGTGATGGCGTTGGAGGCGGCGTTGGCAGCAGCGCTGCAAGGGGGCGGCGGGACTGGCGGGGTGCAGCAGCCCGCGGTGCGCGATGTGATCAGCAATCTGCCGCGGGCGGCAGAGCGGATGTTCAAGCGCAAGGCTGAGGATGTCCGCTACATTGTCATCAACCACACGGCTGTGCCCCCCACGGTGGGGGTGGAGCGGGTGGCGCAGGCGCACGCGGCCCGCTGGCCCGCGATTGTCTCGCAGTTCTTCATCGACGGCGAGGGCGCCATCTTGCAGACCAACCCCCTGAACGAGGTGGTGGATGACAAGCAGGAGTGGATCCTGCGGGGGGTGAATATCCACGTGGCCGGCAATTTCAACGACGCCCTGCCCAGCGAGGCGCAGCTCGACAGCCTGGCGCGGTTGTGCGCCTGGCTGCTGGCCAGCCAAAAGCTGCCAGACGACGCGATCCGCGGGGCCAGCGAGTTCATCGTCACCCAATCGCCGGGCGCGCAGTGGCTGGGCGGCCAGCGCTGGAAGGATCTGTTGTTGCAGCGGGTGCAGGCGGTGCGGGCCACAGCCGGGCCAGGCGCGGCGCAGCCAGGATCCGGGCCGGACCCGGCGCTGCTAAATTCTCTGCGCCAACAGATCTCGCAGTTGCAGGCGCAGAACCAGGAGCTGGCGCGGCGTTTGCAGGATGCCACCAATCAACTGGCGGCCCTGCCCGCAGAGGCGCAGGCCCTGAAAGCGCAGGTGACTACCCTGCAGCGGGAGAAAACCGCGCTGGAAGGGGAGCGCAACCAGGCGCGGACGCAGGCGGCGCAGTTGCAGACGCAGATCGAGGCCCTGAACCGGCAGGTGCAGGACTTGAACAAGCGTTTGCAAGAGCAGCCGGGAGATGCGGGGCTGCGCGCGCAGATCGCCACGCTGGAGAAAGAGAAAACCGCGCTGGCCGCGGAGCGAGACCGGCAGCAGCAGAGCATCGCCGCCCTGCAAAAACGGGTGGCGGAGCTGGAAAAAGGGGGCGGATCGACGCCCCCGCGCGACGAGGCGGCGATGCCGGGCAAGATCGCCAAGCCGCCGATGGTGGAAGTGGTGGATCAATTGATGAAGCATCCCACCGAGACCTATCCCAGCCGCGAGCTGACTGCCATCACCCACATCGCCATCCACCACAGCGCCGCGCCGGCCAACATCCCCCCGGAACGGATCGCGATCTATCACGTGACGAACGAAAAGCACAAATGGCCGGGCATGGGCTATCACTATTACATCGGCCCGGATGGCGTGATCAATCACACGCAGGACTTGAAACTGGCCAGCTACCAGGTGTACAAAAACAATCACTACAGCCTGGGCATCTGCGTGGCGGGCAATTTCACCGATGTTATTCCCACCCCCGCGCAGGTGGAATCGGCTGCGCATCTCACCGCCTGGCTGATGCAGGAGCTACATATCCCGATCGAGCAGGTGTGGGGGCACCGCGAGTTCCCGCTGAACAGCACCTCTTGCCCTGGCAACCAGTGGCTGGGCGGGCAGAAGTGGAAGGACATCCTGCTCAATCGCGTGCGCGAGATCCAGGGGGGAATCAGCCCGGCGCAGCCCAGCGCGGGCAAGGCCATCGAGCATTATCTGCTATTCTGGCATCATGGCGGCAACAACTGGGCGCAGCAGGATTGGCAGGCGGCGATCAATTACATCGCTGCCTTCCAGCCCACAGCCGGCTTTTCGCTGGATGCGGCCAAGGCGGCGCGGTATGTGACCATCGTCGGCGGCACAGCCGGGGTGAGCCAGCAGATCGAGGATGCGATCCGGACGTCGGGCAGCCGGGTGGAACGGTTGGCCGGGCGCGATTTCGCCGAGACCAAGGCCTTGCTCGACCAACTCGCTGCCTCCGGGCGCAAATTCATGACAATTTGATCTTAAAAACGCAAAGGCGCAGAGGTACGCAAAGGTACGCAAAGTTTTTTTGTTTTTTTCTTTGCGTACCTCTGCGCCTTTGCGTTAAATCCTCATCTTCTCTGCGTTCCTCTGCGTTCTTTGCGTTAAAATCCTGATCTTCTCTGCGTTGAATCTCTCATGCCCAACCCCTTCCAACTCCGCCCCGCCGAGCCTTACGTGTTTCATCTGGATGTGGGCGAGGAAGAGCCTTTCCAAGGCCCGATGGATCTGCTGCTGAAGCTGATCGAGCAGGAGGAACTGCCGATCACGTCCGTCAGCCTGGTGCAGATCACGGGGCAGTATCTGGCGCACCTGGCCGAGATGGAGGAATTGCAACCGGAGGGCATCGCCGAGTTTTTGGTGATGGCGGCGCGGCTGATCTACATCAAGTCGGCGGCGCTGCTGCCGCGGCCGGCAGCCGAGTCTGAGGAGGAAGAGGAGGATCCGGCAGAAACGCTGGCCCGGCAACTGCGCGAGTACAAGCTATTCAAGCAGCGGGCCGCGCTGCTGCAAACGTTGGAAGAGGCCGGACAGCGGGCCTATGTGCGCCTGGCCCCGCCGCCGCAACTGCAAAAACGTCTGGAACCGGGCGGGCTGAATGTGGCCACGCTGCTGGATGCACTGTACGCCGTGCTGGAAGATCTGGAGGCGCCGCCGCGGCCCATCCACTCCATTGCCCCCCTCGATATTACCATCGATGCGTGTATGGCCGCGCTGAAAAAGGGATTGGCGGGAGGCAAAAGCGTGCATTTTCGGCAATTTCTGGGGCAGGCGCGGGGCCGCATCGAGGTGCTGGTGCATTTCCTGGCCCTGTTGGAGATGATCAAATTGGGAGAGATTGCGGTGCGGCAGGAAAAAATGTTTGGGGAGATCGTGATAGAGGGGGTGGCGCAGGAGGCCAGGCTGCCTGTCGACGTTTGAGGCGCTTTTCGTGGTGCGTGGTGCGTCTCGGCTAGTGTTGCGGAAGCCCTGTGTGGTTGTTTTTTGGTTCTTGACAGCCCGCGGGCAGGCTGCTATACTCGCCGTAGACGTTGAGCACACGTGTGCTCAAGCATGATCAAACCGTCCCCTCCATGTCCACAGGCAAAGAGATCTCCATCCGCGATATTGCCGAGGCCGCCGGCGTCAGCCACACCACGGTGAGCCGGGCGCTGCATGGCCGCGGGCGCATGCGCGCCGATACCCGCGCCCACATCCAGGCCCTGGCCGAGCAGATGGGCTACACACCCGACGTCAGGGCGCGCAGCTTGGTCAGCGGCGAGACCCGCACCATTGGCGTCGTGGTCACCACCATCGCCGATCCCTTCGTGGTGCAGATCGTGGATGGCATCGAGGCGGTGGCGCAGGCCGCGGGCTACAGCCTCTTTCTCAGCGCCTCGCACTCCGACCCGGAGCGGGAGCTGGCGGTGGTGGAAACCTTTCACCAGCGCCGTGTGGATGCGGTCATCGTCACCGCTTCACGCGTGGGCAACCTGTACGCCGCCCGTTTGAAACAGTTCGGCGCCCCGATCGTGCTGATCAACAACCTGCAGGAGGGGCCTTATCTCTATTCCGTCTCTGCCGACGATGTGGCCGGCGCGCAGTTGGCGGTGGCGCATCTGCTGGAGTTGGGGCACCGCCGCATCGCCTATCTTGGCTCCACTTCCCGGCCTATATCTTCGCTACGCCGCCAACAGGGCTACGCCGCGGCGTTGCAAGAGGCCGGCATCTCCTTCGACCCTGCTCTGGTGGCGGCCCCGGAGGCCGAGAGCGACCTGGCCGCGGGGCAGGAGGGGCTGTGGATGCTGCTGGCCGCCGCGCCCACCGCCCTTTTTGCCTACAACGACATGACCGCCATCGGCGTATTGCAGGGGGCCGCCCGCATGGGAATCGACATTCCGGGCAAACTCAGCGTCATCGGCTTCGACGACAACGAAATCGCCCGGCTGGTGACGCCGCCGCTGAGCACCATCCACCAGCCGCAGCAGGAATTGGGGCGTCGAGCCATGCACATGGCGCTCGACTTACTGGCCAAACGCCAGATCAACGACGTCATCCTGCCTTGCACCCTTGTCCTCCGCGCCACCACCGCCTCACCCACCCACTAACCCCCCAACCAACAAACCAACCAACCAACCAACCAAGAGATACCACCATGAAAGGCTTAGTTTTGGATGCCGCCTGGCATCCCAAATCACATTACAAAGTCAGCGACTGGGAAAAACAAACCGGCAAGGCCATCACCGGCAACAGCATCTGGCACAATCCCACTCTCGAAGTGCGCGAATGGCCCGATCCCAAAGTCGGCCCGCAGGATGTGCTGCTGGAAATCCAGGCCTGCGGCGTCTGCGGCTCGGACATGCACTTCTACGAGACCGACGCCGACAACTACATCCTCTATCCCGGCCTCACCAAATTTCCTACCATCCTTGGCCATGAATTCTCCGGCAAGGTGGTGGAGATCGGCAAGGATGTGAAAATGCTGCAGGTCGGGGATTACGTCACCGTCGAGGAGATGATCTGGTGCGGGCGCTGCACACCCTGCCGCAACGGCTATCCCAACCATTGCACCAATCTCGAAGAGATCGGCTTCACCATCCCCGGCGCGTTCGCCCGATATCTGGCCGTGGATGAGAAATTCTGCTGGAAAGTGGACGGGATTCTCGACCGTTTCGGCCTGGAAAAGGGGCTGGAAGTGGCGGCCTTGAGCGAGCCGACCAGCGTCTCGTACAATGCCATGTTCACCCGCGGGGGCGGCTTCAAACCGGGCCATTTCGTCAGCGTGTTCGGGCTGGGGCCTATCGGCCTGGCCGCGGTGGGGCTGGCCGAGGCTGCCGGCGCCGGCATGATCGTCGGGTTCGAGGTCTCGGCGCAGCGCCGCCAGATCGCCAAGCAACTGGGCGCGGACGCTCTCTTTGACCCGCGCGAAGTCAGCCCGCACGAGGTGATGAACGAGTTGAGCAAAGGCGTGGGCTTCGATTTCCATGTCGAGGCCGCGGGCGCGCCCCATCTCACCGTGCCGGAGATGGAGAAAGCGCTGGCGATCAACGGCAAGGTTATCCAGATCGGCCGCGCTGCCCAGAGGGTGCCGATGTATTTGGAGACTTTCCAGGTGCGTCGCGGCCAGTTCTTCGGCGCGCAGGGGCATTCCGGCCACGAAAACTTCCCGAATGTGGTGCGCATGGTCGCATCCGGCCGCCTCGACCTCAGCCCCATCATCACCGCCCGTTACGGCCTCGATGACGCCGTCGCCGCCATCGCTCAATCCACCGAGCGCCGCGACGGCAAGATCATGGTCAAACCGGGGCAGTAATCAGTGGTCAGTATTCAGTAATCAGTATTCAGTAATCAGTATTCAGTAATCAGTATTCAGTGTTCGGTATTGGGTATTTGGTATTGGGCATTCAGTGTTCAGCGATCAACGATCGCTTTTTGCTGAAAGCCAAATACCGAATACCGAATACCCAATACCAAGCAAAGGAGTTAGAAGATGCCCGAAAAACTCACTCTCGGCCTGATCGGGGCCGGGCGGATCGGACGGCTGCACGGCGAGCACCTGGCCCGGCGCCTGCCTGCAGCGGACCTGCTGGCGGTCTCCGACATCTTCGTGGACGCGGCGCAGCGTCTGGCCGCGGACTTCGGTCTGCCGCACGCCTACGCCGACCACCGCCGCATCCTCGACGACCCCGCCATCGCCGCGGTCGTGATCTGCTCCAGCACCGACACGCACGCGCAGATGATCATCGACGCCGCCGAAGCGGGCAAGCATATCTTCTGCGAAAAGCCGATCCACCTGGATCTGGCCGAGATCGACCGGGCGCTGGCCGCGGTGGAGAAGGCCGGGGTCAAGCTCCAGGTCGGGTTCAACCGCCGTTTTGACCCAAATTTCCGGCAGGCGCGGGAGATCGTGGCCTCTGGCGGCATCGGCGAGCCGCAGATCGTGCGCATCACCAGCCGCGACCCGGCGCCGCCGCCGATCGGCTACATCCAGGTCTCCGGCGGCATCTTCCTCGATCAGACCATCCACGATTTCGACATGGCCCGCTTCCTGCTGGCCGATGAGGTGGAGGAAATCTTCGCCGTCGGCGGGGTCATGGTCGATCCGGCTATCGGCGAGGCCGGGGACATCGACACCGCCCTGATCACGCTGCGCTACCGCGGCGGGGCGCTGGGCAGCATCGACAACAGCCGCCGGGCCGTGTACGGTTACGACCAGCGCGTGGAGGTCTTCGGCTCCGAGGGCGTGGTCACGGTCGCAAACGCCAAACCGGACACCGCCGTCCATCTCAACTCGACCGGAGAACACGCCGCCCTGCCCCTCTTCTTCTTCGTCGAGCGCTACACCGAGTCCTATCTGGCCGAAATGCGCGAGTTCATCACCTGTGTGCGCGAAGACCGCACCCCGCCCGTCACCGGCCACGATGGCCGCATCCCCGTGGTGATGGGCTACGCGGCGAAGCGCTCATATGATGAGAACAGGCCTGTGAAACTGAGTGATATCGAGTAACAAAAGCTATTGGATATTGGGTATTAGATATTTTTACACTCAAACAAATATCTGATATCCAATACCAAACAACCAATAAAGGACAAAAAAGCTAAAAAATGGAGAAATCCCTCATGACAACTATGCCCAAAGGCTGGCTTGCATCCAGCAATCCCACCGTTATCTTCGAAGACAACCACATCGGCCACATGAAAAAGGCGCTGTTCGAGGCCGACGAGGCCACGCTCGACGCGGTGCTGGCCGAGTACGGCATGGCGCCGGGGGCTGTGCCGCCGGTGGAGTGGAGCAAACCGGGCACCTACATCCAGATGATGACGCGGCGGCAGCTGATCGAAGAGCGTCGCAAAAACGACATCATCCTCGTGCCCATCGGTTGCACCGAGAACCATGGCTTGCACCTGCCCAGCGCCACCGACACCCTCTTCGTCAGCCAGATCATCGAGGGCGTGCGCCGCTATTTCCGCAAGCAGGACATCCCCATCGCCCTGTCGCTGCCCCCGCTGAATTTCGGCGCGCATCCCTACCATCACTACGGCATGCCCGGCACCGTGCCCGTGCGCGAAGACATCGCCCGCGAGATGCTGATTGACATGATGCTGGGATTGTGGAACGATGGCTTCCGCAAGATCATCATGCTCAATAACCACGGCCATCTGTGGATGCTGGAGGCGGCGGTGCAGCAGTTCCAGAAGCGCTACCACCTCCCCGGCATCTTCCGGGCCATGGACTGGCACCGGGCCGTGCGCGAGAGCTTCTACACCCACGACCGCGGGGGCGATTACGGCAGCAACTTCGTCCACGCCGAAGAAGCGGAGACCTCGTTGGCCCTCTATCTCTTCCCCGACATGGTGGAGATGGCACTGGCCGTGAACACCAAAGGCAAGTCTTATCTCAAGGAGGGCCACTTCGACACCTCGGTCGATCCCTATCACCGGCCCGGTCGCTGGTCGGAAGGCGAGGGCCACTTTGCTATCGAACTATCGGCCACCCCCGAAGGCGTGGTGGGCAACGCCGCCGACGCTGACGCCGCCAAGGCCAAGCGGCCCCTGGCCATGATCCTGCGCTATCTCACCCTGCTGATCGAAGACATCCGCGCCGCGTTCCCGCCCGGCGTGCTGCCTCCGGTCGAGGAAGTGACCCTACGCACTGCCGCCGAGATGGAACCCTACCTGCGCGAGCCGCAGAGCGAAGGCTGGAAACCGGTCTACGCCCTGCCCCGCATCGGCCAGAGCAATATTTTTTAAGTAGCAGTGGTCAGTATTCAGTATTCAGTATTCAGTAATCGGTAATCAGTGGGCGGGCAGGCAACCCAGCGGTCGAAACTCTGCCCACTGACTACTGAATACTGAATACTGAATACTGAATACTGCCCACTGATTACTGACCACTGACTACTGACTACTGACCATGCCTGATCTTCGCATCGCCGTGATCGGCGCCGGCCGCATCGGCCTCGTCCACGCCGCCAACATCGCCCACCGGGTGCGCGGGGCCGCGCTCGTGGCCGTGACCACAGCAAATCCCGACCGGGCAGCCGCGGTTCGCCAGATTTTCGGGCCGGAGCTGGCCATCTATCCCAACCTGGCCGGCTTGCTCGCGCAGGAAACCCTCGACGCCGTGGTCATCGCCAGCAGCACTGCCGCGCACCGCGCCAATATCGAGGCCTGCGCCGCCGCCGGTCTGCACATCTTCTGCGAGAAACCGCTGGCCCTGAGCCTGCCCGATTGCGACGCCGCCATCCTCGCCAGCGAACAGGCCGGGATCAAGCTGATGGTCGGGCATGTGCGCCGATTCGATCCCGCGGCCATCGCGGCCAAACAGCGTATCGCTGCCGGCGACATTGGCCGGCCCATCGTCTACCGCGCCATCGCCGGCGACCAGGATCCGCCCCCACCCAGCTTCGCCGATCCCACCGTCAGCGGCGGCCTGATTACCGATGCCGGCTACCACGACTTGTACCTGGCCCGCTGGCTGATGGAGGATGAGATCGTGCGGGTCTACGCCGAGGGTGGGGCGCTGGTAGCCCCGGAGATCGGCGCGGTGGGCGACGTGGACAACGCCATCGTCGATTTTCGCTTTGCCCGCGGCGGGCTGGGCACGCTGTACGTCAGCCGCACCACGCGCTACGGCCATGATGTGCGCGTGGAAGTGATCGGCAGCGAGGGGGCCATGCACATCGGCCAGTTGCGCCGCACCCCGGTCAATCTGCTCACCCGCGGCGGCGTCAGCCACGATGTCATCCCCGACACCGCCGCCCGTTACGCCGAGGCCTTTGTCGCCGAGCTGCAAGCCTTTGTCGATTGCGTACGCCACGACACGCCGCCGCCGGTCAGCGGCCAGGACAGCCGCACGGTCGTCGCCATCGGCCTCGCCGCCCGCAAATCCCATCAACAAGGCGAAATCGTGTATGTGCTTCAATAATCAATATCCAATACCAAATATCTAATAACCAGCATGAACCTAGCGCAAATCAGCCAAAACTACGATTTCAGTGGCCGTACGATTGTAATCACCGGCGGGGGCGGGGTGCTGGGCGGCGAGATCGCCGCGACCCTGGCCGGCTGTCATGCCAACATCGCCATTCTCGACCGGGACATGCGCTTAGCCGAGCGGGCGGCGCAGCGCATCGCCGAATTGCCGGGCATGCAGGCGCGGGCCGTGGCGATCGATGCCGATGTGCTCGACAAAGCCTCGTTGGCCAAGGCCGAAGCCCGCGTACACAGCGAATTTGGCCGCGTCGACGGCCTGATCAACGCCGCCGGCGGCAACAAACCGCAGGCCACCACCTCGCCCGACCTCGCTTTCTTCGACCTGCCCGCGGAGGCGCTGCGCTTTGTCTTCGACCTGAACATCCTGGGCACGATCCTGCCCAGCCAGGTGTTTGGGCGGGGCATGGCCGCGCAGCAGGAGGGCGTGATCCTGAATATCTCTTCGATGAACGCGTTTCGTCCGCTCACCCGCATCCCCGCCTACTCCGCGGCCAAGGCCGGCGTCAGCAATTTTACGCAGTGGCTGGCGGTGCACATGGCCCAGGAATACTCCCCGCGCATCCGTGTCAACGCCATCGCGCCCGGCTTCTTCCTCACCGAGCAGAACCGCTTCCTGCTCACCGACACTGCCACCGGCGAGCTGACCCCGCGCGGCCAGACGATCCTGGCGCACACGCCCATGGCCCGCTTCGGCGACCCCGCCGACCTGCTGGGCGCGGTGCTGTGGCTGCTCTCCCCCCTCTCCCAATTCGTCACCGGCATCGTCCTCCCCATCGACGGCGGCTTCTCGGCCTTTAGTGGGGTTTAGGTTGGTTGGTTAGTTGGTTAGTTGGTTGGTTAGTTGGTTGGTGGGGATTGCCGATAAACACGCAAACCTACCAATTTACCAATCTACCAATTTACCAATCTACCAATTTACCTACCAACCAACAAACAAACCAACCAACTAACAAACTCCCCCCCCATGCTCACCTCCCACGCCCATCCCACCCAAACCTTGACCGAACCCGACGTGCGGGGGCTGTTGCAGCGCGGGTTGGGGCAGATCGACGTGAGCGGCAAACGCCTGCTCGTGCTCATCCCCGATGGCACACGCAGCGGCCCCATCCCCCTGTTTTTCCGGCTGATCCACGAAATTCTCGGCGGCGAAGTGGCCGCGCTCGATTACCTGATCGCCCTGGGCACACACCAGCCCATGCCCTCCGCAGCCATCGCGCGGTTGACCGGGGCCTCCGCGGCGGACATGGCCGGGCGCTACCGGAATGTGCGGGTGCTGAACCACGCCTGGCAACACCCCGACACCTTCGTCACCCTGGGCGTCATCCCCGCCGCCGAGATCGAAGGACTGAGCAACGGCCTGTTCGCCATGCCCGTGCCGGTGGCGCTGAACCGCCTGGTGCTCGATTACGACCACATCCTGATCTGCGGGCCGGTCTTCCCACACGAGGTGGCGGGGTTCTCCGGGGGCAACAAATACTTCTTCCCCGGCATCGCCGGCCAGGAGATCATCGACTTCACCCACTGGCTGGGCGCGCTGATCACCAATTACGAGATCATCGGCGTCAAACACACCCCCGTGCGCGCCGTGATCGAGCGCGCCGCCGCCATGATCCCCACGCCCACCTCCGCCATCTGCTTCGTGGTCACAGAGAACGACCTGCACGGCGTCTTCACCGGCCCGGTCGTCGAAGCCTGGGCCGCGGCCGCAGACCTCGCCGCCCAAACTCACATCCTCTGGGTCGATCGCGCCTACGATCAAGTGCTCTCGGTCATGCCCCGGCTGTACGACGACATCTGGACCGCGGCCAAAGGCATGTACAAGCTGGAGCCGGTGATCGCGGATGGCGGTCGGGTGACGATCTACGCCCCGCACATCGACGAGATCTCCTACACCCACGGCCGCATCCTCGATGAGATCGGCTACCACGTGCGCGATTACTTCGTCAAACAGTGGGATCGCTTCAAACACTACCCCTGGGGCGTGCTGGCGCATTCCACGCACTTGCGCGGCATGGGCGCCTACGAAAACGGCGTCGAAACCCCACGCGTCGATGTCAGCCTGGCCACCGCCATCCCCCCCGAACGGGTGCGCCGGGTCAATCTCGACTACACGAATCCCGCCGCCATCCGCCCTGAAGCGTGGGCCGGACAAGAGGATGCCGGCATTCTGCTCGTCCCCCATGCCGGCGAGATGCTCTACCGGCTGAAACCGGAGGCGGCGCGATGAACAGCGGCGCGGGCGTGATCCCGGCTCATCAGGCCGAGCCGCCGCTGGTGCTGGCGCTGGATGTGGGCAGCTCATCCATCCGGGCGTTGGTTTTCGACCGGTTGGGCCGGGCGATCGCTGGGCTTGAGGCGAAGGAGCCGCATGCGTTCCGCACCGACGCGGCCGGCGCATCTGAGGCCGACCCCGACGCGCTGCTGCAATTGATCTTCGCCTGCATCGACCGCGCGTTGCAGGCGGCAGGCCCGCTGGCAAATGCCATCGCCGCGGTGGCCGCCGATACTTTTGTCAACAACATCCTCGGCATCGACGCGCATGGGCGGGCCATCACCCCACTGACCACCTATGCCGACACCCGCGCCGCCGGCGAGGTGGCGGGCCTGCAAGCCGATTTCGCCGAAGCCGAGACGCACAACCGCACCGGCTGCCGCTTCCATCCCAGCTATCTGCCCGCCCGCCTGCGCTGGCTGCACCGGGCCGATCCCGACCTTTTTCGCGCGGTCGCCCGCTGGGTCTCGCTGGACGAATACCTCAAGCTGGCCCTGTTCGGCGAGGCCGCGGTCAGCACCTCGGTGGCAGCCTGGACCGGCCTGCTCGATCGGCGGCGGCTGATCTGGGATGAGCCATTGCTGGCGGGGCTGCCGATTACAGCCGGACAACTGTCGCCCCTGGTCGATGCCGATGCCGGCCAGCAGGGAGTGCGCCCAGTTTTTGCCCGGCGCTGGCCCTCGCTGGCGCAGATCCCCTGGTTCCCGGCCATCGGCGATGGCGCCGCGGCCAACCTGGGCTGCGGCTGCGTCGGCCCGGAGCGCGTGGCCCTGACCGTGGGCACCTCCAGCGCTCTGCGCGCGGTGGCCGTCGCCGATGCCCCGCAACTGCCCTCCGGTTTGTGGTGCTATCGCGTCGATGCCCGGCGTTCGTTGCCCGGCGGGGCTTTGACCGAGGGCGGGTCGGTCTACGCCTGGATGCGCCAGACCCTGCAATTGGACGATCCCGCGGCGGTGGAGCAGGCATTGGCGGCAATGCGCCCGGATGGGCATGGGCTGACCCTGCTGCCCCTGTTCGCTGGCGAGCGCAGCCCCGGCTGGGTCGGACACGCCCGCGCCACATTTCATGGCCTGACGTTGGCGACCACGCCCCTGCACCTGCTGCGGGCCGGGCTGGAAGCCGTGGCCTATCGCATTGCCCTGGTCTACGCCCAGTTGCGGCCGCTGTTGCCCGCCGAGCCGGAGATCATCGCCGGGGGTGGGGCGCTGCTGGCCTCGCCGGCCTGGTTGCAAATCATGGCCGATGTGCTGGGCCGGCCCGTCATCGCCTCGGCTGCGCCCGAAGCGACGGCCCGCGGCGCCGCGCTGCTGGCGCTCGAGGCCATCGCCGCGCTGCCCGACCTATCACAGGCCCCGGTTTTCACCGGCGATGCCTATCTGCCCAACCCCGACCATCACGCCATCTACACCGCCGCCATTGCCCGCCAACAGCACCTGTACCAGCGGGTGACCATCCTGACACTTGACACTTGACACCTGGCACCTGACACCTCCCCCCTACCCCTCCGCCGCGGCAAACACCTCCGCCACATCCACGGCAAAGCCCTGCAGCAGCACCGACGTGGCCTGCTGGCCCGGCGTGAAGCGGCCATGTTCAGCGTAGCGATCCCCTGCCAGCGTCAGCACCAGGATCTCCGCCCGCTCTTGATCGACAATCCAATACTCGGGGATGCCTGCCTGCGCATACTCCCGCCGCTTCGTTTCCGTGTCGTGCCGCCGATCCTTTGGGCTGACCACCTCCATCACCAAATCCGCGCCGATCCAGAAACTTTCGGTGCGCCGTGAGGCATTTTTCCGGGCCATAAACACCAAATCTGGCTCGCGGAACTTACCCGGCCATAGCCGCACTCGTAAAGGAGCAAACAAAACCAGTCCTAATCTCTGCGCCAAAACAAACTGCTCCAAT
Source organism: Caldilineales bacterium (assembly GCA_013360575.1). Lineage (GTDB taxonomy): Bacteria > Chloroflexota > Anaerolineae > J102 > J102 > JABWBG01. Next base: position 28,978 of record JABWBG010000012.1, read on the forward strand.
AGCTTGAACAGCAGTCTTGTGATCAGTTGGTGTGATTGAGTCGGCATCGGAACCACCTCCAAATGGCCGTGCGAGAATTCGATCAGGTGATTGGTATCCAACGCCAGATATTCTTCCTCGTCCCAATGCCCCTGCGCCCGATGTTCCAGGTCGGTTCTGCCTCCTCTGGTCGCAGATATTCGAGTGTTTGCATACATGCCTCCGTGAGCGAAACGGCTATCAGGCCCCGATCCTATCATAATTTCCTCACCCTGTCGAACCCCCTCTGCCCCATACCATCCTGACACTTGACACCTGGCACCTGACACCTCCCCCCTACCCCTCCGCCGCGGCAAACACCTCTGCCACATCCACGGCAAAGCCCTGCAGCAGCACCGACGTGGCCTGCTGGCCCGGCGTGAAGCGGCCATGTTCAGCGTAGCGATCCCCTGCCAGCATCAGCACCAGGATCTCCGCCCGCTCTTGATCGACAATCCAATACTCGGGGATGCCCGCCTGCGCGTACTCCCGCCGTTTCGTTTCCGTGTCGTGCCGCCGATCCTTTGGGCTGACCACCTCCATCACCAAATCCGCGCCGATGAAATACTGTTCGGTCTTGCGATCTCGATGCGATGCGAGCATGAACACAACATCTGGTTCCCGAAATTTTCCCGACCACAATTGCACGCGCAGCGGCGAAGTCAAAGCCTCGCCCAGCCTCCGGCTTTTCACAAATCGAGACAGAACTTGTACCAGAAAAAGGACAATGCGTTGATGCGATAAGGTCGGCATCGGAACCACCTCCAAATGGCCGTGCGAGAATTCGATCAGGTGATTGGTATCCAACGCCAGATATTCTTCCTCGTCCCAATGCCCCTGCGCCAGAGTTGCGCGATGTTCCAGGTCGGTTCTGCCTCCTCCGGTCGCAGATATTCGAGTGTTTGCATACATGCCTCCGTGAGCGAAACGGCTATCAGGCCCCGATCCTACCATAATTTCCTCACCCTGTCGACCCCCTCTACCCCATGAAACTCTCACTCGTCCTCTCCACCCAACCAGCGCGGTTCGACGCCGTGGCCTTCAAAGGCGACCTGGCCGCCAATTTTGCCAAGATCGCCGGCTGGGGCTATGACGGCGTCGAACTCGCTATCCGCGATCCCCGGCTGGTCGACGCCGAAGCCATCGCCGATCTCGCTCGCGGGCACGGCCTAGCCATCCCCGCCATCGGCACCGGCCAGGCCTGGGGCGAAGAGGGCCTCTCCTTCACCGATCCCGATCCGGCCATCCGTGACGCCGCTATCGCTCGCGTGCACAGCCACATCCCCCTGGCCGCTCGTTTCGAGGCCGTGATCATCATCGGCCTGCTGCGCGGGATCGTGCGGCCGGGGCTGGCGCCGGGCCAGGCCATGGCCCTGCTGGTCGATGCATTGCGACAAAACTGCGCCGCCGCCGCCGAACAGGGCGTGCGCATCGCCCTGGAGCCGATCAATCGCTACGAGACCACCCTGATCAACACCGTGGCCGAGGGTTTGGAACTGATCGAAAAGGTCGGAGCGCAAAATTTGGGCTTGCTGCTCGACACCTTCCACATGAACATCGAGGAGCCTGCGATCGAGGCCAGCATCGCCGCGGCGGGAGACCGTATCTTCCACTTCCACGTAGCCGATTCCAATCGCTGGCCGCCCGGCGGCGGGCACATCGACTTCCGCTCCGTACTCGACGCCCTGTTTGCCGCCGGCTACGACGGCTTTGTCTCCGGCGAGTTCCTGCCCCGGCCCGACGCGGACAGCGCCGCGGGCCAGGCCATCACTTTTCTTCGCTCACTTTCTCCTTTCCATGATTAGCGAATTGTTTTTTTCTCTTGATTTAGAGGTTACTGAACAGATAGCCTTATGGCTACACGAAATCAGCGATCTGGCAATCTATCCACGCTCATTGGCCACGGCCAACCAGGCCTTGTTTGCCCTGGGCCGGGCTGGTGCTGCCAAGAAACTGATCATCGTCAGCCGCGGCGACCAGCCGCCGCCGCCCGGATTCAGTGGCGAGACGCGCGCCGTCGGCGAGTTGCGCCTGACCCTCTGCCCCACCAGCGCGGCCCATGCCGCCGCGCTCCGCGTAGCCCTTGACTACACGAAGCCATCCTGTCTGGGGCTGGCAACCTCGGTTGGCTGCGGCGATCGGTTGGGTCTGGCCACGCCGGGGCACATCCAGGCCGTGGCCGGAACCGGTGTGCGGCCCATCCTGGCCCAGCAATCGATGCGCGAGAACGCCCGCACCGGCCGCACGCCGCAGCAAGTGATCGACGACGCCACCTGGGGCGTGTTCGAGGCGGGCTGGCGGCAGGGCTACGGCGCCGACGCCGATCATCTCAAAACCACGGCGCATATCGATGCCTGCGTGGCCGCCGGCTACACCTTTTTCACCATCGATCCCGGCGACCATGTGCAGGATGAGGCCCACACCGCCCCGCCCGCCCATCTTGCAGACATCGTGGCGGCCCTGCCCTGGGCCAGTCTGGAGAGCAACCTTGCGGACTTGCGCGCCCGCTATCTGGGCCCGGTTTTCGATCTGGACGAAGGGACGCGCATCGCCTTCGACGAAGAGACGCTGTTGCGGGCCGCGGGCAAATATGGCCGGGCCATCGCCCACACCGCCCGCATGGCCCGCCATCTGGCCGGGCTGACCCCGGATTTCGATCTGGAGATGTCGGTGGACGAGACCGAAACGGTGACATCGGCGGCAGAGCATTTCTTCATTGCCAACGAGTTGCGGCGGCTGGGCGTGCGCTGGGTCAGTCTGGCGCCCCGCTATGTGGGCCGGTTCGAAAAAGGCGTGGATTACATCGGCGATCTGGCCGCGTTCGAGGCCAGTTTGGCCCAGCACGCTGCCATCGCCCGCAGCCTTGGCCCCTACAAACTCAGCATCCATTCTGGCTCCGACAAATTCAGCATCTACCCGGCCTTTGCCCGGCAGACCGGCGGCCTGGTGCACCTGAAAACCGCGGGAACCAGCTATCTGGAGGCGCTGCGCGTGGCGGCGCAGGCCGAGCCGGATCTTTTCCGCCGCATCCTCGCTCTGGGCATCGAACGGTATCCCGCCGAACGGGCGACCTACCACGTCTCCGCCGATCTGGCCCGTGTGCCCGATCCCGCCGCGGTCGCCGACTCCGATCTGCCCCGCTATCTGGATCAGTCCGACGCCCGGCAGGTTCTGCACGTCACCTATGGGGCGGCGCTGGCCGCGTTTGGCGACGACCTGATCGCCGTGCTACGCTGGCATGAAGAGGCGCATTACGCTGCCCTCGCCGGCCATTTTCGCCGGCATCTACAGTCATTTTTTTGACGAAGGACGAAAGATCGCATCATTGCCTCATCGTAAGGAGCCTACGCATGAACGACTATCGCATCGAAAAAGATTCTCTGGGCGAGGTGCGGGTGCCCGCGGGCGCGCTCTACGGCGCCCAAACCCAACGCGCAGTGGATAATTTCCAGATCAGCGGCCTCCTCTTCCCCCGCAGTTTCATCCGGGCGCTGGGCCTGGTCAAGGCTGCCTGCGCCCAGGCGAACCAGGATCTGGGCCTGATGGAGGAGGCGATGGCCGCGGCGATTCAGCAGGCCGCGCAGGAGGTGGCCGCGGGCCAGCACGATGCCCACTTCCCTCTCGACATCTTCCAGACCGGCTCCGGCACCAGCACGAACATGAACGCCAACGAGGTGATCGCGGCCCTGGCCAGTCGCGCCCTGGCCGCGGGCGTGCACCCGAACGATCATGTGAATATGAGCCAGTCTTCCAACGATGTCATCCCCACAGCCATGCACGTGGCCGCGTATCTGGAAGCGCAGGAGGCGCTGCTGCCCGGCCTACAACAGCTCTATGATGCTCTGATCGAAAAGGCGGCGGCGGTGGATGACGTGGTCAAGACCGGGCGCACCCATCTGATGGACGCCATGCCGCTGCGGCTGAGCCAGGAGCTGGGGGGCTGGGCCACGCAGATCGGTAAAGGCATGGTGCGGGTGGAGGGGGCGCTGGCCAGCGTGGCCGGATTGGCGCTGGGCGGCACCGCGGTGGGCACCGGCATCAATGCTCATCCTGCGTTCGGGGCCCGCGTCGCCGCGGTGCTGGCCGAGCGCACCGGCTACCCCTTCGCGGCCAACGATAACTTCTTCGAAGCTCTCTCCTCCGCCGATGCCATGGTGGAGCTGAGCGGCCAGATCAAAACGGTCGCGGCCAGCCTGATGAAGATCGCCAACGACCTGCGCTGGATGAACTCTGGCCCCCTTGCCGGCCTGGCCGAGATCAGCCTGCCGGCGTTGCAGCCCGGATCCAGCATCATGCCCGGCAAGATCAATCCGGTGATCCCGGAGGCGGTGATGATGGTCTGCGCGCAGGTGATCGGCAACGATGTGACGGTGACGATCGGCGGCATGTCGGGCAATTTCCAGTTGAATGTGATGCTGCCGGTGATCGCGTACAACGTGCTGCAAGCAGAGAGGCTGCTGGGCCGGGCCGCGGCGGCGCTGGCTGATAAAGCTATCGCCGGCTTCAGCGTCAACCGCGAGCGCGTGGCCGCGCTGGTGGACAAAAATCCCATTCTGGTCACCGCGCTCAACCCGGTGATCGGCTATGAAATGGGCGCGCAGGTGGCCAAAACCGCGTACGCGCAGGGCCGCAGTCTGAAGGAAGTGGCGGCGGAGCTGACCGACCTGACGCCGGCAGAATTGGATGCCCTGCTCGACCCGGCCAAGCTAACGCGCGGGGGCATCCAATCGGCCTGATGGTGGACGATAGACGGTGGAGGATAGACGGTGGACGATGGATCACGCGTCGCCATCGTCCATCGTCTATCCTCCATCCTCCGCCGCGGCCAGGGCGATGGCCCCCAGCACCCCGGCATAGGCCCCCAGCCCCGGCGGCACGATGTAGTCATCGATGGCATCGAGAATGGCCGGGGCCTGCACGTAGCCGTTCAGCACTTCCTGCACGCGGCGGCGAATGACGGGGAACAGGTGGGCGTTGCTCATGACGCCGCCGCCAAGGATGATGCGCTGCGGCGAGAGGGTGCAAACGAAGATGGCGAGGGCCTGGGCCAGGTATTCCGCCTCCAGCGCCCAGGCGGGGTGGCCGGGGGGGAAGGTTTCGGCCCGCTGCCCCCAACGCGCTTCCAGGGCCGGGCCGGCCGCCATCCCTTCCAGGCAGTCGCCGTGAAAGGGACAATGCCCGGGGAAGGGATCGGCCTGCCAGTCGTGGGGCAGGTGGATGTGGCCCATCTCCGGGTGCACCAGGCCGTGCATGAGCCGGCCGCTAATCATGCCGCCGCCGCCCACGCCGGTGCCGATGGTGAGATAGATGAAGGTGTCGAGACCCTGGGCCGCTCCCCAGCGATGTTCGCCCAGGGCCGCGCCGTTCACATCGGTATCGAACCCGACCGGCAGGCCGAACGCCCGGCGCAGCGGCCCGGCCAGATCGGTATGCGACCAGTTGGGTTTGGGCGTGGCGGTGATGTAGCCGAAAGTGGGGCTGGCCGGATTCACATCCACCGGCCCGAAGCTGGCGATGCCGAGGGCAGCCAGATCGCATCCTTTGGCCTGCTCCGCGAAAAAGGCGATGGCCCGCCCAATGGTTTCGTCAGGGGTGGTGGTGGGAAAACGGACTTCAGCACGGATATCGTCAGGCCCAGTTCCGACTGCGCAGACGAATTTGGTGCCGCCAGCCTCGATGCCGCCAAAAAGGGGAGAGTGGTTCATGTTGTAGTTGGTTGGTTGGTTGGTTGGTTGGTTGGTTGGTTGGTTGGTTTGTTGGTTGGTTGGTTGGTTGGTAGATTGGTAGATTGGTAGATTGGTAAATTGGTGGAGATCGCCAAAAAAAAACGAGAACTCACCAACCAACCAACAAACAAACCAACAAACCAACCAACCAACAAACAAACAAACAAACCAACCAACCAACCATCACCTCACGACAAAGGTTCGAGCAGGATTACGGGGATATGGCGAACGCCGACGCGCTGCGCGTACTGCCGGTAGCCGGGATAGCGGCGCACCGCCTCCTGCCACAGCGCCTCCCGTTCGGCCCCTTCGGTTTCGCGGGCCAAATACGCGGCCTCGCCCTGGCCTTGCACCGCGGCCCGCACCTGGGGATGCTTGCGCAGGTTGTGGTACCAGCCGGGATAGTGTTTCTGACCCCAGTTGGAGGCGATGACCACATAACCGCCCCCGGCCACCGGCAGGCTGAGCAGGGGCGTGGTGCGGGGCAGGCCACTCTTGGCCCCGGTGGTGGTGAGCATGAGGACGGGCAGACCCGTAAGCAAGCTGGCGGCGGAGCGCCGGCCCCCTGTCAGCCGGAACACCGGCCTGTCCAGGTGATGCATGATCCGGGAAAAAAGGTAGGTGCCGGCGAGGGAACCGGCCAGAGCGCGGGTGAAGCGGTAGAAAAGAGAGGTCATGAGATTACACTCCTTTTTTGCTCACAGTGGACGAAGGACGAAAGACGATAGACAAAAGTTCGCGTTACCATCGTCCATCGTCCATCGTCTATCGTCCACCATGATGCGCGGACGGGCGCGGTTGCCGGTGGCGCAGGCCATCGATAGTATACACCGCCAGCGCCAGCCAGATCAGGATGAACCCGGTGAGATGCGCGGTGGTGAAGGGCTCGTGATAGAGCAGGACGCCCAACAGGAATTGCAGGGTGGGCGCCAGATATTGCAGGATGCCCAGGGCCGAGAGGGGCACCCGCCGCGCCGCCGCGCCGAACAGCAGCAGAGGCACGGCCGTGACCATGCCCGCGGCCACCAGCAAGAGATGGGTGGCCGCATCCGCCTGGCCGAACGCGGCCTCGCCCCGGCTCATCAGCCACAGCAGATAGATCAGCGCCGGCGTAAACAGCGCCATCATCTCCGCGGTCAGGCTCTCCAACGAGCTGAGCGACACCCGTTTCTTCAGATAGCCATACAAGCCGAAGGTGAAGGCCAGGGTGAGGGCAATCCAGGGCAGCGAGCCGTACACCAGGGTGAGGTAAAACACGCCAACAGCGGCCAGCGCCACCGCCGCCCATTGCCCCCCGCGCAAACGCTCGCGCAGCAGCAGCACCCCCAACAGCACGCTGAGGATAGGGGTGATGAAATAGCCCAGGCTGGTCTCGACCACAAAATCATGGGTCACACCCCAGATGTAGAGAAACCAATTGACGCCCAACAGGATGGCGGCAAGGGCAGATACAGCCATCGCCCGCGGCCGGCGTCGCAGCGCGACCAGCCAGGCCCACTGCCCGCGCCAGGTCAGGATCAGCGCCACAAAGACCAACGACCAGATCATGCGGTGCACCAGCACTTCGGAAGCAGCCACATGGCCCAGCGCCTTCCAATAGATGGGAAACAGGCCCCACAGAGCATAGGCAGCGATGCCGTAAAGGGTGCCCCGGTTCATACGCGCGCCGGCTCTTTATCGGGGGCCAGGGCCACAATGCCATGCCGGTGGGGATAGCGGCCCTGCACGCCTGCATAGAAGGCCCGGATCACCTCGAAATCGCGGGCAATATCGCCCGTGGGCATGAGCGCGGGGCCAATGCCCACCACTTTGGCGGCGTAATCGGCATAGCCGCAGAGGATCGGTACCTGCGCGCCCCTGGCGATATGATAGAACCCGGTCTTCCAATAGGTGCTGTATTGCCGCGTGCCCTCTGGCGCGATGGCCAGACGAAAACGGGGCAACTGCGCGAACAACTGCACCATCTGGCCGACAAACTGGTTGCGCTGGCTGCGATCCACCGGTACGCCGCCGATGGCGCGCAGCAACGGGCCAAAGGGCGGGCGGAAAAAGACATCCTTGCCCACCCAACGCATGCGCACCCCGCCGCCAAACGCCAGCAACATCAAGGCCAGGAAGTCGGCGCCAGAGGTGTGATGCGCGCCGATGATGACGCACTTGTCGGGGATCGGGGTATCGATTTGCACGCCCCAACCGGCCAGACGTCCGGCGCCCAGGGCGAGTTTTTGCAGGAGGGTGGTGGGAGGCAAGGAAACAGCAATGCTTTGTGCGCTCATGAAAAAAGAGGCTCCAGGGTGGATGGGGAAGGAGAGAGGGTCAGGTATCACCACTTCCCAAACGCCCGCCTGCCCACACCCCGGTGCGAAGGTCGATGCCATCAAGAAGCTGTGATGAGGGCCGATCCTACACCCCTTTCCCGCGATCTGTCCAGTTGGGCGGCGTCTTGGGGTGGCAATCCCAAGCCCTAAAGGTTTCCAAACCCTTTGGGGCTTTTCCCGGCGATCGCTCACGCTGCTGCGCTTGGCCAGCGCCCGCAACTCCTGGTAAGATGTGTGGTTCCCATTCGCCTCACGCCCCCTTGCCCACCCGCCATGCCAGATATCACACCCGAACCTGTGAACCCGCCGCCGCTGACCGATCGCGGCTACAGCTACCGCGTCGGCACCGAGCTTTATCTGGTGCGGCATGGCGAGTCGATGACCAACATCTATAGCAACATCGTCACCTATGACCCCAATCTCACGGCGCTGGGCTGGGCGCAAGCCCTGGCCGTGGGCCGGTGGATGGCGGAACACGTCCCGGTCGATGTGGTGATCACCTCTGCCCTGCGCCGCGCGCACAGCACGGCCCTGGCCATTGCCCACGCTCAGGGCCTGCAACCGATCACCGTGGCCGGGTTGGAGGAGTTCAGCCTTGATTTTTGGGAAGAGCTGCCCCTGCATCACCCCACCCAGCCCTGGCTGGGCCGCTGTGAATGGCAGGCGACCAGCGCCGGGCAGCCAGCTTTCGTGGCCTTTCGCGACCGCATCCACGCCGCCCTGGCCGCGATCCTGGCCGAATTCAACGGCCAGCGCATTTGCCTGGTCAGCCACGGTGGGGTGATGAATGTGATCACCGCGGCCATGCTCGGCAGCAGCCACCTCTCATTGTGGACGGAAAACACCGGCATCAGCCATTTTCTGTGGCCAGAGTGGCAACGCTGGCTGGCCACGTATATCAATCGCCGCGAACACCTGCTCAGCCTCGACCCCGCCGCGTACCCGCGTGTACCCGAAGCCACGCCTGCTGGCAACGGCCAGTTCGCTCTGCCCGATCGCCTGATCCGATCCTGGGCCGACCTGCCCGCGTATCCGGCGCTGGCCTTCCTCAGCAACCGGTTGCGCCGCAGCGACCGTATCCTCTTCCTGCGCCCACCCGACCCGATCACGCCGCTGCGGGTATCGCTGCGGGCGCGCAGCGCGGCCATCCTGCATGATGACCTGGCCGCGCTGGAGATAGGCGAACTGCGCCGGGCCACACTCAATGCCAACCACATCCGTTACCAATACCTGTTCACCCCCCTGCCCTATGCCGACGGCCACTTCGACGTGGTCGTAGCGCCGGCAGGCGACCCCGCCCTCGCCTCCGAAATCACCCGCGTCCTCAAACACCCCGATGGACTGATCGAGATGAATTCGTAATGATTGATAATCAATGATTAATGATTAATTATCGAATACCGAATACTGACCACTGAATACTGACCACTGAATACTGACCACTGAATACTGACCACTGAATACTGACCCCTGAATACTGACCACTGAATACTGACCACTGACCCCTGACCCCTATGGCTCACGATAAACTGATCGTCCGCGGTGCGCGCGAACACAATCTAAAAAATATCACCGTCGAAATCCCGCGCGACAAGCTGGTGGTGATCACCGGCCTGTCCGGGTCGGGCAAATCCTCGCTGGCGTTCGACACGATCTACGCCGAGGGCCAGCGCCGTTATGTCGAGTCCCTCTCCGCCTACGCCCGCCAATTCCTGGGCCTGATGGAAAAGCCCGATGTCGACCAGATCGAGGGCCTCTCCCCTGCCATCTCCATCGACCAGAAGGGCACCAGCCGCAACCCCCGCTCCACCGTCGGCACGGTCACCGAAGTTTACGATTACCTGCGCTTGCTCTTTGCCCGTATCGGCCAGGCGCACTGCCCCCAGTGCGGGCGCCTCATCAGCCGCCAAACCCCGCAGCAGATCGTCGATGCCATTGCCGAGTACCCAGAGAACAGCCGCCTGCTCATCCTGGCCCCCCTGGTCAAGGATCGCAAGGGGGAGCACAAGAACGTGTTCGAGGATGTGCGCAAGGCCGGCTTTGTGCGCGTGCGCGTCGATGGCGAGGTGCACGATGTCAATGATGAGATCGAGCTGGATCGCTACAAAGTGCACAGCATCGAAGCTGTCGTCGACCGTGTGATCGTGCGGCGGGGGGAAAATGGGCAGGAGAGCCTGGATCTCACCCGGCTGACTGATTCGGTGGAGACGGCCCTGGCCCTGGGCGGCGGCGTGATGACCGTGGCCGATGTCAGCGATTCCGACCTGCCCGACTCGACTGGAAGCCGGCTCCGCCTCTTCTCCGAACACCTCTCCTGCGCGGCCTGCGGCATCTCCCTGCCCGCGATCGAACCGCGCACCTTCTCTTTCAACTCGCCGCACGGCGCCTGCCCCACCTGCTCCGGCCTGGGCACACAGATGGAGTTCGACCCCGACCTGATCGCGCCCGATCCAGAACTGAGCCTGGCCGATGGCGCGCTGCACCCCTGGTCGCGCGATACCGCCACCTATTATCAGGCCCTGGTGGAAGCAGCCTGCAAACACTATGGCATCCCCACCCACGCCCCCTGGCAACAGCTCAGCCGCAAGCAGCAGGAGATCATCCTGTACGGAGGCAAGCGCGGGGACACGATCAAGGTGCGTTATGTCAATCAACAGGGCCAGCAGCGGCAATACGAGACCAGTTACGAGGGCATCATCCCCAACTTGCAGCGCCGCTACCGGGAGACTACCTCCGAATACATCCGCGGGGAATTCCTGGAACGGTACATGACCAACCGCCCCTGCCCCACCTGCCAGGGCAAACGGCTGCGGCCAGAGGCCCTGGCCGTCACCGTGCACGGCCTGAACATCGAAGAGGTGACGCGCATGGCCGTGAGCGAGGCCCTGGACTGGGTGCGCGCCCTGCGCGGCAGCAGCCAGGAGGCGCATGACAGCGCCTCCCTGCCGGAAGAAGTCCCCGCTGCCTCTCCCCTCAGCCAGCGGGAATGGATCATCGCCCGGCAGGTGCTGAAAGAGATCCAGGCGCGGCTGCGCTTCATGTTCGATGTAGGGCTGGACTATATCACCCTGAACCGCCAGGCAGGGACGTTGAGCGGGGGTGAAGCGCAACGCATCCGCCTGGCCACGCAGATCGGCTCGCAGTTGATGGGCGTGCTCTACATTTTGGACGAGCCCAGCATCGGCCTGCACCAACGAGACAACGCCCGCCTGATCCGCACCCTCTACGACCTGCGCGACCTGGGCAACACCGTGCTCGTGGTGGAACATGACGAGGAGACGATGCAGGCCGCGGATTGGCTGATTGACCTGGGGCCGGGCGCGGGCGAGCATGGCGGCGAAGTGGTGGCCGCGGGCACGCCGGCAGAGGTGGCCAATGACCAGGCCAGCCTCACCGGCGCCTTCCTCTCCCGCCGCCGCAGCATCCCCATCCCCGCCGCCCGCAGGATCGGCTCCGGCAAGGAACTGATCCTGCGCGGGGCCAGCGCCAACAACCTCCGCCGGCTGGATGTGCGCATCCCCCTGGGCCGCTTCGTCGTCGTCACCGGCGTCAGCGGCTCCGGCAAATCCACCCTCGTCATCGACACCCTCTACCACGCCCTCGCCCAGCGCCTGTACCGGGCGCGGCAGAAACCGGGCCCGTTCGAAACGCTGGAAGGGCTGGAGCACCTGGACAAAGTGATCGACATCGACCAGTCCCCCATCGGGCGCACGCCCCGCTCCAACCCTGCCACCTACACCGACCTGTTCACGCCGATCCGCAAGCTCTTTGCCAACCTGCCCGAAGCGAAAGTGCGGGGCTACACCCCGGGGCGCTTCTCCTTCAATGTCAAGGGCGGGCGCTGCGAAGCCTGCCAGGGGGATGGCATCCTGCGCATCGAGATGCAGTTCCTGCCCGACGTCTACGTGCCCTGCGAGGTGTGCCAGGGCAAACGCTACAACCGCGAGGCCCTGGAGGTGGTTTATAAAGGCAAGTCCATCGCCGATGTGCTGGACATGACCGTGGAAGAGGCGCTGGACTTCTTCGCCAACATCAGCAGCATCCACAGCCGGCTGCAGACCCTGCACCGCGTCGGCCTGAGCTACATCCGCCTGGGCCAGCCCGCCACCACCCTCAGCGGCGGCGAGGCGCAGCGCGTCAAGCTCTCCAAAGAATTGTCGCGCCGCGCCACCGGCAACACCCTCTACATCCTGGACGAACCCACCACCGGCCTGCACTTTGCGGATGTGGAAAAGCTGCTGCATGTGCTGCATGATCTGGTCGACCGCGGCAACACCGTGCTGGTGATCGAGCACAACCTCGATGTGATCAAGGCCGCGGACTGGGTGATCGACATGGGCCCAGAGGGGGGCGGCAAGGGCGGCAAGATCGTGGTGGAAGGCACCCCGGAACAAGTCGCCGCCCATCCCCGCTCCTACACCGGCCAGTTCCTTTATAAAGCCTTGCATTCCTTCTAAGTCAGTTGCACGACCGCCCAGCGATTCAGCTCGATAGCGAGTCGCTGCAGGCGGTTGCCTTATCTAAGTGCCTTCTAAGTGAGTTGCACGACCGCCCAACGATTCAGCTCGATAGCGAGTCGCTGCAGGCGGTCGTGCAACTCACTTGCGAGCCTATCATGCCGCCGCCGACTGTAAGCCCCTCCATCGCCGACTTCGGCGATCTCAATCCCACCGCGCACCTGGCCGCGCTCACCCGCGCCCAGGATCTCTTCACCGCGCTGCTGCGCGTCAGCGCCCGCGTGCACACCGCGGCCACCCCCGCCCAGGTGATGGAGACCCTGGGCGCAGAGCTGCTGGCCCTGGGCATGCACTGCGCGGTGCTGCTACTCTCTGAGGAGGGCAGCGACGACGGTACGTCGTATCTCCAGGCCGCCTACGTATCCCTGGACGAGGCCGCTCGCCGTAACGCCCGCGTCGCCCATCTCGGCCAGGCGGAGCCGCTGAAGATGCCGCTGCGCTCCCTCCCCTTCTGGCCCGATCTGATCGCCGGCGGCGAAGCGGTCTATTTTCACAGCCCCACGGAGGTGATCGAGCACTTCCTCCCTGCCCCCGCCCGCGCCCACGCCCGCACCCTGCTGCAACAGGCCGGCGTCCACGCCGATCTCAAGGGCGCGCTGCTGCTGATGCGCACCGAAGGCAAACCCCTGGGCTTGCTCGCCATCTGGGGGCCGGAGATCGCGCCGCAAGACCGCACGGCCATGATGCTCTTCGCCGACCAGATCGCCGCCGCCCTGGAAATGTCGCGGCTGCGCCAGCAACAGACCGCCCACCGCCTGCGCCAGCAACAAGCCTTGCAGCGCTTCTCCCAAGCCCTGCTGGAGGCCGTGGGGCCGGACGCCATCTTCGCCTACACCCTCCAAGCCCTGCAGGAAACCCTCCAGCCCGATCTCTGCGAGATCCTCCTCCCCCATCCCCAGGGCGGCCTGCTGCTGGCCGCAGCCCACGGCTGGCCCGCAGCCTTCGTCGGCAGCCTGCACATCAAAAAGGCCAGCGACCAATCCCTGGCCCAGTTCGTCCTGCAGGAAAAGAAGGTCGTGGCCGTGTCCGACTTTGCCCACGAAACCCGCTTCCTCGCCCCCTCCCTCTTCCTCCGTCAGGGCATCCGCGCCAGCCTCAGCGCGCCCATGCTCGTCGCCGATCAGGCCCTGGGCGTGGTCTGCGCCCTCTGGCGCACGCCCCGCCCCGACGCCGCCCCCCCCGAGGGCGACGCCGACCAGCGTCTGCTCAGCCTCATCGCCAACAGCGCCGCCCAGGCCCTGACCCGCGCCCAGTTGCTGGCCGCCGCCCAGCGCAACGCCCTGGAAATGGCCGCGCTCTACGACACCGCCCTCGCCCTCACCGCCCAGCCCAATCTCGCCGATCTCCTGCCCGCCATCATGCGCCGCGCCGCCGAACTGTTGGGCGCCAGCATCGGCGCCCTCTATCTCCTCGATCCCCAACAACACGTCCTGCGCATGGCCGTGCCCTACAACCTGCCCCCCGCCCTCGATCATGTCGTCCTGCAGTTGGGCGAAGGCATCTCCGGCCGCATTGCCCAAAGCGGCCAGCCCATGGTGATCGAGGACTACGAAACCTGGCCCCACCATGCCGCCGCCTACCACGGCTACCCTTTCCATTGCGTCGCCGCCGTCCCCCTGATCGTGCGCGGGCAGATCATCGGCGTGCTCAATATCGCCTCCGATCAAAAAAACGTGCGCTTCGGCCCCGAACATCTGCGCTTGCTCCAGCTCTTTGCCGATCACGCGGCCATCGCCATCGAAAACGCCCGCCTGCTGGAAAGTGAACAGCAGCAACTGCGCCTGACCGAAGCCCTGCGCCAGATCGGCCTCATCCTCGGCGCCAGCCTCGATCTGGAAACGATCTTCGACCGCCTACTGGAGCTGATCCAGCGCATTATCCCCCTCGACGGCGGCTGCGTCTTCACCGTGCAGGAGGGCATAGCCAAGATCGCCCGCTCCATCAATTACCAGGCGCACGACCAGGCCGTGGCCCAGGCCCTGCAAACCCTGAGCCTGCCCGTGGCCGCCACACCCAACCTCCGCCGCGTGGCCGAGATGGGGCGAGCGCTGCGCATCGCCGATACCCAGGCAGACCCCGACTGGGTGCAGGTCTTCCCCCACTCCCCCTTCCGCTCCTGGCTGGGCGCGCCCATCCTCCTGGGTGAAGAGGTCATTGCCTTCTTCTCCATCGAGAAGATCGAGCCCGACTTCTACCAGGCGCACCACGCCCAGGCCCTGGACCTTTTCAGCCGCCAGGCCGCCATTGCCCTGGAAAACGCCCGCCTCTTCGCCGCGGAACGCCAACAGCTCCTCCTCTCGCAGACGCTGCAGGCCCTGGGCGCGCTGCTCACCACCGAATACACCCTCAGCGAGGTGCTGGACCGCACCCTCACCCTGCTCCGCCAGGTCGTGGCCTTCGACAGCGCCTCCATCTATCTCTTCGACCCGGCCGGCCATCCCCGTTTCTATGCCGGGCGCGGCTTTGCGGACATCCAGCGCTTGCAGACGCTGATGGATAGCCACGGGCCTGCCATCCTCGCCCGCTTCCATTCTCACCAGATCCAGGTCATCGCCGATACCCGCGCCGAGCCCACCTGGGTGGATATGGCCGAAACCAGGGCCATCCGCTCCTGGATCGGCGCACCCTTGCTGATCAAGGGCCAGCTGATCGGCGCCCTCAATGTGGATAGCCACCAGCCCCACACCTTCGACACCCAGATCGCCCAAACCGTGATGGCCTTCGCCAACCAGGCCGCGGTCGCCATCGAGAACGCCCGCCTCTTTGCCGAGGTGCAGCAGCGCGCCCGCCATTCCGAGACGCTGAACGCCATCATCGCCGCCGCCGCCGCGGCCGACGATTTACAGGCCCTGCTTGACGCCACCCTGCCGCAACTCCTCCAAGCCCTTGCCGCCCCCCAGGGCATGATCCGCATCCACGGCGGCGGCCATGTAGGGGCTCCCACACAGGGGCGCCCCTACGTGACCGCCGCCGTGGCCGCCGCCGGCCTCCCCCCCGCCTGCGTCGACGCGCTCTCCCCCCTGGCCGCGGGCCCCGCCCCATTCGATCTGGACGCGCGCCTGGCCGCGCACAGCGACCTGACCTATCTGCACCTGCCCATCCAACAGCAGGGACAAGCCATCGGCGATCTCTACCTGGGCGATACCGCCCCCCGCTCCTGGACAGCCGCCGAAATCGCCCTGGCCGAAGCCGCAACCCGCCAGCTCGCCGCCGCCGCCGAGCGCATCAGCCTGCTGATGCAGACGCAGGCCCAGGCGCGGCTGATGCAGCAACTCGTAGACACCGTGCCCGAAGGTGTGCTCTGGCTGGACGCCCAGCATCGCCCCGCCCTCGTCAACCCCGCCGCAGCCGCCATGCTGCATCTGCTGGCCCGCTACGACGCGGCCGGCAGCCTCACCCATCTGGGGGATGTGGGCCTCGCCCAGATGCTCGCCCCCGCCAGCCAGGCTGACGTCGCCCTCGCCCAGGGGGGCCGCCATTTCGAGATCGCCTCCCGGGCCTTGACCGAGGGAGAAGAATGGGTGCTGGTGCTGCGCGATGTCACAGGGCAACGGCAGCAGCAGGAGCGGGAGCAGCAGCGCCAACGCCTGGTCGCGGTGGGGCAGATGGCCGCCGGTATTGCCCACGACTTCAACAACATCTTGCAGGGCATCATCGGTTTCGCCGACTTGCTGCAAAAACGCGAGGACATGCCCACCGCGGCCCGCCGTCACTTGCAGCTCCTGGCCGAACAGGGCCGCCGTGGCGCCGCCCTCGTCCGCCAGATCCTCGACTTCAGCCGCCAATCGGTGATCGATAAACGCCGGCACGATCTCGCCACCCTCGCCCAAGAGGCCATTGCCCTGCTCCACCCCAGCCTGCCCCCCACCATCCACATCGAACTGCACAGCGACCCCCCGCCCCATCCCATCGCCGCCGATCCCGCCCAGATCCAACGCCTGTTGACCAATCTCATCTTCAACGCCCGCGATGCCATGCCCCGGGGAGGCGCGATCCGCCTGCACGTGCAGCGCTTGCAGGTCGCAGCCGGCGCAGCCCTGCCCCTGCCGGAGATGTGGCCGGGCGACTGGGTGACGCTGACAGTGCAGGACACCGGCGCCGGCATCTCCCCCGAGGTGCTCCCCTTCATCTTCGAGCCTTTCTACACCACCAAGGGCGCGTCCGGCGGCACAGGCCTGGGGCTGGCGCAGGTCTACGGCATCATGCGCCAGCATGACGGCTTCATCAAGGCCCATCCAACCGCCGCCGCTGGCGACGACACCAGGGGCGCCTGTTTCACCCTCTATTTCCCTCTGGCCGCCAGCACACCCGCAGACGCAGCCCCCCTCACGGAAATCTAACCATGGCCCACGTACTCATTGTCGATGACGATGCCCTGGTGCGCGAACTCTATAGCCTCTGGCTGCAGGAGAGGGGACACACCACATGGCAAGCCGATTCGGTAGCCGCGGCCCAGGCGATCCTGAATCGCCAGCCCTGCGATGTGGTGATCAGTGACATCCGCATGACGCACGCCAACGGCATCGACCTCCTGGCCTGGATCGGTCAGCAGGAGGAGCATCTGCCTGTCATCCTCATCACCGGCGCCCCGGCCGTGGATACGGCGGTCAGCGCCCTCCGCCTGAACGCCTACGATTATCTGCTCAAACCGATCGAAGAAGCGCAACTGGCGCAGAGTGTGGAACGGGCGGATCAGTATCACCGCCTCCTGCACGAAAAAGAACGCCTGCAACGGGAAAATATGCGCTATCAGCAGGAATTGGAGGCGCGCGTGGCCGCGCAAACCGCAGCCCTGCATCGCCTCAACCAACGTCTGCTGACGCTGCACCAACTCGTGCAGAGCATGAACACACTGAACGAGGATGCCCATCTGCACGCCGCCGCCCTGGCCGAAGCGCGATCCGCGTTCAGGTTCGATCTCCTCGCCCTGCTCACCATCCATTGGGATGAGGCCTATTTCGAGACCCTGTCCCTGCACACCGCCGCCGAGATCAAGCGGGGGGAGGTGTTCCTGGACCTCGCCCAGCCAGAGTTGCGCGCCGCTATCGCCCAGGATCGTCCTTTGCTTATCAACCACATCACCCCGGAGGCGGCCTGGTTGCGCCTGCCCGAACTGCCCCTGCGCTCCCTGGGCATCTTCCCCGCCCTGAACGAGTGGCCCATCCGCACCACCCTCCTTGCCGTGGGACACACCACAGAGGACGCCTTCGATGGCAGCGCCGAGTTGGTGTTGAAGACCCTGGCCGGGCATCTGCGGGCGGTGCTGATCAACACCCGCCTGTACACGCAAGTGCGTCAGGCCCTGCGCGTGCGTGAGGAGGTGCTGCAAAATGTCTCGCACGAGTTGCGCACCCCCCTTGCCATCATTCAGGGCTACGCAGAAGTGCTGCGCGCTCAGGACGCGGCCGCCGACAGCCTGATCGACGCCGGTCTGGCCGCCATTCTCGAGCAATCGCAGCATCTGCATCATCTGGTGGATCAGTTGATCGCCTTCCACGAGATCGCCAGCACGCCGCTACAGCGCACGCGCGTGCACGTGGGCTTGTGGGTGCAGACGGTGGCAGGGGGGTGGCGGCGGGTGCTGGCCACGCGCGGCCAGACGTTGGAACTGCATCTGGCCGCGAATGTGGGAGATGTCAGCGCCAACGCCGACTATCTGCAGCAGGTGCTGAACAACATAATCAGCAACGCCCACAAATTCAGCCCAGATGGCAGCGTCATTGTGGCGCGCGCCTGGCGGCAGCAGGCCGAGGTGTACATCGCCATCACCGATCAGGGCATCGGCCTGGCAGCGGAGCAATTGCCCCTGATTTTCGAACGGTTCTACCAGGCCGATAGCGGGGCGAACCGCCAGTTCGCGGGCATGGGCCTGGGCCTCTCCCTGGCGCAGCAGATCATCGAACGCCATGGCGGGCGCATCTGGGCCGAGAGCGCGGGGCTGGGGCAGGGCGTGACCATCACCTTCACCCTGCCAGCCATCGGCGGTTAACCGCTGTCCTGTGCATTTGGGCCCGGCCTCTCTTGGCGCGGCGCGGCCTCTCCTGCTATACTCCCCCTCTCATTTTTTTCATTCCACACTGTTGGCCCCTCGTACAGGGGACCGCCAACGGAGGTCACATGCAAAAGTATCACCTGTGGACGATCGGTTGCCAGATGAACGTGGCCGACTCCACCCACGTCGGGGCCGAGCTAGAAAAGCTGGGCATCGAACCCACCCTCGATATCGACGAAGCCGACATCGTCATCCTCAACACCTGCGTGGTGCGCCAAAGCGCCGAAGACAAAGCCCTGGGCAAGCTGGGAGCGCTGAAGCCCTGGCGCACACAGCATCGGCAACGCACCCTCGCCCTCATGGGCTGCATGGTCGGGGTCAAGCCCTCGCCGCAGTTGGCCGCGGCCTTCCCCTGGGTGGATGTGTTCATGGGCCCCAGCGAAGCGCAGCCCCTGATCGACCACCTGCGCGAGCGGCTGGTGGATCAGGAGCTGGCCGCCCTGGAACAGCAGCAACTGGCGCAGCGCCACCATCTGCAAGATGAAGCCCTGCCCAACGCCTCGCTCAAGCACCTTTCATTGGCAGGCGAGACGCCGGTGGCGGCCTTCGTGCCCGTGGTCTACGGCTGCTCCCATGCCTGCACCTTCTGCATCATCCCCTTCCGCCGCGGGATCGAGCGCAGCCGGCCCCTGCCAGAGATCGTGGCCGAGGTGCGCGAGTTGGTGGCCCAGGGCGTAAAAGAAGTCACCCTGCTGGGGCAGATCGTCGACCGCTACGGCTATGATTTCGGCGGCGCCCCCCATCTTGGCGATCTACTGGCCGCCATCCACCCCATCCCCGGCCTGGAGCGCATCCGCTTTCTCACCAGCCACCCCAATTACATGAGCGATGCCCTGCTAGAGCAGGTGGCGGCCCTGCCCAAAGTCATGCCTCATATCGAAGTCCCCCTGCAAGCGGGAGATGATGAAGTGCTGGCGCAGATGAAGCGAGGCTACACCGTGGCCGATTACCGCCGCCTGATTGCCCGCATCCGCAGCATCATCCCCGCGGTTGCCATCCACACCGACATCATCGTCGGTTTCCCCGGCGAGAGTGCAGCCCACTTCCAGCGCACCTACGACATCCTGGAAGAGCTACAACTAGAAAAAACGCATCTCGCCCGCTACAGCCCACGGCCGGGCACGGTCAGCGCCCGCCGCATGGTGGATGATGTGCCCGACGAGGAAAAGCGCGCCCGCCACCAGCAACTGGAAGCGCAACACGAACGCATCAGCACCGCCTACAACCGCCGCTGGCTGGATCAGGATGTGCAAGTGCTGGTCGAAGATCGTCACAAAGAGAAATGGCGGGGCCGCACCCCGCAGAACCGCCTGGTCTTCTTTGAGGACGATCGCGATCTACGCGGGCAGTTGGTAGATGTGCGCATCACCTGGGCCGGGCCGTGGAGCATGCAAGGCCTGGCCCCGGCAGGTTAGAACGTTGGAACGTTCTAACCTGCCGGGCGGGAAGGGCGATCAGGAAGAGGGGATGGTCAACCGCTGGCCGGGGTAGATGCGGTTGACATTCTTGATGTGGTTGATCTTGCGCAGTTCGGCGACGGTAACGCCGTAGCGGGCCGCGATCTGGCTGAGGTACTCGCCGCGACGCACCACATGCACCCTGGCCGCGGTGCTGTCCGTGTCAGTGGTCGTGGTGGTGGTGGTCGTGGTTGTGGTTGTGGTGGTCGTCGTGGTCGTGGTGCTGGTGGTGGTCGCCGGGCAGGGCGTCTTCAGCACCTGTCCCACATAGATGCGGTTGACATTCTTGATGCCATTCTGCGCGGCCAGCGCCGACACCGTGGTGTGGTATTTGGCTGCGATGGCGCTGAGCGTGTCCCCGCGCTTGACCACGTAGGTGCAGGTCGAGCTGCCGCCATTGCTGCCGCCTTCCACCGTGGTCACGGTGCGGCATTTGCGCAGCGCCGCCTCATCGAAATCGAAATCAACCTCCCGCTCCACCGTCGCCCACTTCTTCAGACCCAGCAGGTAGATCATCAGATCCGAGCTGGGGGCGGTGAAGGTCATGCGATAGGGGCTGTAGGCGCCGGGCGCGGTGCGAGAGAAGATGCCGGAGACTGCTGCGCCGTACCGGGCATCGAGATCGGCCACCGCGGCCACAGGTTTGACGCCTGCCTCGTACCCCCAATGCACTTCGTAGCGATTCGGGTCTTCATCGCTGTAATCGCCGGCCTCACGGATCATGCTCTGGAAGCTGATCTCGTAGGTGGCGCCCTTGCTCAGGTTGCGCACGCCCTGATAGATGCCGATGAAGCGATCCGGATCGCTGAGTGTGCGGCCATAGGTGTTGATCTCCAACAATTGGGCGTGCTTGCCCGCGGCTACCACAGCCGGCCAGGTGTCGTCATAGAAGCCAAAGGCCGCGGCGCCGCCATTCTGCAAGGGCCCCCAGCTCTTGCCGGTGCCATCCGCATCGAAGCCAGACTCGAAGCCACCATTTTTGAGCAGATTGGGGCCATCGCACACCAGTCTGGTCACCGTCTTGGGCGCGGGCGCGGGCGCGGCGCCGGTGGAGGGTGCGGGTGTAGTAGGGGTGGGCGCGGGCGCGGCCGGGGCCACACCCTTCAGGGAGACGCCGTCGATATTGAAATCGACCTCCCGATTCCAATCGCCCCACTTCATCCGCCCGGCGATGAACACTGTCAGTTTGTTGCCGGTGGCCTTGACCGGCACGCTGACCGTGTGATAGCCGCTCGGGTTGAGGCGATCCTGGATGGGGCCGGCGTTGACTTCCTGCCACACGGCATCAGCCCATTTCTGGCCGCCGCTGTGGTCGAAGCCGACCAGCATCACGTAGCGCCAGGGATCGCCGCCCGCGGCCAGGTCATCGGCCCGGATCATGGCCTTGAAAGCCAGTTGATAGGTCTGGCCCTTGACCACATTCAGGGTCTGATAGATGCCGGCGGTGCGGTTCTGATCACCGAACTGGCCGCGCGTGTTGATCTCGATCATCTGGGCGTGGCTGCCCTCGGCGATGGCGCGGCCCCAGCCCTCGTCATAGAAGCCGTAGGCGGCGCGGCCGCCGCTGGTGAAGCAGTTCCAGTCATTGCCCACCATGCCACAGCCGCCGCGGGCGCTGAAGCCGGACTCGAACCCGCCGTTGCGCAGCAATTCACCGGTCGTGGTTCCGCCGGCCAGGGTCGTCCAAGCGGCCACGCTCAGCATCAACGCCAGCGCCACGGTAAGAGCCAGCCATGCCGATTGTTTCGATATTTTCACTGCATTCCTCCTGGATGAAAAGAGCGAAAGCAGGTAGGCTTCCGCGAAAACGCGGCCTTAACAATGACTTGGCCGCAATGGGAGGTTCTTCTCAATAACGCCATTTTAGCAAGGTCTGATCGCTATGTCAAGTAGTCTGGGGCAGGGAAATGCCAGGCGACCCGCGTTACCGGTGATGACGCCGGGCGTCGCGTCGGGATACGCCGTTTTCTTTGCTCCCCGCCGGTTCAGGACGGGTCATCCATCGTCCTTTCAAGGTGATTCGGGTTTAGAAAGCAAGCAGCGACCGGTACAGCGCCAGGGTCTGAGCGGCAATGCGATCCCAGGAGAATTGGCTGCGGGCCAGCACCCGCGCGTGCGTGGCTCGCTGCCGCGCGGCCGGCGGGTCGGCCAGGGTGGCGATAATGGCCTGCGCCAGGGCGTCGGCGCTCTCTGCGGCTGTGCACAGGCCGGTGTGGCCGTGGTTCACCACTTCGCGCAAGCCGCCCACATCGGCCACAATCACCGGCGCGCCCGCGGCCATCGCCTCCAGAGCCACGATGCCAAATGGCTCGTAACGGCTGGGGAAAACCGCGGCATCGGCCAGCGCGTATAGTTCATCCCGCAGTTCATCGCTGATGAAACCGACCAACCGCACCCGCTCCTGCAATCCCAGGCCGCGGATCTGCTCTTGTAAGTGATCATGTAGCGGGCCTCTGCCGGCGAGGATGGCGCTGGCGTCAGGAAAGGCGGCGATCACCCTGGCCATGGCGCTGACGAGCAGATCGGGGCCTTTGGGCCACACCAGCCGACCTACAAAAAAGATCAGGGGGCCGGCCGCGGGCAAGTGGAAGCGCCGGCGCAGGGCTGCCTCGTCTGGCTGCTGCAGCAGTGGTTTGCTCTCCACCCCATTGGGGATCACCGTGATCTTGCTCTCTGCCACGCCCAACACGCTGGCGAT
Organism: Caldilineales bacterium; assembly: GCA_013360575.1. Taxonomy (GTDB): domain Bacteria; phylum Chloroflexota; class Anaerolineae; order J102; family J102; genus JABWBG01. Next base: position 51,764 of record JABWBG010000012.1, read on the forward strand.
CTCTTCGCGCATGAACAGGCTGCACGCGATCACCTGATCCGAGGCGCGGGCGAGATGCCGCTCCGCCTCGTGGATGCCCTGGCTGATGCCGCTGGCCTGCGTCCGGCCCTGCACGCGGCCATGCTCGGTGGCGTGGATCGTGGTGGCCAGGGGGATGTGATAGCGCTGATGCAGGTCGTTGGCGACGAAGCCGGTCAGCCAGTCGTGGGCGTGCATGAGGTCGTAGGCCGCGCCGGCCTCGATCAGCGTGGTCGCCTGGGCGTTGAGCTGGTCGTTCATTTCCCACACCCGCTGCACATAGCCCTCTCCCCCCTCCGGCTCGCTGACGCCAACGCTGTACACCTGCCCGTAGCGGCCCATGCTGTGCTGCTGCACGCTGTGCAGGGCTTCGCTGCCGTCGTACCAGGGCACGATCAGGTCGAGATAGAGATGATCGGCCAGCCGCGGGGCCAACGCGCAGACGTGGGCGCCCAACCCCCCCACGCGCTGCATCTCATATTCGGGCGAGAGCATCAGCACCCGCAGGGGCCAGCCCGTGACCGGGTGTGTCAGGGGAGAGGTTGACAACATGCGTCCGCGCTCCTGAGGTAGCGATGGAAGGGGGGGAGGGGCAACTCAGCCAAAGCGAGGCCCAGGGCGGCGCGTTCCTGGTTTTGGGCCAGCAGTGGCAGCGCCGCATCCACGGCAGCAAAGGCCAGGCCGGCCATGGGCGTGGGGGGTTCGCCGGCGGCCGCGGTGTAGGCGGCGATAAAATCCGCGGGCAGCGCGGCGGGGGCAGCCGCGGCCCAGATCAGGCCCCCTTCAGGCAGGGGCGCCCAGGCTACCAGCGCCGGCTCTGCCGCCACACTGCCCGCAGCCGCGGCCAGTTCCGGCCGCGTGATCAGCAACTCGGCCAGGGTCAACGGATCCCCCACCCAGATGCTGGGCGTGGCCAGAGGCAGTTGCCAGGCCACAGCCGCGGCGCCCGCCACATCAGCCAACGCCGCGGCCAGCCTGCTATCATCGCCGGCAAAGGGGATGACCGCAGCCGGCGCGGGCGGGCCTGTGTGCTCGTCCTCACCTGGCAGGGGGGCAAGCGCCAGGGTGGGCAATCCCCATGCAGCCAGTGGCCCCAGGGCAGCGCGGGCGGTGTGGCCCTGGGGCGGGCCCAACACCAGCAGAACCGCAGGATCGAGCGCCAGTTGCGCGGGCAATCGCGCGGCCAACTCCGGGTCGCCGTCATCGTTGAGGGCGATGATCTCGATCTTGGGCGCGGGCATGCTAGCGTTCCAGGCCTGCACACGCAGCCGCACCGCGTGCAGGATGCTGTATCCCAGGGGCCGGGAGGGGCCTTCGAAGGGGGCGATGATGGCGATCTTGAACACCGGCGGCGTGGCGCGAGGCGCACATGCCGTCAGGATCAGGGCCACAGACAGCAGCCACAGCGCCGTCCGTGTAGGCGCGCCCCTGTGTGGGTGCGCCGCCCATCGCAGGGCCGCGGGCAAAAATGGGGAGGTGGGCGACGACGATAGCGCCGATTCCGGCTGCATGGCAGGTAGAAGATGTTAACGGGTCAACGTTGGTACGTCTCCACGTTGAACTGGTGCTCCGCTCCGGTGACCGCGAAGACGTGGGCGCCGCCGCTGCTGGCCACAAAGTAACAATATTGCGTCTCGGCAGGATTGGCTACCGCCTGGATCGAGGCCAGGCCGGGGCTGGCAATGGGGCCGGGGGGCAGGCCGGGATAGAGATAGGTGTTGTAGGGAGAATTGAAGGCCAGATACTCTTCCACCGTGGCCACAGTCGGCCACCAGGTGTCTTGATCAGGGTTGTAGCCCATGGCGTACTGGGCGGTGGGATCCGCGCCCAGGTAGCCGAAGACTTCGTTGGCGCAGATCTCGCCCAAGCGGTTGCGGTAGGTGGAGGCAATCAGGGGGCGCTCATCGGCCAGCACCGCTTCCCGCTCCACAATCGAGGCCAGCGTCAGGGCCTGATGGAAGCTGAGGCCGCCGGCAGTGATGCTCTGCCGCACTTCGGGAGTCACGCGCAGTTCCAGGGTCTCGAACATCAGGCGCAGGATGGTGGCAGGCGCGGCGTTGAGGGGGAAGCGATAGGTATCGGGGAAAAGATAGCCCTCGAAGGAGAGGGCGGGGGGTTTGCTGGCCAGCAGGGGATACTCCTCCAGGCCCAGCAGGGCAAGGTCGCCGGTGCGCACTGCGGCCAGGAAGTCGGCGGCAGCGACGATGCCATTTTCTTGCAGCAGCAGGGCGATCTCCTCGGCCCGGCGGCCTTCGAGGATGCGCACCAGCACATCTTCGGCGCGGGCGCTTTGCAGGGTCTCCAGGATATCGACCGCACTCATGGCCGGGGAGAGTTGGAAATCGCCTGCCTCCAGCCGTTGGTCGATGCCGGTGACGCGCATGTACAGCCGCAGCAGGCCGGCGTCGCGGATCAGGCCCAGGTCTTGCAGCCGTTCGGAGATGTCGAACCCTGTTTCGCCCAGAGAGACGCGGAAGGGGATCGGTTCGCCCGCGGGGTCGAGCGGGGTGTGGAGGGCGTCGCGGTTGAGATTGAGATAGAACTGTAAGAGCTGGGTTTCCAGGGTGTCGGGGTTGAGGTTGCGCCAGGCCGCGTCGACGTTGCGCACGAGGCCGCTGCCCGCGCCTTCCTTTTGATACGCCGTCTGCTGCGCCCGCGTCCATTCCCGGGCCAGCAGCGCCGCGCCGGCCACCGCCGCCAGGGTGAGGAGGAAGATGAGGAAACGGGGAAACGCGCGGAGGAGGGGCATGGGCGTAAAACGTGGTGCGTGGTGCGTGGGGGGGGGGTAGGTTGGTAGATTGGTAGATTGGTGGGTTTTCGTGTTTTTTGGCGATCCCCACCAATCTACCAATCTACCAATTTACCAATTTACCAATCTACCAATTTACCAACCTACCAAAAAAGTTCTGTAAAATGGCGGCGGCGGCGATGTCGTCGTTGTGGCGGCGACGGCGGCCGGTTTCGGCCAGGATCTGGTCGGCCTCGAAGCTGCTCAGGCGCTCGTCCCACAGGGTGAGGGGCAGGCCCAGGACGCGGCGGAGTTGCTCCGCGAACTTGCGCACCCGCTTCGCCTGCAAGCCTTCGCTGCCATCCATGTTCAGGGGCAGGCCCACCAGCAAGTGCTCGGCCCCGCAGCCCGCAGCCTGCCGCGCCAACGCCTCGAAATCCGCGCGCTTGCTGCTGCGGGTGAGGATGCCCAGGGGCCGCGCCAGCCGGGCGTCATCGGCGCCGGCAGCCAGGCCAATGCGGCGATCGCCAACATCGAGGGCAAGATAAATGGTCATCGGCAAAAACAGTGTACCCCAAGCCGGAGGCGTGGGTTACAACGGGCCCTCCAGCACCCGCACGCGGATGCGCGTGGGAATCCAGGGGATGCGGCCCAGCCAGTCCGGCGCCAGGGTGATCTGAGGGGGCGCGGCCAGGGCCAGGGAGCGTTGCAACAGAGGCCCTGCCTCCACCAGAGGCGCGCCGGCCAACAAGCTGCGCACCTGGGCAGTCGAGATCGGTACCAGGGCCTCCGCGCTGGCGGTGAGGGTGAAAGAGAGAGACTCGTTGCCAAAGCGGGTGTAGGCCGGCTCGCCCACGCGCAGGCTCTGATCCAGCAAAAAATGCCCCTCAGGCACACCCTCGCGCAAAGAACGACGGGCCAGCATCTCCGCCGCGGTCACATCCACGGCCAGGCCGCGGGCCAATAATTGCAGTTGTAAGCCCAGCACATCCGACACCTCGCCATTGAAACGGTCGTAAGTCTCGGCCAGGGTGAAGGTGCGCACCGTTTCCACAGGCACCGCCTCGCCCTGACGCAGGCTTTCCGCCAGCCGGGCATAGGCCTGCTGCTGCAATTCCGCCTGCAACTGCCCCAGCACCCGTTCCTTGTCCGCCTGCGTCACCACCGCCACACTTTCCACCGAGCCGCCGCTGGCCGGGGCCGGGTTGCTCACGCGCAGGCTGATGTTCAGGGGGCCTTCGATCTCGTTGATCGTCAGCGCCGGCACATTCCCCTGCCTGCCCGGCTCCACCGCTTCCACCAGCACCCGCGCCTGCTGGCCCACGCCCGCCGGCACTGTCATCTCCTCCTGCACCCGAAACCGCACATTGTTGCCCGTGGTCGTGCGCACCACCGTCGTTGTCGGCACCAGGATCTCGCGGTTGGTTTGGTTGATCAGGGTGACGTTGGTCGTGGCCTTGCCCAGGGGCGCGTTCTCCACCCCGGTGGTCAGCACGGTGGCAAAGCCATCCACCTGCGCCTGCACGGCCCGCGCTGGCGTCAGGCGATTGAGATAATCGGCAGCATCGATGCCCACACGCGCGGTCACATCGATGGAGCTGACAAGCCGGGTGCGGGCCGGGATCAGGGTGACGGTGGCTTGCGGCAGCAGCAGCAGGGCCACGCCCGCCAGCCCGGCAGCGACCAGGGCCACCAAGAGCAGGTAGCCCAGCGCCGTCACCCACCCGCGCGGGCGCGTCCGCCGCGTGCGCCCGGCCAACAGGGTCCGCCCCGGCAGGGTGACGATCTCCGGGGCCCGCAGTCCCAATCCCACCACCCGCGGAGGAG
>JABWBG010000214.1 GCA_013360575.1 Caldilineales bacterium
CTGCGCCCAGGCCTCGTGGCCGGGCGCTAACTCATCCCCCTCCAACAACCGCAGCCGGCCGATCAGTTCGGCCGCGCCGGCGTGAAAGCTGATCTCCATGTTGTGGCGCATGGCCGCGGGCGCAGCGGCCAGGGCGCGGATGCGGGCGTCGAGGCGCAGACTGGGCCGCAGCAGCCCCGGCAGGGTGATGACCTGGCCGCGGTCGAGTTGGTCGGGGTGGACGCCGCTGAGGTTGATGGCCACGCGCGAGCCGGGGTGAGCCACGGTCAGCTTGGTTTTGTGCGTCTGCAGGCCGCGGACGCGGGCGCGCAAATCGCCGGGGAGGATGGCCACCTCTTCCCCCACGCGCAGACTGCCATCGATCAGGGTGCCGGTGACAACGGTGCCAAAGCCGGCGATGGTGAACACGCGGTCGATCGGCAGCCGCGGCCGGCCCAGATCGGGCCGAGGCGGGGCTGCGGCCAGCACCGCGGCCAGCGCCTTTTTTAGATCGGCCACCCCCTGGCCGCTGTGCGCGGAAACGGGCGCGATCGGGGCCGCGGCCAACGAAGTGGCCGCCAACAGCTCCCGCATCTCCTCTTCCACCAGCTCCAGCCAGCCCGGCTCATCGATCAGGTCGATCTTGGTTAGCGCAATCACCCCACGCGGGACTTCCAGCAGGTCGAGGATGGCCAGATGTTCCTCGGTCTGCGGCATCACCCCTTCATCCGCGGCAATGACGAAGAGGGCGGCGTCGATGCCCCCCACCCCGGCCAGCATATTTTTGATGAAATCGATGTGTCCCGGCACATCGATGATGCCCACGGTCTCGCCGCCGGGCAGATCCATCCAGGCAAAGCCGAGGTCGATGGTGAGACCCCGCTCCTTTTCCTCGCGCAGGCGATCCGGATCGATGCCGGTGAGCGCCCGCACCAGGGAGGACTTGCCGTGATCGACATGCCCGGCCGTGGCGATGACCTTCATGGCTGTTGATAGGTGCGCTCTTCGTAGGCCTTGAGCAACTTCTGGCGCTGTTCGGCCAGTTTCTGCAACTCACCCAGCCATTGCTGCGCTGCCCGCAGTTGCGCGCCCCCCTCGGCCTCGGCCGCGCGCCACAGGAACTCGAGCAAGGCGGTGTGGTGTTCGAGTTGCAGGGCAATCGCGGGGAAGCGATCTTTGACTGTGGCGTTGACCTTGGCCTGCTGTTCCCATTGAAAATCCCATTCCAGCGTTTGTTTTTTCCAGCGTTTTTCGATCTCGGCCTGAAAATTGGCCACTTCGCGGCGTTGGCGCTCTTCGGCCAGGCGCTGCAATTCGGCCACCTGGTTCTGCTCGCGTTGCAGCCGCGTCTGGAACTGTTCCAGGCTGGCCAGAGCGCGATCCGCGGCCTCATATTTGGCCGCGAATTCTTTCAGGCGTTGGCGAAATTCGTCGAATTGGGCGCTCTGGGCGGTGAAAATCTCCTGCCACTCGCGCATCTGGCGCTGGCGGTCGGCGTCGGCCAGCTTCAGCGATTCCACGAACTGCTTCTGGCCCTGTTTCATCTCCTCGGCGGCGACGGCGAAGCCCTGCGCCTGGCTGGCGGTTTTCTGCTGTTTCTGCTCCAGCATCTGCGTTTTGCCCGCCATTTCCTCCACCCGCTTGAAGATCTCCACGTTTTCCTGCTGCAATTGGGCGATGCGCTTGTTGTCGTGGTTGCGCTGCTCGCTGAGATAGGGCAAAGATCGGGTGCGTTCGTCGATATCTTTGTTCAGATCGGCCACTTCCTGGCGCAGGTTGATCACGACCTCATTCAGCCGCTGGTCTTCGGCTTTGCGCACGCCGATCTCCTCTTCCAGCGGGCGCAGGCGGCCCAATTCTTTGCGCACCTCGGCCACGCCGCGGGTGAGGCCTTCGCGATCGGTCATGCGGGCGCGCTCACCCTCCCGCTGCGTCTTGGCCAGCTCCTCCGCCTGGTTGTTGACCATGATCGTCAACTCGGTGCGGAGGTTTTGCAGGGCCTGATCGACCTGATCGAAGCGGCCGATCTGGGTTTGGGTGCTGGTGAGGCGCTGTTCGAGTTCCTTGACGCTCCGCGCCTGCTCCTGCAATTCGTTGGTCTGCGATTCCAGACGTTGTTGCAGGCGGGCGATTTCGGCGCGGTCGCGGCGGTGCTGTTCATCCAGCCAGTTCACCATCTGCGCCAGTTGGGTCATGTCCATGGATTTGAACCTGAAAGTGGAGGGGGTGGGGGTGCGGAAAGGGATAGAAAGGGCCTGCGGCAGGTCGTCCCGGCCGCAAGCGGGGAGATTATAGCACAAAAAGGCGTGGGCCAATCCCCCCCTCCCCGGCCCACGATGCCCTGTTCACGCCCGGCCCAGCGCCACGCACCGTTCGTAGAGGGGGACGAGCGCGATCAGGACAGGCAACAGCCGCTCCGCCGCTTGCGCGCCCCAGCCGATCGCCGTATCCGGGGTGGCGGCGGCGTAGAGGCTCAGCTCGGACATCCCGGCGCTGTCGGCCAGGCGAAAGGGGATGTCGGGCGGCAGCGCCGGGCGGGAGAGGGAGCAGGCCTCCTGCCACATCAGCTCATCCCCTTCATAGCGCCAGCAGCCCCCCAGCGCGCCGCCAGTGGCCCCGCTGCGGTCGGTCAGGGTGAGGGCGTAGACGCGCAGCAGGTAGAGCAGCTGGGACAGGGCCTCGCCCCCGGTATCGAGCCGGGCCAGCAGGCCGGCCCAGGCCAGATCATCGCCCGCGGGCAGAGACAGCCCCCACCACAGATGCTGCGGCCCGGCCTGCACAAAAAGACAAGGCTGCGGCCTGTGGCTGGGAAAGGTGTAGACGGCGCGGCGGGCGATGTGCAAGAGATTGACGCCTGGCTGGCCCCAGCTCTGGTAGCGCTGGCCGAAGATGCAGCGCAGCCGCCGGCGCAGATCCGCGGCCAGGGCCTGGCGATGTCGCCAGTGCGTGCCGGACACATCGGTATCGAAATCGTGGGCCTGAAAACCGCCGAAGGAAGCCATGCCGCGCCTGCCAGAGGATGGAAGGGAAGGTGCCAGGAGAAGTGTAGCATGATTGACGCGCCGGGCAAAGACGCGGCGGGGAGAGGGGAGACTGGCGGCAGGTCAAGCGGTCGGAGCGCTGCGAGCGCTCCGACCGCTGGGGTCGCGGCAGGAACGCCCTTCGTCCCCCGTCCATCATCCCCCAAAACCTTTGCCACGCCCGCGCTCTGCCTTGAAATGTGCGGGCAACACAGGCATAATGTCCTCATCTTCGTCGCTGCCGCGCCCCCTTTCCCCCCCGAAATCCTGCCATGCTTGCCAAACGCCATTTCCTTGTTGGTTTGATCTTGTTGGCGCTGCTCGGCGGCTGCGTGACCGAGCTGCCCACCACCCCGCCGCCCACACCGGAGGCCGTCATCTCGCCGGAGCCTCTCCCCCCGCCCAAGAGCACGCCCGCGGCCAGCCCCACCGCCACGGACGAGGCGCCCACACCCGCGCCGCCAGAAGCGACCCCCACCCCTTCGCCCCCGCCCGGCCCCTCCACGCCGGCGCCGGAAACCGCCCGTGACCTCGCCCTCGATTATTTGCGCGGGGGCTATCGCCTGGCCCTGCCGGCCAACGAAAGCTTCGCGGCGGCAGACCTCATGCTGGAGGTGGCGGGCATGGATGTCGTCGCCGCGTACAGCAGCGGCCCCTTCCAGGTATTCGTAGGCCGGCCGCAGCCGGCAGGCCCACAATGGCTGACGCCGGTGAATGTGCGCAACACGCAATCCCAGGCCAATTGGTGGGGCGATGTCTATCCCGACGGGGTGGTGACCACCACCATCGCCGCGGGCCTGCCCGCGCCCCGCTCGCAGCGGGTGAGCGATTGGGTAGGCCGGGTGGTGAAACTACCGCCGGGCGGGCCTTTCGATGACTATTTCGAGGGCGTACAGGGCAACCGCCACGGCATCGCCAGCAACACCCCCCGCGTGGCCGAGATCCTCGATCGCCTGGCCGCGTACGAAGGCCGCGTCAAAATCTGGGGGGAGCTGCGCTACGGCGTGGATGATTACAACGCCCGCCGCCTGTTGGTCAGCCGCATCGAGCTGCTGGATGGGGAACTGCCCGCGGCCGCGGAGGAAACCGAAGCAGCCGAAGAGGCCCCGCCCGACCCGGATGTCGGGCCTACCGGCGCCCTGTTCGATCCCCTGCCCGGCGCGGTGCTGAGCGACAGCGTGTGGGTGCGGGGCGAGGCGGAAAATATCTTCGAAAACAGCGTCATCGTGCAGGTGGAGGATGCTTCGGGCGTGGTGCTGGGCAAACAACCGGCCATCACCGACGCCGCCGAGATGGGGCAGCGCGGGTGGTTCGAGGTGGCCGTGGATTTTGTCAACCCGGCCGGGGCCGGAAGCGGGCGCGTGTCCCTGTACAGCGAGGATCCGGCCAACGGCGAATTGACGCTGCTGGCGTGGGTGAATGTGCGTCTGGCCGGCGCCGGCACAGGCGGGCAGGCGCAGATCCTGCGCCCGCAAGCGCAGACGCCGATCCGCGGCGCGGTGGTGGTGGGCGGCACAGCCAGCGGGCTGGCCGGCGATGTGGTGCTGGTGCGGGTGGAAGACCTGGCCGGCAGTGTGTGGGGGCAGGCGCAGGCCAAGATCCTGGCCGGGGGCGAATGGGAGGTGCGGGTGACGTTCCGCAACCCGCCCACGCCCCGCTCTGGCCGCATCACCATCTACGCGGTAGGGGAGCGCGGCGCGCCGGCCGCGGTATTGGCGACGATCCCGGTCGATTTGGCGCGTTGAACTGACGATGGGCGATGGACGATCAGCCCGGTTTCACCGGCGGCCGTTGCCCCTCGGCCGGGCCGCTGATCACCCGCAGCGCCGCCGGCAACAAGCGAATCTCCAGATCGTGGCAATCACGGTAGATGATCTCGCCGTCGGCCAGCACCGGCAGCGGGTCATCGCTGTGGATGCGCAGCCAGGTGCAGGAATACATGTGCGCCGCGGGGTCGTGGATGTGGTTGCCGCTGAAGGTTTTGGGCAGCAATTTCAGGATCTGCCAGCGGTTGAGGGCGTCGCCGACCAGCAGATCGAAGCGGCCATCATCCAGCCGGGCGTGGGGGGAGAGGAAGAAGACGCCGCCGGTGCGCCAGCCATTGCCCACGTAGGCCAGCAGAATCGGCTTGTTTTCCAGGCGGCCGCCATCCCATTCGAAGGTGACGGTGGGCAGGTGGTACCGCATCAAGGCCTTGAACACCCCGCCCAGGTAGATCAGCGACCCGCGCAGCCGTTTGATCGTGGCCGCCTCGATGTTCACGCGGGCGCCAAAGGCAATGGCGATGTCGTTCATGAAGTAGTGATCGTTGATCAGGCCGGCGTCGAGGGTGCGCTCGTGCGCGGCCGCGGCCAGGGTGCGGCAGGCCCCCTCCAACGTGAGGGGGATGCCGAGTTGAAAGGCGTAGTCATTGGCCGATCCCAGGGGCAGCAGGCCCAGACGGGGCCGCGCCGCCGCCTCCACCCGCAACAGCCCATTCACCACCTCGCTGATGGTGCCATCGCCCCCCGCGGCCACGATCGGATCGTAGCCTGCTTTGGCCGCGGCCGCGGCCAGTCCGATCGCTTCGCCCGGCACCCGCGTCTGCGCCAGCTCGAAGTCATATCCCAACTCCGTCAGCAGGCTCTTGACTTGCGCAGTGAAACGGCCGGCTTTCCAACGGTTGGCGTAGGGGTTGAGGATGATCATGGCAGGCATAAACGCGTCTCCGGGATGTGTGTTGTTGGGTATTGGATATTAGGTATTGGATATTAGGTATTGGATATTAGGTATTGGATATTAGGTATTGGGTATTGTTTTTGGATGATTAATGATTGATGGTAACAGTTCACCTGATGTGTCATTGCGAGGGCGACCGCAGGTCGCGTGGCGAAGCAATCCCCAAGGTGGCTCGTCATTTTTTGGGGATTCAAGCATCGTTGGGGATTGCTTCGGGGCTATCGCCCCTCGCAATGACAAAATAAGGTGAATTGTTACGATTGATGATTGATGATTGATGATTAATCATTAATCATTATTTATAAATTTCGATGGTTTGGTTGTGGATGCGGACGAAATCGCCGGTTTGGATTTGGGTGATGTCGATCTGATCGACCATGGGGATGCCGGCGATGATGGCGCCCACCGCGGTGATGGCCTCGGACGCGGCGTTGATCATGGCCAGGGGCGCGGCCCCTGCTTTTTGCAGGCGCAGGATGGTGTAGGAGCCGACGGTCGAGCCTTTGCCGTGCGGGAAGACGAGGATGACGCCGGCAATGGATTGGCCGTGCAGGGGGTGGTTGCGGTCGAGGATGACGCCCGTTTCGGGGTGCACCCCGCCCAGGAAGCCGATGGCCTCGGCGCTGACAAGGGCCACGCCCTCGGCCTGACCGGCGTGGATGACGCGGCCTTGCAGGCGCAGGGGCGGGCGAGCGGGGGGCGGCGCAGCCCCGGCAGGATCAGAAAGCATCGGTCGCGTTCAGGAAATGGCCTGTGTGATCGCTCGCAGCAGGGCCGCGTCCTGGCCGGGCAGCAGGGTGCGCGGATCGAACAGCAGGGTGTCCGCTTCGATACGGGCCACCACCGGCGGATCGCCCCCGCGCAGGGCCGCGGCCACACGGTCGGGATGAGGCGTGGCCAGCGCCAGCAGCGTGGTGGGCAAGGTCTGCCCC
>JABWBG010000215.1 GCA_013360575.1 Caldilineales bacterium
ATTGACCATTGACCATTGACCATTGACCATTGACAATTGACAATTAACAATTAACAATTAACCATTCACCATTCACCATTGACCATTAATCATTACCTAACCGGTAGTAATAGACGCTAACGCGGGTAAAGTGGGCCTGATCCTGCAACTGCCCTGCCGTGGCCAGCCAGCCGCGGATCAGACCCTGGCGGTCGTAGAAATCGGCCTCGCTCTCTATCAGCCACAGCCCCTCGTAACCGGCGGCGATCGCTTGCAGGGCAGCCGGCAGATGGGCGGCGTCGGGCTCGCGGTTGGCATAGGGCGCCTCGGCCCAAGGATAGGGGCCAGGGTCGTAATAGCGGTAGGTGTGGCGGATGTAGGGGATGAGGAACAGGGTGAGGTCTTGGGCCTGCCGCCGCGGGGCCACGTACACGGCCGCGGCCCGAAAATCAGATTTGAAGGGCTGCGCGGTCTGCTGCCAGCCGGCAACGGTCTGCCAGCCCAGCAGGATCAGCAGCAGCAGCGCGGCCAGGGCGCGGCTGCTGCCCGCGACTTCGATCAACCCGCCCGCGATCAGCAGCAACAGGGCCGGCAGCGTCCAGATCAGATAGCGATCGGTGAAGAAAGGGGTGCGCAAGGAAAGGGCGAACAAGCCCAGCGCGGGCAGAAACCACCAGATCAGCAGCAGCCGGCGCGGGCGAACGCCCCCGCGCGGCAGCAGCAGCGCGGCCAGCAGCAGAAAGATGGCCGGGGCAAAGAACCAGCGCGCGGGCAAGGGCAGCACGCCCCACAATTGCCCGGAAAAAAGGGTGAGGAGCATGCGCGATAAGGGGATGAAGGCGTAGCCGGTGCGGAAATCCGCGTCGCGCAGCAGCGCCCACTGCCACCAGATCAGGGGCAGGTAGGGGAGGATGAGGGCAAGCAGGGCGAGGGCGAAATCGCGCCAGCGCCGCCGCCAGCGGGGGTGCAGCAGCAGCCAGAGCAGTTGCATGGGCACGATCCACACCGTCAGCACGTGGGTGTAGATACTGACCGTGGTCACAATCAGCCAGAGCAGCCAGCGACCCAGCCCGCCCTTTTCAGCGGCCCGGACAAAGGCCCACATCCCCAGCAAAACCAGCGTCACCACCAGGGCGTACATCTTCCCCTCCTGGCTGTACCAGAGATGGTAGGGATTGACGGCCAGCAGCAGGGCCGCGAGCAGGCCCAACCGCGCATCTCCCAGGCGCTTGCCCCATACGAAGATCAGGGGCAGGGCCAGGACACCGGCCACGGCGCTGGGGAAGCGCAGGGCGAACTCGCTGCGCCCCGCCGCGGCCAGCCAGCCGCGCAGTCCCAGGAAAAAGAGGGGGCCGTTCTCGCCGGGCCGGGTGAAATTGCCCAGCACCTGCGCCAGCGGACGGGTGGCGAAGAGCAGGCTATCCATTTCATCCCGCCACAGCGATTGCACGTCCAGGCCGTGCAGCCGCCAGGCCCAGGCCAGCAGGAACAGGGCCAACAGCAGCGCCCGTGTGCGGCCAGGCAGAGGGTTCATGCCGGCGGGGGCGGGCCTTCCTCTTCCGCCCCGACCAACGCCTGCGCCCGCCGGTACAGCAACCAAAATCCCACCGCCAGGATCAAGAAGAAGATGAATCCACAACCCAACAGAAAATAAGAGCTGTAGAGGACAAAAGTATCGATCAGCTGCACCAGCGCGTCCGGATTGGCGGCCGCGGTTTCCGCCGGCGGGGGCGATGCCGGATCATCGACTGCCATCACCGTGGCGGTGATGGTCGCGCCCGCCGCGGGCAGGTCTGGCGTGGGCGTGTCGGCAGGAGCAAACGGTGTGGGTGTGTCGCCGGGTGGGGGGATGGGCGTGTCCGCAGGCGGGGGGATGGGCGTGAAAGTAGGCTCGTCGAAGGGCTCCTCCTCCGGTTCCGGCTCGAAGAAGGGGGTGTCGGTGGGGAAGGGGACATCGGTGGGGGTGGGCGGCGCCTCGGTCTTGGGCGTGGGAGTGGGGGCGTCGCCGCCGGGCGTGGGGGGCAGGGGCGTATCGGTGGAGAAGGGCGTGGGCGTGGGGGGGATGGGCGTGTCGGTGACAGGCAGCGGCGTAAAGGTGGCCGTGGGCGGCGGGGACTCGCTCTGGAAAGCGCCGGCCGCGTCGCGCTGAGCCAGGGACAGCCCCAGGGTCAGCAGGATCGTCAAAATCGCCACCCCCAACAGGGAGGGCCAGGCGGAGCGGGCAGGAGCGGAAGCGCGATTCGGCATCAGCGGTGGCGGCGGCGCACGGCCACGAACGCCGCGGCCGGCACAGAGAGCAGCAGCAGCGCGGCCAACACCAAAGCCACCGGCAGGCCATCCGCTTCCAGATCGAGGGTGATCACCGCCATTTCGCCGCTGCCTTTGATGATCAGCGGCTGGTGGATGACATGCTCTGGGGTGGGCGACTGGAAGGGCGCGGCTGTGACAGCAGGGAACCCCGCGCTCAGCAGCACGCTGAGCAGCAGCAGGGCCAGAAAAAGCAGAGAGGATCGAGAAAGACAGGGGCGCACAGGGGAGATTATACAACGACCCGCGCAGAGTGTATAACTGAGTTGACCCCAGGCGCTTCCATTGCTAGACTTGGGGCAGTGGTCAGTATTCAGTGGTCAGTGGTCAGTGGTCAGTATGCGACATTGCGTGAATTTGGGTATTAATTAATCATTAATGATTAATTAATACCCAATATCCAATACCCAATACCCAATACCCAATCATGAAAATCGGTGTTCTTGCTTTACAAGGAGCTTTTCGCGAGCATATTGCCAAATTGAACGTGCTGGGCGCGACCGCGACTGAGGTACGGCTGCCCGCGGACCTGGACGACCTGGACGGCTTGATCATCCCCGGCGGCGAGTCGACGACGATGGGACGCCTGGCCCAATCCTACGGTCTGGTGGCGCCGCTGGCCACGTTCAGCCGGTCGCGGCCGGTGTGGGGCACCTGCGCCGGCCTCATCCTGCTGTCGGATCGGGCCACCGGCCAAAAAAAGGGGGGCCAACCCCTGATCGGCGGGCTGGATGTGCTGGTGGACCGCAACTATTTTGGCCGCCAGGTCGATAGCTTCGAAGTGGATCTGGAAGCGCCGGCCCTGGCCACGGCAGCCCGGCCCGAAGACCCCACCGGCAGCTTTCACGCCATCTTCATCCGGGCGCCGGCGGTGCTGGAGGTAGGCCCGGCGGTGGAAGTCCTCGCCCGCCTGCCCGATGGGGTGATCGTGGGCGTACGCCAAGGCCATCTCATGGGTGTAGCCTTTCATCCCGAACTAGGCTCGGATCTGCGTTTTCATCGCTATTTCCTGCAAAACATTTGCGCTAACGCATAAACGGTATCTTTTCAATAATTTGTGGTGAAATCTCCAAGCCCTAAAGTTTTTAGAAATCTTGTAACAATTCACCTTATTTTGTCATTGCGAGGGGCGATAGCCCCGAAGCAATCCCCAACGCTGATTGACATCCACAAAATTGACGAACAACTTTGGAGATTGCTTCGGGGCTATCGCCCCTCGCAATGACAGAATAAGGTGAATTGTTACAAATTAGTTTTTTATTCGCTCAATCGGCAGTATTGATCTGATGAGCCATGATGATCGCTTCTGCCACATCGCGCATCGGTTTGCGATAATTCATCGACATCTGCTGGATGCGGCGAAAGGCCTCCTGTTCGGTCATACCCTTGCGATCCATCAGCAACCCTTTGGCCCGATCCACCAGCTTGCGCGTTTCCAGCGCCTCTGCCAGGTCTGCGGCCTGCTTTTTCACGGCCCGGAACTCCTCGAAGCGGGCCAGCGCCGTCTCGATCGCCGGGGGCAGGTCCGCCTCGGTAAAGGGCTTGACCAGATAACCCACCACGCCCGCGGCTCGCGCCCGTTCCACCAGGTCGCGCTGGCTGTAGGCGCTGAGTAACAGCACCGGCGCGATTTCCTCACGGGTGAGGCTGGCCGCGGCGTCGATGCCGTCGAAGGCAAGACCCTCGAACCGGATATCCATGATCACCAGGTCGGGGGAGAGCTTGCGCGCCATGGCCACGGCGCTTTCGCCATCTTCCGCCTCCCCCACCACCAGATACCCCTGTTCGTTCAGCATTTCGCGTAGATCGCGGCGGATCAGAGATTCATCATCACAGATGATGATGCGTTGGCGTCTGCGTTGTCGGTCGGTCGTCATCGTCCTTCTCCACTCATTGTTTTGGGGAATCGTACCACAGCCTGCGTGCCTGACCCAGGCTGTGAATGCAACGAAAAGGTGCCTTTCAGATCATCGTGCACCAAGGTGCGAACGATGTCAAGCCCCAGACTCGCTTCTTGTTCCAGTTTGAAGCCGGTGGGCAGGCCCTGACCATCATCCTGGATGCGCATTTCCACCATCTCGCCCTGATCATACAGCGAAACCACGATGCGGCCCCCTTCCCCCTCGGCGAAGCCATGCTTGATCGCGTTGAGCAATAGCTCGGTGAGCACAAGGGCGCAGGCGGTGACCCGGTTTGTGGGCAGGATGATGTCCGCGGCATCCCCCAGCAGCAGGCGGATGTGGGCCGCGGGGCCGATGCTGCTCTGCTGCACCTGGCCGAGGATGCGCTGCGCGATCTCGCGCAGGTTCAGGGTTTGATCTTCGCCCAGGGAAAGGGATTCGTGGATGGCGGCCATGCTGAGGATGCGGTTCATCGCCTCGGTCAGCAGGAACTGCGCCTCGGCCGCGGCGGCGCGCCGCGCCTGCATGCGCATGATCGAGACCAGCAATTGCAGATTGTTCTTGACCCGGTGGTGCACTTCCCGGATCATGGCGTTTTTCACCTTCAATTCCTGCTGTTGCTCCCGTTCGCCGGTCAGATCTTTGACCAAAATGAAGGCGCCGTAGTGATCCGGGATGCGCCGCCAGGGCGCGATCTGCTCGCGTAGGCTGAGCAGGGGGGGGCCGAGCAGGGGGAGGACGCTGCGCCACAGGATGCGCCCGCGCACCCGATCTTCCGAGGAGACGCAGGTCTGACGCTCCCAGGCCAGGCGCACCAACTCCAGATCGCCCGCCGCCACTTCATCCAGGGTGCGCCCGCGCAGATCGTCCAGATAGCCCAGTTGCCGGTAGAGATTGTGGGCCTGGCCGCTGAGATAGCGGTAGCAGGCAGTGTGATCGACGAAGAGGATGCCATCTTGGGCGTGGAAAGGGGGCAGGGATTCGGCGCCCCGCACCTCGCCGGCGGCCGTCATCTGCAAAAAATGCTCCAGCGAGCGGCGGAACGCAGGGTCGCGGCGGCGATGCCGCTCCCGTTCGATGGCGTTGGTGTAGAGGACCAGCGCGGCCACAGGCCGCCGGCCCGCGCCGAGGATGGGCCAGACCTGCTGCCCCACTTCCTGCGCGTTCAGCGAGACTTCCATGTGCACCCGAAAGCGGCGGCGGCTTGCCCGCGCTGCCATCCACCACCGCTCGCTGCTGTCATAGGTGCGCCCCACCGGCGATTCTTGATACAGCGAGGAGGTGGAGTGCGGCTGCGCATGCGTGGCCACGGCGATCCGCCCCGTTTCGTCCAGGATCTGCAAGAAAAGATCGGAGCGGGCCACATCCGCGGCGATGGGCATGGCCAGCCGCACCTGTTGCAGTTGCGTCACATCCTCCTCGCCCAGGTGGGCCCGCGCCCACTGCCAGATCGCTTCATCGCTGTGCAGGCGGTGCGCATTCATGAGGATCTACAGTGATCGAGCAGGAGGGGTGGGGGGAGGGCAAGAAAAGGGGCCGATGGGCTGGTTTCCCATCGGCCCCCCTGGTCGGGGCGGGGCGATTTGAACGCCCGACCTCTTGAACCCCATTCAAGCGCGCTACCGATCTGCGCTACGCCCCGACGGCAAGTGTTAGTATACCCAAAGGATCGGCGATGTGGCAAGTTCGCACGCTGCTTTACAGCGATCGGCAGATCGGCTCTTCATCCCGCGCGATCGCTGCTGCCTGCTGTCGCGTGTGCGGCCCGCGCCCTGGCCCAGGCATGGCGCGCCTGGGCCATCTCCGTCAGCAATTGGCGCAGCGCCGGCTCATCCCCCTGGGCCAGCAACTGGCGCAGCCGGCGCAGGTGCATCTCGTAGCCGTCCAGCGCGGCCAGCACCGCGCGCTGGTTGGTCAGCAGGATGTCGAGCAGCATGGTCACATCGGACGCGGCCACGCGGGTGCCGTCCCGAAAGCTGCCCGCGGCCAGTTCCCACACTGCCGGCGCCTCTGTTGCCACGGTCAGGGCCTGCCCCACCAGGGCGCAGGCGGCCAGATAGGGCAGATGGCTGATGCTGGCCACCAGGCGATCGTGCTGGTCAGGATCGAGCAGCAGGGGCCGGGCCTCGATCCGCCGGATCAGGGCCAGGGCCAGAGCCAGGGCCTCGGGGCCGGCGCTGGGCCGCGGGCAGAGCACAAAGGTGCAGCCGCGATACAGCCCTGCCTCGGCCGCGTCCAGTCCTGCCTGCTCTTTGCCGCACATCGGGTGCCCGCCGATTGCCTGCACGTGCGGCGGCAGCGCGTCCAGCGCCTGGCAGATGGCGGCTTTGGTGCTGCCCAGGTCGAGCAGCACCCCGCCCCGGCGCAGGCGCGGCCCCAATGTCTCGATCTGGCGCAGGAGCACGCGCGCGGGCGTGGCCAGGATCACCAGATCGGCCGCGGCCACAGCCG
>JABWBG010000216.1 GCA_013360575.1 Caldilineales bacterium
CTCCGGCTCCGAGTTCGTGGAGATGTTCGTGGGCGTGGGCGCCAGCCGCGTGCGCGATCTGTTCGAGCAGGCCAAACGCAACAGCCCCTGCATCGTCTTCATCGACGAGATCGACGCGGTGGGCCGGCATCGCGGCGCGGGGCTGGGCGGCAGCCACGACGAACGGGAGCAGACGCTGAACCAGATCCTGGTGGAGATGGACGGCTTCGATACCGACACCGGCGTGATCATCGTCGCCGCCACCAACCGCCCCGACATCCTCGACCCGGCGCTACTGCGCCCTGGCCGCTTCGACCGCCAGGTGGTGATGGATCGGCCCGATATCCGTGGGCGGGAGCAGATCTTCAAGGTGCACGCCCGCGGCAAACCGCTGGCCGATGATGTGGATCTGGAGGCGCTGGCCCGGCTGACCCCCGGTTTTGTGGGCGCGGACATCGAAAACATCATCAACGAGGCCGCCATTCTCGCTGCCCGCCGCAACCGCCGCCACATCGGCATGGCCGAATTGCAAGAGGCGGTGGAGCGGGTGCGCCTTGGCCCCGAACGGCGCAGCCGCATGATGACCCCAGAAGAGAAAAAGATCATCAGCTACCACGAAGCGGGCCACGCCGTGGTGGGCCATTTTCTGGAACAGACCGACCCGGTGCAGAAGGTGACGATCGTGCCGCGCGGCATGGCTGGCGGCTATGTCATGCCCCTGCCCGATGAGGACGCGGTGGAGAGCCGCAGCCGCTTCCGCGACATGCTGGCCTTTTTCCTGGGCGGGCGTTCGGCCGAGGAGATCTTCTTCCCCGACGTCACCACCGGCGCGGCCAACGACCTGGAACAGGTGACGCAACTGGCGCGGACGATGGTCACCAGCCTGGGCATGAGCGAACGGCTGGGGCCGTTGACCTTCGGCCAGCGGGATGAACTGGTTTTTCTGGGCCGCGAGATCAGCGAGCAGCGCAATTACAGCGAGGAAGTCGCCCGCCAGATCGATGAAGAAGTGCGGCGCTTGATCCACGAAGCCCACGACCGCGCCCGCCAGATCCTGACCAAGCATCGCGACAAGGTGGAGATGCTGGCGCAGCGCCTGCTGGATGTGGAGACGGTGGACGCGGCCGACTTCAAAGCGCTGATGGCCGCCTGATCCCTCGGCGGATGCCGTATGCACGCATTGGCCGGCGCGTATCTGCGCTTTCTACACGGCATCTACCACCATCTGCTGTTCAATATCCGCCTGCAAAGCTGGCTGCTGGCCCTGCTGGCGGCGTTGGCCCTGTTTTCGTGGACAGGGCGGCTGGCAGGCGGCGCCGGAGTGGCCCTGCTGTGGGCGGGGCTGGCCCTGCTGCTGCTGGTCAGCCAGTGGTGGGCGCGGCGGCGCTTCTACGTGCATTTCCTGCCCGCGCCCGCGGCCCACAGCGCCCAACCGCCGCCGCCATTGTGGCCGGAAGATAAGCTGTTGCTGGCGGCCACTGGCGCTTTCAGCGTCAAGGATCGCAGCGCCCGGCTGACGAACCTGCCCGCCTATTACCGCACCTTCGAAACCCGCGAACACGCCATCATGGCCCGCTGCACCCCCACGCGTTTCCTGGCCGCGGCGTTGGATGCGCGGCTGCTGAGCATGTGGTATCTCTTCCTCACGCCGCAAGCGCTGACCGCGGTGCAGCCTGGCCGCCTCTATTTTGGCCTCCGCCCGCGCCCGGCCCTGCGCCTGGCCTACATCGCCGCCGACGCCAAAGGCCGGCCCAAACCAGCCCACGCCTACCTTTCATTTGCCAGCGAAAGCGATCGGCAACAGGTATATGCCGACCTCACCCTCGATCTGGGCGGCCCGGCCCAGGCGCCCTGGCGGGCAGATCAAGGACTCTGACCGATGACCCAACTCGCCATCCTCTCCGACACGCACGACAACATCTGGGCGCTGGAGCACGCGCTGGCGCAGATACGGGCGCGCGGCTGCGATCTGCTGCTGCACTGCGGCGATCTCTGCTCCCCTTTCGTGGTCAAGCAACTGGCCGAGGGTTTTGCCGGGCCGATCCACCTCATTTTTGGCAACAACGAGGGAGATGGACGGCTGATCCAGGTCGTAGCCGGGCAGTTTGCCCACGTCACCCATCACGGCATCTACGCCGAGCTGGAAGTGGGCGGGCGCCGGATTGCGGCCATCCACTATCCGCAGCCGGCCCTGCGCATCGCCCAATCGGGCCAGTTCGACCTGGTGTGCTACGGGCACGATCACGCCCAACACTGCCAGGCCATCGCCGCCACCCTGCTCGTCAACCCCGGCGAGGTGATGGGCAAGGATCACCCGGCGACGTGGGGGCTGTACGACTGCGCGGCGCACCGGTGCGAGATCCTGCCCATTTTGCCAGGAGCCAGACATGAAACCACTCCGTCCTGAAACCGGAGAAGCCCTGCGGCAAGGGTTCAGAGCTTTCAACCACTTGATGGTGTGGCTCTTCCGCCTGGGCCTGGGCGGCTGGGGCAACGGCCCTCGCACCAGCCAGGTGATGGTGCTCGCCCACACCGGGCGCAAAAGCGGCCAGCGCCGCCTGACCCCGGTCAATTTCGCTCGCGTCGATGGCGACCTCTACTGCACCGCCGCCTTTGGCAAGCGCGCCGACTGGTACAAAAACATCCTGGCCGACCCGCGCGTGGAGGTGTGGCTGCCCGATGGCTGGTGGGCCGGCGTGGCCGAAGAAGTCGCCGCCGATGACCCGCGACGCCATGAACTCATGCGCCAGGTGCTGATCGCCAGCGGTTTTGCTGCCCCGATCTTCGCCGGCCTGAACGCCAAGACAGTGGCAGAGGAAGAACTGGCGGCGTTGACCGAAACCTACCGCCTGATCCGCATCCGCCGCACCGCGGCCCGCACCGGGCCGGGCGGGCCGGGCGAGCTGGCCTGGGTGTGGCCGGCGGCGACTGTGATCCTGCTCGGGCTGCTGTTGCTGCGCCCCCGGCAGAGGAGATGAGATCATGACTGTACGATCACGCCCCTATGCCGGCGACGCCGATTTCTGGCGCATGCGCGATCTGCTGATCCGGGCGGAATCAGGCCTGCCCGTGGGTCTGAATTGGGATGTGCGCCGCCTCGATGGCAAACGCTTCTACAATGCCGATGCCGCTGCCGATGATCTGCGCGCCCGGCCCGTGCACTTGTGGGAGCGGGCCGGCGATCTGGTCGGTTTTGTGCTGCCCGAAGGCCGGGGCGACGCCCATCTGCAAATCCATCCCGATGACCGGCATCTGGAAGAGGAGATGATCGCCTGGGCGCTGGCGCATCTGGCTGCTGCGGACGAGGACACAGGCCGGCGTGTGCTCGACATCTATGTGATGGAGTACGACGCGCTCAGGCAGCGCCTGCTGGCCGATCTGGGCTTCGTCAAGCGCGCGCAGTGGGGGATGATCCGGCGCATCCGCCTGGGGCGGCAGCCGCTGGCCCAGCCCCGGCTGGCCCCCGGCTACACCCTGCGCGCCACGCGTCCTGAGGCGTGGGCAGAGTGTGCGGCCATTGCCGATCTGCTCAACGCCGCGTTTGGCCGCGACTTTCACACCGCGGCCGAGTATCAGAATTTTACCCGCCGCGCCCCCTGCTTTCGGCCCGATCTCGATCTGGTGGCCGTGGCCGCGGATGGCGCATTGGCCGCGTATGTGGGCATTCCTTTGGATGAGGCCAACCGCCGCGGCATCTTCGAGCCGGTGTGCACGCATCCTGATCATCGCCAAAAAGGGCTGGCGCAGGCGCTGATGCAGGAAGGGCTGCTGCGTTTGCGGGCGTTAGGCGCGGTGGACGCCACCGTCGACACCGGCGACATGCTGCCTGCCAACCGTCTGTATGAAAGCCTGGGTTTCGGCGAGGCGTATCGGGGCTGGACCTGGCAAGCGCTGATCTAGGGGGATGCTGCAAAGACCCTCTGCCAGTATTTGGCCTTTTCTGCTGAAATGACTATGCTATCGCCCTGAATTGCCTTTGCGGCTACAATCTAAGCTCGACATAAAAAGTGAGATCGCCGGCAGGGATCTCACTTTTCTCTTGCTTGCCCCTTTTTCCTCACACTCACCCATATCGTGGCCCCATGAATCTTGTCAGCGAATGGCGCATGCTTCTGCGCCGTGAATTCTCGCAGTACACGCTTGATACCTTTCAGCGCGATTTCCTGGCCGCCCTGACCGTGGCTGCCGTGGCCCTGCCCCTGGCTCTGGCTTTTGGCGTCGCTTCCGGCGCCGACGCTGCCGCCGGGGTGGTCACTGCCGTGATCGCCGGGGTGGTGATCGGGGCATTGGGCGGCGCCCCCTATCAGATCTCCGGGCCGACGGGGGCGATGTCAGCCGTGCTGATCGTGCTGGCAGCGCGCTACGGCTTGCAGGCCATGTGGGTGGCGGGGTTGTTGGCCGGGGGCATGCTGCTGCTGCTCGGCATCTTTCGTCTGGGCCGGATTGTGGCATTGATCCCGGCGCCGGTGATCTCCGGCTTTACCAGCGGCATCGCCGTCCTCATCGCCCTTGGCCAAATCGACAACGCCCTCGGCATTTCTACGCCGCCCTCCGAAAACGCCGCCGCCAAGCTGATCGCCTACGTGCGCGAAGGCGTCTCGCCCAATTTTTACGCCGTCGCTGTCACCCTGGTGGTGGCGGCGGTGATGCTGCTGTGGCCGCGTTTCCGCCGCGGTCACCGGTTGCCCGGTTCCCTGGTCGGCATCGTCGCTGCCACCCTGATGGTGGTGTTGACCGGTTGGGACGTGCCCACCATCGGCAACA
Organism: Caldilineales bacterium; assembly: GCA_013360575.1. GTDB lineage: Bacteria > Chloroflexota > Anaerolineae > J102 > J102 > JABWBG01. Next base: position 4,744 of record JABWBG010000216.1, read on the forward strand.
TCCCGCGCAGCATTCTCCTGGAAAACCGGCTGGATCTGGCTGCTATTCCCTGGGGCGATTTTGGGGCGCTGATCGTGCCGGCCATGTCCATCGCCGCCCTGGGCGCCATCGAGAGCCTGTTGTGCGGAGCCGTGGCCGGCAACATGACCGGCATCCGCCTGCACAACAGCGTGGAATTGGCGGCGCAGGGCATCGGCAACCTGATCATCCCCTTCTTTGGCGGGGTGCCGGCCACGGCGGCCATTGCCCGCACCAGCGTCAATGTCAAAAGCGGCGGCGTCACTCGATTGGTCTCCATCCTGCACGGCGTGGTGCTTGCCCTCATCGCCCTGCTGGCTGCCGGCATCATCGGGCGCGTGCCCCTGGCGGCCTTGGCCGGCGTGCTTTTCGTCACCGCCTGGCGCATGAACGAATGGCACGCCATTCATTTCTATTTTGGCAAGCGCCTGAAACACGCCATGCTTGCCTTCATCGTCACCCTGATTGCCACCGTCTTGTTCGATCTGACTCAGGCGATCATCCTCGGTTTTGGCATCAGCACGCTCATCTTCATGTCGCAGATGAGCGATCTGCATATCAATCGGCAGCCGGTCGATCTCGCGCGCCTGGCCCAAAACGACCCCTCGTTTACCCTGCCCACCTATCCGATCAGCGTCTATTACCTCAGCGGCCCCCTTTTCTTTGCTGCCGCCCGCAAGGTGGTGGAGGAGGTGGAAGCGCTGGATCAGGTCAATGCCACACTCATCTTCTCCATGCGCGGGGTGCCGCTGATCGATGCCACCGGCGTGGAGGCGCTGCGGGAGATTTGGCGTCGCCAGCGCAAGGGCGGGGGCAACCTGTTATTATCGGGCCTGCCGACCCGGGCCGAGGCCCTGTTGCGGCGCAGCGGGTTCCTGCAGGAGCTGGGCGAACAGCGTCTGTTTTGGAGCGCGGATCAGGCGATCCGTTCGTTGGGTATGAGCTTGCCCCAGCCTGCGCCCGAACCGGCGCCGCTGGACACGATCGATTCCACGCTCGTCATCACCCCCCACGAGGATCGGGCAGTCAGGGGCGTGTGAGCGCCCGCCTAAACAAACGAACCGGGGGGCAGGAACCTCTCCCGCCCCCCGGCTTCACATTTCATCTCAACCAACCAACTAACCAACCAACCAACCAACTAACCAACCAACCAACTAACCAACCAACCAACCAACCAACTAACTAACCAACCAACCAACCAACCTACTGATACGTCACCCGCACCGCCACGTGGTCGAGCGAGAAATCGCGGCTGGTGTTGGTGGCCACATCGATCAAACGCACACGGAAGGAGGCATTGCTCAGCTCTCCGTCCGTCCATGTCCGGCCCCACAGGTCGCTGGTCGAGCCCAGGGTGTAGAGGGCGTCACGCTTCTTCAGCGTGGCCGTGCCTTTGGCCGTCGTCCAGGTGGCGCCGCCATCCCACGAAAGCTGCGCATACATCTTGGGTGAACCGGTGGTGTTGTCGACCTTGGCTTCGAGCTGCACTTCGATGCCCAGAATGGCAGCGCCGGAGGGCACGCCCAGGCTGAAGTTGTAGAACAGATGCCGATCCTTGCCCGCGTCTGTGGGCGAGGAACTGGTGTTCGTACCGCTGTTGTTGTCCACGGCGTAGGCGTTGTTGCTGGTATAGGCGTTGCCGGGGTTGGTTTCGAAGCCGTTGTTGTCGCCGCTGCCCGATGTCACCGGCGCGTTGGCTGCGGGCGATTTCAGGCCGGTGTTGCCGGGCGCGGGGGTGGGGGTGCTGGTGGGCGGCGCCGGGGTGAACGTGGGCGTGTTCGTGGGCGGCGTCGTCGGCGTGCTGGTGGGC
>JABWBG010000217.1 GCA_013360575.1 Caldilineales bacterium
GCGGCCACATCCGCCGCGGCCGCGGCCCCTTGCAGGCGCAGAAAACTATCGTCCAGACGGGCCAACAGTTGCCCCGCGGCCACCGCATCCCCCTCCTCCACGCCGATCTGCAGCAGCCGCCCGCCGATTTCGGGCGCGATGTCGAGGGTGGCAGCCTCGAGGAAGCCGGTGAAGCGGGGGGCGGGGGTCGACTTCGGCGAGCTCAGTCGGGTCGCTGCCGGGGCAGCGCAGCCTGCCAGCAGCAGGATCAGCAGCAGAGCAGACAGGCGAAGGGGGCGGTCATTGCACATTGGCGATGAATACATCTTCGAGTGAGGGGGGGATGATCTGCATGCCGCGCAGGCCGGCAGGCGCGAGCAGCGCGCTCAGTTCCGGCAGGCGGCGGTCGAGATCGGGGGCGATGGCGTGGATGCGGCGGCCGTAGAGGGCCACATCCGCCAATCCGGCCTGGCGCAGGGCCGCCATCGCGGCCTGCGGCTGCTCGCAGCGAATCTCCAGCACCTGGCCGGCCATGCGCGTTTGCTTGATCTGGCCGGGCGCGCCCTCGGCAATCAGGCGGCCGTTGTGGATGAAGGCCAGGCGGTGGCACTGCTCGGCCTCGTCCATGTAGTGCGTGGTGACAAAAAGGGTGGTCTGCTCTGCGGCCAGGTCGTAGAGCAGGCGCCAGAAGCTGCGGCGGCTGACCGGATCGACGCCGGCGGTGGGTTCATCCAGGAAGATCAGCGCGGGCTCGTGCAGGATGGCGGCGGCGAGGGCCAGGCGCTGCCGCCATCCGCCCGGCAGGCTGGCCGTGATCTGCCGGCGCTGCGCTTCCAGGCCGACGCGGGCCAGGGCTTCCTGGCGGCGACGGCGCAGGGTTCGCCCGCGCAGGCCGTAGGCGCGGCCATAGAAATCGAGGTTTTCGGCCACGGTCAGGTCAGGATAGAGGCTGAAATGCTGGCTCATGTAGCCCACGCGCCGCGCGATCTGCCCGGCGCGGCGGGCGACATCGATGCCCAGGACGTGGGCCGCGCCGGCGGTGGGGGGCAGCAGGCCCAGCAGCATGCGGATGGTGGTGGTCTTGCCGGAGCCGTTGGGGCCGAGGAAGCCAAAGATCTCCCCGCGCTGCACGCTGAAATCGATGGCGTCCACCGCGGTGAAATGGCCGAAGCGTTTGGTCAGGCCGGCGACGATTATGGCCGGGCCGGCGGGGGCAGGAGAGTCGATCATGGCTGCGGGGTGCTCATCAGATAGATGAAAGCCTCTTCCAGGCGGGGGGTGTCGGGCAACACCTGGCGCAGGCGCAGGCCGTGGCCGCTGAAATACGCGGCGATGACCTGCGGCGGCAGGGGATCGGCCAGGAAAAGGTGCAGGCGGTCGCCGTAGATCTGGTGGCTGAGATGTCCGGGCAGCCCGGGGGCGAGGGCGGCGGCCGCGAGCAGGTCGGGCGTGTAGAGGGCGAACATGTGGCCGGGCGCCAGTTGGCGCAACGCCGCGGGCGCATCCTGGCGGATCAGGCGGCCCTGGTGCATCAGGCCCACGCGGTCGCAGCGTTCGGCCTCGTCCATGTAGGGTGTGGTGATGAGAATGGTGACGCCGGCCAGCCGCAATTCGCCCAGGATCTCCCAAAACTCGCGGCGGCTGATCGGATCCACGCCGTTGGTCGGCTCGTCCAGGAGGAGGAGCGGGGGCTGGTGGATGAGGGCGCAGGCCAGGGCCAGCTTTTTCTTCATCCCGCCCGACAATTGGCCGGCGGGCCGGTGGATGAACGACTGCAGCCGCGCGAATTGCAGCAGGCGGTCGATGCGCTGCCGGGCCGCGGTCCCGCGCACGCCGAAGATGTCGGCGAAGAATTGCAGGTTTTCCAGCACCGAAAGGTCGCCGTAGAGGCTGAACTGCTGCGGCATGTAGCCGATCTGCCGGCGCACGCGTTCGGGCTGGCGCACGATATCGCAGCCGGCCACTTCGGCGCGGCCGCGCGTGGGCCGCAGCACCGCGGCCAGCATGCGCAGGGTCGTCGTCTTGCCGGCGCCGTCAGGGCCGATCAGGCCGAAGGTCTCGCCGCCGGCGAGGGTCAGATCCAGGTCGGTGACGGCCGCGACCGGGCCAAACCGGCGGCTGAGGTGGTGGGCAGAGAGGGTGGACATGGGCGGGGGCGTCAGAGGGCGCGGGTGAAGCCGCGCCAGGCAATGCCGCCTGCAGCGAGGGCAAAGATGAAGATGGCGAGCACATGGCCCTGGATCATGGCCAGATCGGCCCCGCGCAGGGCCACGGCGCGCATGATCGCCATAAAATGTTGCAGGGCGGAGACCTGGGCCAGGCCGCGCATCACCAGGGGCATGCTCTCCACCGGCAGCAGGTAGCCGCTGATCGTGACTTCGAGAATGGCGACGAGGAAAACGAGCAGCACCGCCTGTTGCTGCGTCTGCGTGAATACGGAGATGAGGGTGCCCTGGCCGACGATGGCCACGACGAACAGGGCGGCCACCGCGATCAGCAGGCCGAGATCCCCGCGCAGGGGCACGCCAAAGCCCAGCCGCTGCACGGCCAACAACAGCAGAAAGTTGAACAGGCCGACCAGGATGGCAGGCAGGGCCTTGCCGATGATCAGTTCCAGCCGGCGCAGGGGGGTGATCAGCAGTTGCTCCAGCGTGCCCAATTCTTTTTCGCGCACAAAGCCGGTCGCGGCCACCACCAACGCCACTTGATAGGTGATGAAGGCCACCATCGAGGGGATGCCGAACCATTGAAAATCGAAAGCGGGGTTGAACAGGGCGCTGGTGCGCACCTCGACCCCGCCCATGTCGGGCAGGGGGGTGTGGCGCAGGCGGCGGAAGAGGAGCTGGTTGGCCACGCTCTCGATCACCTGGCGGGCGTTGGCGCCGACGATGACGTTGCTGCCATCCACCAGGGCCTGAATCTGGGCCGGATCGTTGCCGGCGAAGAAGGCGCGGCTGAATCCGGGCGGGATGACGATCCCCACCTGAGCGTCGCCGGCATCGAGCAGGGCCAGCAGGTGGCCGCGATCGGGGGGGAAGAAGCGCACTTGCATTTCCTCGCTGTTGTCAAGGGCCAGCACCAGATCGCGGCTGAGCGCGCTCTGATCCAGATCGAGCACCGCGGCGGGGAGATCGACGATGCCGCGGGCGGTGTTGTTGGCCAGCAACACCAGTTGCAGGGTGGGCGCCAGGATCAAAAAGAGCACGAGGAAGCGGTCGCGGGCCAGTTGCAGCAACTCTTTCCAGGTGAGATTGAGGATCTGCACCAGCATCAGCGCACCTGCTTGCGAAAGAGGAGGGTGGTGAGGGTGAGGGCGGTCGCGGCCATGCTGAGGAGGATGAACACTTCCTCGCCCAAGGCCATGACGCCCTGGCCCTTCAAAAAGGCGCCGCGGGCCATGATCACGAAATGGGTGGCGGGCAGCGCCTGCGAGATCAGCCCGGCGTTGGCGTCGGGCGGCAGCAGCAGGCCGCTGAGGAAGATGCTGGGCACGAGGAAGAGGAGGAGCACGGCCCGCAGCGCGGTGCTCTGTGTGGTCATGAAGCTGGAGAAGAGGATGCTGAGGCCCAGCACCGCGGCCAGATAGACCAGGATCAGGAGGATGAGGTCGGGGTAGCTGCCGCGGAAAGGCACGCGGAACCAGAGCAGGGTGACGAGCACCGCCACCCCGGCCCCGATTAGGCCAAAGAGGGTGTAGGGGATGAATTTGCCCAGCACATATTCCAGGGGGCGGATGGGCGTGGCGGCCAGGCTTTCGAAGCTGCCCAGTTCGGTTTCGCGGGTCATGGCCAGGGCCACGGCCATGCCAGGGAGGATGAGGACGATGGCCAGCAGGGCCGGGGCCATGCTGTGGCTGGAGGCGAGGAAGGGGTTGAACAGCACCAGGCTGCGCACTTCGATGCCGGCGGCAGTGCTGCGTCCGGTGTAGGCTGCGGCCCAGGCGATGATGCGATCCGCCACCTCCACCAATTGCCGCGAGCTGCTCAGCGGATCCGCGCCATCGCTCAGCAATTGCAGGGCGGCCCTATGCCCGGCCGCGAGGTCGCGGCCAAACCCCGGCGGGATCACCAGCGCCAGCCCGATCTCCCCGGCCTGCATGCGCGCCTCCAACGCTTCGTAGCGCTCGGCCGGGGGCGTGAAGGTCAGTTCCGGCGCGGTGGCCAGGGCCTGGAGCAAGGCTCGCGACTGCGGGCTTTGGTCGCGATCCAGCACGGCCACGGCCACGGTGGCGGTGTCAAAGGAGAAGAGATAGGCGAAGGCCACCAGCATCACCGCCGGCGAGAGGGTGACCAGGAAAAGCAATCGCCGATCCCGGAAGATGTGCCGGAATTCCTTGCGTACAATCGCCCACAGGCGCAGCATAGACATGTGCAACGCGCTTTTCAGGCTTTCAGGCCTTGTACAGCTCCTCTTTCAGCACGCCGATGAAGGGCAGGTTGCGGTACAGTTCGGCAAAGTCCAGGCCATAGCCCACCACGAATTTGTCGGGGATCTCGAAGCCGATCCAGTCGATGGGCACATCGACTTGCCGCCGCGCCGGCTTGGAGAGGAGGGCGACGATGCGTAGGCTGGCCGGGTTGCGGGCCAGCAGCAGCCCGCGCAGGTAGTCGAGGGTGTAGCCGCTGTCGATGATGTCCTCGACGATGAGCACATGCCGATCCTCGATCGGTTCGTCCAAATCTTTGAGGATGCGCACCACGCCGCTGCTCTCGGTGGCCGCGCCGTAGCTGGAGGTGGCCATGAAATCGATGGCGTGGGGGCAGGGCAGGGCGCGCATCAGGTCGGAGAGGAAGACGATGCTGCCCTTGAGCACGGAGATCAGCAGCGGCTGCTGGCCGGCGTAGGCCGCGGCAATCTCGCCGGCCAACGCCTGGATGCGTTGCTGCAACTGCTCTTGGCTGACAAGGATTTCGGCGATGTGGTCGTTCATAGATTGGTAGATTGGTAGATTGGTAGATTGGTAGATTGGTAGATTGGTAGATTGGTGGGGATCGCCAGAAAATCGGTATTCGGTATTCGGTATTCGGTATTCGGTGATCGCGCCAACCTGACTGAATACTGAATACTGACCACTGAATACTGAATACTGACCACTGAATACTGAATACTGACCACTGACCACTGACCACTGAAGATTGTAGCACGTCCAATGGTGGGGCGAAAGAAAGGGAAGCGCGCCAACAATAGGCCGGCGCTGATGTTGGGCATCCGGATCGCATGCGATTTATACTTCACTGCCCCCCGACACTTGCCTCCTGCCCCCCTACCCCCCTGCCCCCTGACACCTTTATGATCCTGCCCTTTCTCGGTGAGATGGCCGCGCTCGGCACTTCGGTTTGCTGGTCGTTCACCTCCACCTTCTTCACCCTGGCCGGGCGCAGGATCGGCTCGGTGGCGGTCAACCGCATCCGCCTGCTGCTGGCGGTGATCTTCCTGACCCTGGCGCACGCGCTGTTGCGCCTGCCTCTGCCCCTGGCCGCCGGCGCCGAGCGCTGGCTCTGGCTCGGCCTTTCCGGTCTGATCGGCCTGGTCATCGGCGACGCCCTGCTCTTCCAGGCCTTCCTCTGGATCGGACCCCGCCTGACCATGCTGCTGATGAGCCTGACCCCGGTGATCAGCGCCCTGCTGGCCTGGTTCCTGCTGGATGAGCGCCTGACGCGGCAACAGTTGTTGGGCATTTCCGTGACGGTGGCGGGCGTGGCCTGGGTGGTGCTGGATCGCAGCAGCCATAGGGGCGGGGCCGGCGGCAATCGCAATTATCTGTGGGGCATCCTTTTTGGTCTGGGCGCGGCCGCGGGGCAGGCCGTGGGCCTGATCACGGCCAAGAAAGGGCTGGCGGGCGATTTTTCCCCTCTGACCGGCACCCTGATGCGCATGCTTGTGGCCGCGGGGGTGATGTGGGGCATGGCCCTGCTGGCCGGGCAGGCGCAGAGCACGCTGCGGCGGGTGGCAGAGCAGCCCCGAGCCATGCTCTACACCCTGGGCGGCGCCTTTTTTGGCCCCTTTTTGGGCGTCACTCTCTCGCTGACTGCGGTGCAGGCCACGGCGGTGGGCGTTGCCAGCACGCTGATGGCCCTGCCCCCGATCTTCTTGCTGCCGATCAGCCGCGTGTTCTTTGGCGAGACCATCGGCGCGCGGGCGATCCTGGGGGCCGGCATCGCCATGGCCGGCGTGGCGCTGCTGGCGTTGTGAGCGCCGGGAGCGGGCAGCTGCCCTAAGTGAGTTGCACGACCGCCCAACGATTCAACTCAATAGCGAGTCGCTGCAGGCGATCTTCCCGACTAAGTGAGTTGCACGACCGCCCAACGATTCAACTCAATAGCGAGTCGCTGCAGGCGGTCTTCCCGACTAAGTGAGTTGCACGACCGCCCAACGATTCAACTCGATAGCGAGTCGCTGCAGGCGGTCGTGCAACTCACTTGCCAGCGAGTCAGCTCAATAGCGAGTCGCTGCAGGCGGTCTGCCCGACTAAGTGAGTTGCACGACCGCCCAACGATTCAGCGCGATGGTGAGTCGCTGCAGGCGGTCGTGCAACTCACTTGCCAACGATTCAACTCAATAG
>JABWBG010000218.1 GCA_013360575.1 Caldilineales bacterium
TATTAACATAATGTTGCAGACTCTGCGCACACCAGTCAAAAACGCCAAACCCCTATCAAGGGGTAGCGGAAAATAGGTGAATACTGACCACTGAATACTGACCACTGAATACTGCCCCCCGGAGGTTGCCATGTTACGACGATTCCTGATTGCTCTTTCCCACAGCAGCGCGGCGCAGCGATTTGTGACCGGCTTCCCGCTGGCGCGGCGCGTGGCCCGGCGCTTCGTCGCCGGCGAGACGCAGGCCGAGGCCCTGGCCGCCATCCGCCAACTCAACCAGGCGGGCATGCTGGCCACCATCGACTATCTGGGCGAGCATGTCACCGAGACCGAGGCCGCGTCCGCCAATGTGCGCGAGTACGAATCGGTGCTGGCCGCCATCGCTGCCGCCGGCTTGCAGAGCGGCGTTTCCCTCAAACTCTCGGCCATGGGCCTGCACATCGATCCTGAATTCTGCTTCGCCAATGTCCGCCAGATCGTGACCGCGGCCCAGCGGGCGCAGCGCTTCGTGCGCATCGACATCGAGGAATCGAGCCTGGTCGATGTCACCCTCGACATCTACCGCCGCCTGCGGATCGAGTTCGACAACGTGGGCGTGGTGTTGCAATCCTACCTCTTCCGCACCGAGGCCGATGTCCAGGCCCTGATCGAGGCCGGCATCGCCGACTTGCGCCTGGTCAAGGGCGCGTACGACGAGCCGGAAAGCATCGCCTGGCAGGATCGAGAGACGATCCGGCAGCAGTTGATCGGCCTCAGCCAGATGCTGCTGGCCCCAGAGGCGCGGGCGCGCGGCGCCCGGCTGGCTGTAGGATCGCATGATGATCTCGTGTACAATGCCGTGGCCGCGCACGCCGCCGCCCAAGGCATCGACCCCGCCGCCTGGGAGATCCAATTCCTGTACGGCATCCGCCGGGATGAGCAGGCCAGATTGGCCGCAGCCGGCCATCGCATGCGCATCTACGTACCTTATGGCCGCGCCTGGTATCCTTATTTCATGCGCCGCCTGGCCGAACGGCCTGCCAACCTCATTTTCTTCCTCCGCGCCCTCGCCGGCAAGTAACCCCACCCATGCATCTCACCGCCAAAACCGCTATCGTCACCGGATCTGGCCGGGGCATTGGCAGCGCCATGGCCCTGGCCCTGGGCCGGCAGGGCGCCAACGTCGCCGTCAACTTCTTTCGCAATCGCGCCCCTGCCGAAGCCACCGCCGCGGCCATCGAGGCGGCGGGGGGCAAGGCCATCGTGGTGCGGGCGCATGTGGGCCGGCCCGGCCAGGTCGAGCAGTTGGTGGCGGAGACGGTGGCCGCGTTTGGCGGAGTCGATATCTTCATCGCCAACGCCGCCTCTGGCGTGCCCCGCCCCCTGCTGGAGCAGGAAGACCGAGAGTGGGATTGGACGGTGGACATCAACGCCCGCTCCCTCTTTCACGGCGTCAAGGCCGCGGCCCCATACATGATCGCCCGCGGCTGGGGCCGGGTGATCGGCGTCACCTCCATGGGCTCGCGGCGGGCCATGCCGAATTATGGCCTCGTCGGTGTCAGCAAAGCCGCCATCGAGACGCTGATCCGCTATTTTGCTGTGGAATTGGCCCCGCACGGCATCACCTGCAACGCCATTTCCCCTGGCATCGTCCTCACCGACGCGCTACAGCACTTCCCCAACTGGGAGGGAATGATCGCCGCGGCCCAAGAACGCACCCCGGCCGGGCGCTTCGTCACCCCGGAAGAAGTGGCAGAACTGGCCCTCTTCCTCTGCTCCCCCGCCGCCGCCGGGATCATCGGCCAGACGATCATCATCGACGGCGGCTACGAGCTGATGCCCTGACCGCAGCCCTTGCGCCGCAGCAACCAGCAGGTGATCTGGACGATAGACGATAGACGATGGCGAACGCGATCCATCGTCCATCGTCCATCGTCCACCCTCCACCGTCAGAAAAGGAGACCCCATGAACGCAGATAAAGAAGCCATCCGCCAGCGGATGCAAGAGGCGCGGGCCTTGTTGCTCGACGCAGCCGCGCACATCGACGACGCCACGGCCGGGGCCAGCACCGAGAACCCGCACTGGCGGGTGCGCGACATCCTGGCGCACGTGGCCGGCAGCGAAATGGGCCTGGTGCGCACAGCCGAGCGTTTCCTGGCCGGCGGCGAGCTGACTCCCGGCTTCGATCTCGACCTCTGGAACCAGCGGCAGATCGAGAAACGGCAGGAGCGCGAGATCGCCGAATTGCTGGCGGAGCTGGAAGCCAGCCGGGCCGCGGCCTGGCGCCTGCTCGATGCCCTGGACGCGGCGCAACTGGCCGTCACAGGCAGGCATCCCGCCGGATTCCGCACCAGCGTGGCCGGCATTTTCTACACCATCGCCAATCACGAGCTGGATCATGGCAACGAACTGCGCGCAGCCTTGGGCCTGCCCATCACCCGGCAGGCGGATTGGCAGGAGGCGGCGCTATGAGCAGGGAGGAACCACTGCGCCAGCGCCTGCTGGCCGGCGAGCAGGCCCTGCTGGCCGCGGTCGCGGGGCTGGAGGATGAGATGGCAGCCACGACCAGCGCCAACCCCGGCTGGGCGATCAAGGATGTGTTGGCGCATCTGGCCAGCGCCGAATTGGGCCACTGCGCGGTCATCCGCCGCCTGCTGGCCGGGGAATCGACGCACCTGCCCGGCTTCGATCTGGACGCGTTCAACGAGGCGGAGGTGGCGGCGCGGCGGCGCCTCTCGCTGGCCGAGGTGCTGGCCGAATACCAGGCCAACCGCGCTGTCACCCTGGCCCTGCTGACCACCATCGGCCCCGAGGACTGGGACAAGGCCGGGCCGCACCCCGGCGGCTTCGAGACCACGGTCGAGGGCGTGTTTCGGGTGATCGCCCTGCACGAGAAGCGGCATTTGCGGGAGATGAAGGCCGCAACGTAGCCGGATCGTGCCCTATTTCGCTGCCCCGCGCCCGTTGATGGGCAAAGAAAAACCAGGATGCGCATTTGCCGAGGTGAGTTCCCCCTTCCCACCCAGCCATAGCAACATCCTGGTTACAGGTGTTGACGCCTGTTTGGACAGAGGGACACGGACGCGCGTTAAATTTAAGCGTTACACCCGCAGCCAGAAGAGGAGGGCGACCACGCCGGCGCTGGCAGCGACATATTCCAAGGCCCGCCGCGCGGAAAGCCGGCCGGCCAGTTCGTGCTGCGCCAGCCCCACCAGCAGGTAGAACCCGATCAGCAGCAGCACCCCCGCACGCGGGGCGGTGAAGGGCCAATAGTTGAGCACCCAGGTGGCTTGGGCCAGGATCAGGGTGATGATGGCGGCGTAGAGCAGGGTGATGCCTTGTTCTCGCTGCACCCCGCGCAGGATGTCGAGGGCCAGCAGGCCGGCGATGCCCCCGATCAGGCTGGCGGAGATGAGGGAGCGGCTGCGGGTGTTGTAGATGAGGATGAACGCGGCCAGGGCCGTGGCGTAGACGAGCAGGTTCAGCAGCCAGCGGGCCCCGCGGTACGCGGGATCCGCCGGATCGACAGTGTGATATTCGGCGGCGAGGGCCGCGGCCAGGGCCACGCCCACCCCGCCCAGGGCGGCGGCCCACAGGCCCTCGACAGGCGCAGCTTGCAGCAGCAGGCTGGCCACCAGGACGATGACCGCCGGCAGCCCCCAAAAACGATAGGTGTAGCGCAGCACGGCCTTGTTTGGGTGCGTGCGGATCGCCGCCTCCAGGCCGATGCAGACCACGGCCACGCCTACCATGCCTGCTACCAGCGCGGCGTCGAAGGCGAGGGACACCGGCGAGCCGAGCAGGGAGGTGGTAAACACGCGCGGGGGCAGGGTGATCAGGGCGCTGAGGGCGAGGGCCAGCAGCGCCGCCCAAACCGCGACGCTGATGTGGCTGCGATAATCGTTCTTCATGGCATGGCGGCCCATTGCCGCTGCAGGCCTACGGCCAGGGGGACGCGCGGCTGGTAGCCCAACGTGCGCTGCGCCGCCCCGATCTCGGCCCAGGTGTGGCGCACGTCGCCCGCTTGCTGGCTGCGGGGGGCGGCCTGCACTGTGGCGCCTGTGATCTGGCCGAGGAGGGTCAGCACATCGTTGAGGGTGACGCGGCTGCCCCCGCCCAGGTTGAAGGTTTGTCCCACCGCCTCGTCTGTCCCTGCCGCGGCCAGGGTGCCGGCCACGATGTCATCCACGAAGGTGAAGTCGCGGGTTTGCTGGCCATCGCCGAACAGGGGCAGGCTTTCGCCGGCCCGGATGGCGCGCAAAAAGCGGTGGAAGGCCATGTCGGGGCGCTGTCGCGGGCCGTAGACGGTGAAATAGCGCAAGATCGTCGCCGGCAGGCCGAAATCGAGATGAAAAGCCCGGCACAGGTGCTCGGCCGCCAGTTTGGTGATGGCGTAGGGGGAGCGGGGCTGCGGGCAGGTGTTTTCTCGCCAGGGCAGGTCGGGCGCATCGCCGTAGATCGACGACGATCCTGAAAAAACAAAGCGGCGCAGGGGCCGGCCCTGGCAGGCGTCGAGCAGGCGGGCCGTGGCTTGCAGGTTGTTGCGGCTGTAGGCGCTGAAGCGTTCGCCCCAACTTTGCCGCACCCCCGGTTCCCCGGCCAGATGGAAGACCACCTCGACATCGGCCAGCAGGGGCGCCAGATCCGCCTCGACCAGATCGGCTGCGACCAGACGAAAGGCGGCAAAGTCGCGGGCCTGGGCCAGATTGTGCAGCTTGATCGCCCGATCGTAGGTGGGGGTGAAGGCGTCGATGCCGGTGACTTCGTGGCCCTGGGCCAGCAGGGCGTCGGTGAGGTGCGAGCCGATGAAGCCGGCGCAGCCGGTGACGAGGCATTTCATGTTGGTTGGTTAGTTGGTTAGTTGGTTAGTTGGTTGGAGGGGGGTCAGGGGGTGGAGCGGAGGTAGCGGAGGAGGCCGGGGCCGTCGACGAGGGGGGGGTAGAAGCGGTAGAGTAGTCCGCCCTGGGGCTGGGCGGCGATGTTGCGGCGGGCGCCCATCAGCACGAGGATACGGTCGCCGGGCTGCGCCGCCGCGAAGGCATCGGCCAGGCGCCCGGCCAGGTGCGGCTGGCGGGCGAAGGGCAGCACCCAAAAACGGCTGCTCAGGCCGAGGTGCGCGTTCAGGGCCTGCTCGCATTCGCCAAATTGGCCGGCGAAGTGGTCGAGATAGCTCTCTTCGCTCACAGGATAGTGGGCGGCGGAGTGATTGGCAATTTCCCAGCCGGCATCGCGCAGGGCGGCCATGCCGGCGACATCGTCGAAGAGGCGAAACGCGTCTTGGCGGTCGTGCGCGGCGGTGAATTGGGTGTAGACTGCGTCGATGGCGGCCAGCACCTCAGCGCCGAAGTGGTCGAGGGTGAAGGCGCGCAGGCTCATGCCGCTGGCAAAACCGAGGGGACGCAGGCGGCTGCGCAGGAAGCGCAGGCCATCCCCACGGGTGAGAAAGGCGAGTTTGAAGCGCCAGAAGAACTCCTGGCGCAGCATGAAGCGGCTGCATACCGACATGGCCGCGGTCACGCCCTGGCCGGCCAGCAGGGGCAGCGCGTAGCGCCGCACGCCCGCCAGGCCGTCATCGAACCAGAAGCTGACCAGCGGCTCATCCACCGCGCCCTGCTGCCAGCGGCGCAGCCCCTCGGCGACGGAGACCAGACGGGCGGCGCGGCTGAGCGTCTGCACATGCGCCCGGAAGATGTCGGGCGGGAAATTGCCGCCGATGGCGCGCTCGTACGCGTTTTCTTCCCAGGAGATGTCGTGGTAATTGAGGATGTACCAGCCGGGTTTCATGTGTGGATTGCGTAAAACGTAATGCGTAAAACGTAATGCGTAAAGCGTAAAACGTAAAACGTAGTAGACGGCACGCATTACGTTTTACGTTAAAACTGCCGTTGGCGTTGTAATTCGGCGGGGAGCCAGCCGGCGGCGAAGTCGCGCTGGATGGCGGGGAGGATGTCGCCCAATTCCTGGCCGAGATGGGTGCGGCCGCTGCCCGGCGGTTGTGGAAAGAGCAGCACAGGCTCGCCGGCCATGATCTGGCGCACGCTTTCGATCATCAATTCGCTGCCCAAGGCCACGACGCGGGCAAAGAGGGTGTGGATGTCATCGCCGGGGAAGAGGCAGGGGGTAGAGCGGCGCAGGATCGGCCCGGCGTCGGCCCCGGAGGTGATCAGATGCACGGTGGCGCTGACCCGGTCGAGGTCGCGGTGGTAGAGCGCCCACTCGGTGGTGTGGCTGCCGCGCAGGTCGGGCGAATGGCCGGCGTGCTGGTTGAGGGCGACACCACGCACGCCGGCCAGCAGGGGCGCTTTGTACAGCGGCCCGCCCAGGGTGAGCAAGAAAAAGGGGCTGAGCGCCTGCATCTGGGCGATGAAGGCCGGTTCGTTCACCTCCGCCGGGTGCACGGGCTGCGGAGAGACCAGGGCAAAAGCCTGTAATTCCGCCACTTCGGCGGCGAACAGGGCATGCTCGGCCCGTTCCTGGGCGGCAAAGTAGCGGCGCAGGGCGGCGTCGGCCCGGCGGCTGTGCAGGCGGCGGCGCAGGCG
>JABWBG010000219.1 GCA_013360575.1 Caldilineales bacterium
GGGGTAGCCGGGGCCGGCCAGCGGCGCCCGGCCCAGCGCGGCGCCGTCCAGCCGCAACTCCAGCGCGTAATCGCCCGCGGGCTGCGTATCAGCTTGCCAGAAAGTGGTGAGATGAAGCAAATCCCCCGCGACCAGAGGCGTCTCCACGGCGTGGCCAAACCCCTGTTTGAAGCGGTCGTGGCCGAGAAAGGTGAAAGGCCCCACCGCAGTCTCTGCCCGATACCGGATCGGCAGCACGGCCAGGGGGGGCGGATGGACAGGCGGATCCACGCGGATCACGCCCAGGGTCAGATGGTCGGCGAGGCCCGCGGCCGTGGCCACGGGCAGGCGTTGGCCGCCGGCGGCGTCGTACAGGGCCAGGATCAGCGTATATTCGCCGGGCGAGGTGGCCAGGGGGATGGGCAGGCCGTAGGGATCGTCGATCTTCTCATCCGGCTGCCAGGTTGTGGTGGGCCGCGTCCCGCCCACGGGCGGGGAATCGACCTGCGCCACGATCTGGTTGGCCGCATCCAGCAGTTGCAGGGTGACGGTGTAGTCGACTGCAAGGGACTGCGTGCTGCTCCAGCGCAGCAGGGCCTGGGCGATCTCCCCCGGCGGCAGGGGGCCGGCGCTGAACCCGGCCTCTTCCAGGAGGATGGCATCGCCAAAGCGGGGCGGGCGCACAAAGGGCGTGGCCGCGGGGGGAGGCGCGGCGCTGTAGGCCACGAAACGCAGGTGGCCCACCCAGCTATCCCAGGCCTTGAAGGACTGCGCCGCCAGCGTGCTCTCGATCAGGCCGGCGGGGTCGGCCTGCTCCACCGCCCAGTAGATGGCGAAAATGCGCCCGCGGCGGGCCAGCAGCGCGGCCATCTCTGCCTGTGTGGCCGCGGGGTCGAGGGGGCGGCTGCGGGGCAGGGCCACGATTGTGGCGGGGCCGTGGTCGTACTGGCGGACGACATCGATCTGGCCGGGCGCGTTGAGGAGGAGGAAATCGCCGGGCGCGGCCACCGCGGCCACGTACGCGGCGATGCTGCGGTAATCATCGCGGGCCACGGCCGGGTCGTGATAATAGCGGTCGAGGCTGAGCAGCGAGGCGAGGAGCAGCGAGGCGAGGAGCAGGGAGGCGAAGAGGCGTGGGGCGTGGGGCGTAAAACGTAAAACGTAAAACGTAAAACGTAAAACGTAAGGCCTGGTGCGTGGGGCGTGGTGCGTGGCCCCTGACACCTGACACCTGACACTTGACACCTTTTCGAGGCCGAAGGCGACGAGCAGCAGCCAGGCGGGGAGGGCGATGAGCAGGAATTTGAAGAAGACGGGGCTGAAAATACCGAAGAGGAGCATGGCAGCCAGCGGCGCCGCAAGCCAGAGCAGCGGCAGCAGCGCCGGCTGCGGGCCGCGGCGCGTTGGCCACAGCCCGAACAGGGCCAGAGCCAGGGCAAGGCCCGCGGCGAGTGGGATCAGAGGCGAGTCGGGACAGGGGATGGGGCCGCAGGTGAAGAGGCGCAGGGTTTCGACCAGGGCCGCGGCGGGGCTGAGGGTGGCCGCGGGGCCGGGCCAGGAGCTCAATTGGCGCAGCGCCGTGGGCAACCAGGGCAGGAAGAGCAGCGCCGCCGCCAAATTGACCCCGATCCACCCCGCCATCTTGGCCTTTTGCCCGCGCGCTTTCCGCCAGAGGACGATCAGATTGAGGGCGAGGAGGTGAATGGGGAAGGCGTAATGGGTGTAGAGTCCGAGCGTTGCCGCGGCCAGATAGAGGGCCGCGCCGCGGGCAGACGCGCGCGGGGACGACAGATCGATCAGGGCCAGGGCCGCGGCCGCCGCGCACAGCGCCAGCAGGGCATACATCCGCGCCTCCTGGCTGTAATAGACCAGGAAAGGATGAACCGCGGCCAGCAGCGCGGCCAGCCCGCCCACCCGCTCGCCTCCCAGCCGCCGGCCCAAAAGATAGAGCGCCCCCACCAGCAGCACGCCCACCAAAGCCGAGAAACCGCGGGCGCCGGCCTCATCCAGCCCGAACAGCCCGCCCCAGAGCCGCAACAGCAGGTAATAGGCGGGGGGGTGGATGTCGGCGGCGGCGGCGGCGATGATCTCGCGGCCGGGCCGGGCGGCCAGCGCCACCGAATTCCCCTCATCGGCCCAGAAACTCTGCCCGGCCAGCGCGTAGAAACGCAGCCCCGCGGCCAGGAGCAGCAGCGCGGCCAATAGCGCCCGGCCGCGGGCCGGCGCAGGGGCAAGGGCAGAGGGTGAGATGGCTGAAAACATGGGAAATGACGCTGGATCAGACGTTACAGGCTCGCCCCCACCCTGTCAAATTTGCTCGCGGCGGCCATTTCCCTCTTGACAAACCGCCATGGACTCGCTATGCTGGCTGCACTTCTCCCCCGTCTGCCGTTCGCCCGGCCGGCGCAGCTTCGCACTCCATCGACGGGTTGATCATGTTGAAATACTGGCTCGGTTTCAATCAAGTCCCTGGCATTGGCGCCAAACGCTTACGCGCTCTGCTCGATACCTGCGGCTCCATCGAGGCAGCCTGGCACGCCAGCGAAGCGCAACTGATCGAAGCTGGACTCGATCGTCGTTCCTTACAAAGCCTGATCCATGCGCGGCAGACCCTTGATCTTGACCAGGAGGTGCAGCGCCTGCATCAGACTCAGATCCGCACACTGACCTGGGAGGATGCGGCCTATCCTGCGCGCTTGCAGCAGTTGGATGCGCCGCCGCCGGTGCTCTTCCTGCGTGGGGAGCTGCTGCCCGAAGATGACTGGGCGGTGGCGGTGGTCGGCACCCGCCGCGCCACCATCTATGGCCGCGAGGTGGCCCACCGCCTGACCGTGACCCTGGCCGGCGCCGGCGTCACCGTGGTCAGCGGGTTGGCCCGCGGCATCGACGCCGTGGCCCACCGCGCGGCCATGGAGGCCGGGGGCCGCACCCTGGCCGTGCTCGGCAATGGCCTGGACAGCGTCTATCCGCCCGAACACCGTGATCTGGCCCGCCAGATCGCGGGGCAGGGCGCGCTGATCAGCGAACACCCGCCGGGCGTGGCCCCGGAATCGCGCAATTTCCCGGCCCGCAACCGTATCATCAGCGGGCTGAGCCTGGGCGTGGTGGTGGTGGAGGGACGCTGGACATCGGGCGCGGTGATCACGGCCAAGCAGGCGCTGGAGCAGGGCCGCGAGGTCTTTGCCGTGCCCGGCAGCATCCTCGCCCCCTCCAGCGAAGGCCCCAACCGCCTGATCAAGGAGGGCGCCACCCCGGTGCTCGATGCCAACGATGTGCTGGAAGCCCTGAACCTGACGCAGGTGGCGCAGCAACTGGACGCCCGGCACGTGTTGCCGGAGGATCCCACCGAAATGCGGTTGCTCGATTTCCTCTCCCGCGAGCCGCGGCATGTGGATGAGATCCGCCGCCAGGCCGATCTGCCGGTGAACGAGATCACCAGCGCCCTGGCCATGATGGAGTTGAAGGGCATGGTGCGGCAGGTGGGCGGCATGAATTACGTCCTCGCCCGCGAGCCTGGCCCCATCTATCGCATCAGCTAATCAACAATCAACAATCAACAATCAACAATCAACGATCCAATACCCACTATCCAACAATGCAAGCTTACTGCGTGAAGTGTAAGACAAAACGAGATCTGCAGGATCCGCAGCCGGTGTTTACGGCCACGGGCGGGGCGGGCACGCGCGGCGTCTGCCCGGTGTGCGGCACCGCCCTCTTTCGCATGGGCGCCACCCCTGCCCACGAGGGCCTGGAAAAGCCGGCGCCCGCTCCCCGCGCCGCCGCCGGCAGCGATAAGAAAAAGGCCGCAGGCAAGAAAACCGCGGGCGCAAAGGCTGCAACCGCCCCCAAAACCGCGACCGCCACAAAGAAGGCGGCAACCGCATCCAAAAGCGATGGCAAACACGCCGCGCCCCCGCGCGGGGGCAAAGTCGTCATCGTCGAATCCCCGGCCAAGGCCCGCACCGTGAGCCGCTATCTGGGCCGCGGCTACACCGTGCGCGCCTCCATGGGTCACGTGCGCGATCTCTACAAATCCAAGCTTTCCGTCGATATCGAAAACGACTTCGCGCCCATCTACACCATCCCCCGCGACAAACGCACTCGCCAGGTCGTGAAAGAATTGCAAGAGATCACCGCCGGGGCCGAGCAGGTCTTCCTGGCCACCGACCCCGACCGCGAGGGCGAGGCCATCGCCTGGCACGTGCAGGAAGTCACCGGGCTGGATCCGGCGCGGACGCAACGCGTCGTCTTCCACGAGATCACCAAAAACGCCATCCTGGCGGCTTTTGCCCACCCTCGCGCCATCCATCAGGAACTGGTGGACGCGCAACAGACCCGCCGCATCCTCGACCGGCTGGTCGGCTACCAGATCAGCCCCCTGCTGTGGCGCAATGTCAAGCGCGGCCTCTCTGCCGGGCGGGTGCAATCGGTGGCGCTGCGCCTCATCGTCGAGCGCGAGCGCGAGATCCAGGCCTTCATCTCCGAAGAATACTGGTCGATCCATGCCGTCCTGGCCAAGCGCGAGGCGGAACGGCGCAGTTTTCGGGCCAAATTGCACAAGATCCAGGGCGAAGATTTCACCATCGCCAGCGGCGCCGAAGCGCAAAAGCTGGTCGCCGACCTGGAGCAGGCCGATTGGGAGGTGAGCAAAGTGCAGCGGGGCCAGCGCAAACGCCGCCCGGCCGCGCCCTTCACCACCAGCACCCTGCAGCAGGAAGCCTCCCGGCGGATCAACTTCAACGCCAGCCGCACCATGCGCACCGCCCAGCAATTGTACGAGGGCATCAAACTGGGGGCCGAGGGCAATACCGGCCTGATCACCTATATGCGCACCGACAGCGTCAACGTCTCTGCCCAGGCGCAGGAGGAAGCGCGGCAGTACATCCTCGACCACTACGGCGAAGCCTATGTGCCGGACGCGCCCCGCGCCTACACCACGCGCACCCGCTCCGCCCAGGAAGCGCACGAGGCGATCCGCCCCACCAGCATCCTGCGCACGCCCGATCAGGTCAGGCCTTTCCTGAATCAGGATCAATATCAGCTCTATCTGCTGATCTGGCAGCGCTTCCTGGCCAGCCAGATGCCCGACGCCCTCTACGATACCCTCACCATCGAGGTGGAGGCCGGCCCCGCAACTGGCCCCAAGCCCTACCTCTTCCGCGCCACCGGATCCGCCCTCCGCTTCCCCGGCTTTCTCATCGTCTACGAAGAGACCCGCTCTGAAGACGACACCAGCGAGGATGACCTCGACATCCCCATCCCTCCTCTCACCGTGGGCGAATGGCTGGATCTGCTGCAACTGCTGCCAGAGCAGCACTTCACGCAGCCGCCGCCCCGCTACAGCGAGGCCACCCTGGTGAAGGAACTGGAGGAGAATGGCATTGGCCGGCCCTCCACCTACGCCGCCATCATCTCTACCATTCTCGATCGCGGCTATGTGGACCGCGAGGCCAAACGGCTTTTCCCCACCGAATTGGGCTTCGTGGTCAACGATCTCCTGGTCGAGCATTTCAACCGCGTGTTCGAGGTGGGCTTCACCGCCCGCATGGAAGCGGAACTGGACCGGGTGGCAGAGGGGGAGGTGAACTGGGTGGCGGTGCTGCGCGATTTCTACGACCGTTTCAGCCAGTTGCTGGCCACGGCCGAGCAACACATGGAGCGCCAACAACTGGCCCCGGAGAAGATCGGCGAGCCCTGCCCCGAATGCGGCGGCGAACTGATCAAGCGGGATGGCCGCTTCGGCGAGTTCATCGGCTGCGCCAACTATCCCACCTGCAAATACACCCGGCAGATCGTGGTCGATACCGGGGTGCGCTGCCCCAAAGATGGCGGCCGCGTGATCGAGAAGCGCAGCCGCCGCGGCAAAGTCTTCTACGGCTGCGCCAATTGGCCGGCGTGCGATTTCGTCACCTGGAATGAGCCGATTGCCCTCCTCTGCCCCCGCTGCCGCGCCACCCTGCTGACCAAAGCCGGCAAACAGGCCAAATGCGCGGACAAAGACTGCGGCTTCAGCATGCCCCTCGACCAGGCCTTGGCCCAGATCGCGGCCCAGCCCGAACCTGCCTGACCGCCTCTCCCATGCAAGCCGCCCTCGACCGCTTCCTGCGCTATCTCGTCGCCGAGCGTGGGGCCTCGCCCTACACCCTGCGCAACTATGGCAGCGAGCTGGCCGAGTTCATCGCCTTTGCCGGCGAGCGGGGGGTGGAAGCGTGGGTCGCTGTTTCCCCGGTGTTGATCCGCGCCTGGCTGGCCGATCTGCACCGCCGCGGCATCCAGCCGGCCAGTATCGCCCGCCGCCTGTATGAGATGCGCTCTCTTTACCATTTTTTGCAGCGCCGGGAGGGGATCACAGACAACCCCGCGGCCCGCGTGCAGACGCCAAAAACGCCTCGCCGCCTGCCCCGCTACCTGACGGTAGCGCAGGCCGCGGCCTTGCTGGCCGCGCCCGATGTGACCACGCCCCTGGGCCAGCGGGACGCGGCCCTGCTCGAGGTGTTGTATGGCGCCGGCCTGCGCCGCGGCGAGG
>JABWBG010000220.1 GCA_013360575.1 Caldilineales bacterium
CACCTAATGTGTCATTGCGAGCGCAGCGAAGCAATCTCCAAGATGGCTCGTCAATTCTGTGGATGTCAATCAGCGTTGGGGATTGCTTCGGGGCTATCGCCCCTCGCAATGACAAAATAAGGTGAATTGTTACCTAAAATCTTTAGGGTTTGGGTAATTTGGAGTGAAACCCCTAAAATTTTCTAAAATCTTTAGGATTTGGGTAACTGACCACTGAACACTGAATACTGAATACTGAATACTGAATACTGAATACTGACCACTGAATACTGATCAACGCACGCGGATGCGGTAGCGCTGTAATAGCAGAAAACCTAACGTCGTCAGCAGCAGCGTGGCCTGAATCACATCGCCCAGATAGACGGGGACGCCCAACGCCCGGCTGACCGTCTGGGCGCCGGTGTCGATCAGGCCGATGAAGAGGGCCGCCGCGGCCACGCCCCAGGCGTTCAGCGTGCCCAACGTGGCCACGATGATGCCGGTGTAGCCGTGCCCGCCGGAGATGGCGTCGATCAGATGATAATGGATCCCGGCCACTTCGGTGACGCCGGCCAGCCCGGCGATGCCGCCGCTGATCAGGGCCGAGGTGAGCAGGGAGCGCTGTACGGCGATGCCGGCAAAGGCCGCGGCCTCGCCGCCCAGCCCCACCGCGCGCATGCGCAACCCAAACGCGGTGCGCGTCAGCACGAACCAGAGTAACAGGATCACCAGCATGGCCAGGATGAAGCCCAAATGCAGGCGGCTGCGTGGGATCAGCTTGGGGAAGATGGCGGCGGGCGCGATCTCGGGCGATTGCGGCCATTGCGAGACAGGGTCGCGCCAGGGCCCGTTCAACAGGGCGCTGACCGCCAGCAGTGCCACCGAGTTGAGCAACAGGGTCGTCACCACCTCGTCGATGGCCAGTTTCACCTTCATCAGGGCCGGGGCCAGCGCCCAGAGCAGGCCGGCGCCAAACCCGCCCACGATCATCAGCGGGATGGCCAGCCAGGGGGAGACGCCGTGCATCTGCATGCCGATGGCCGTGGCCGCCGCCGCGCCCATCAACATCTGCCCCTCCGCGCCGATGTTCCAATAGCCGCCGACAAAGGCAAAGGTGACCGCGGCCCCGGTCAGCAACAGCGGCGTCCCCTTCACCAGCACCTCGATGGCGCTGACCCGGCTGGACAGCGGGTCGATGAGGAAATAGTAATAGGCGTGCAGGGGATGGGCCTTGACCAGCAGCACCAGCCCCGCGGTGATGGCGAAGGTGCAGAGGATGGCCAGCAGAGGCAGCAGGGGGCGCAGCCACAGGGGCGCGGCCCGGCGTTCGAGTTGCAGACGCATGGTTCAGGCCTCCACCCCCGACATGAGCAGCCCCAGGCGTTCGGGGTGCGCTGCGTTGGCCGGCAAGATGCCCCGGATCTGCCCTTCGTAGATCACGGCGATACGGTCGGCCAGCGCCAGGATCTCATCCAGATCCTCGGAGATGAGGAGGATGGCCGCGCCTCGCTGCCGTTGTTCCACCAACTTCTGGCGCACATAGTCGGTGGCGCCCACGTCCAGGCCGCGCGTGGGCTGCGCCGCCACGATCAGGGCGGGATGGCGTTCCAGCACGCGGGCCAGGATCACTTTTTGCATGTTGCCGCCGGAGAGGGTGCGGATGCGGTCGCCCGGCCGCGCTTTGATCTGGTAGGCCTGGATCAGGCCCTCGGCGTGCTGGCGGATGCGTTTCTTGTCCAGCATGCCCCCGCGGGTGAATTCGTGCAGATGCTCCAGGGCCATGTTTTCGGCCACGGTCATCTCGGCCACCACGCTCTCGTGCCGGTCTTCGGGGATGCGGCCGATGCCCGCGGCCATGAACGCGCGCGGGCCGGCTTGGGTGATGTCCCGCCCGGCCATGTGCACGCGCCCGGCTGTGGTGGGCCGTGTGCCCTCCACCACCTGCGCCAGCTCCTTCTGGCCGTTGCCCGACACCCCCGCCAGCCCCAAGATCTCACCGGCGTGCAGGGTGAGCGATACTTCGTGCAGGGCCGGCAATCCCTTGGCGTCGATGGCGCTCACCCCGTCCAGGCGCAGCAGCGGTTGGCCGGTCGCGGGCAGGGCGGGTTTGCTGACGCCGAACATCTCGCGGCCCACCATCAGCCGCGCCAGCTCCGTCTGGGTAGTGGCCGCGGTCTCCACCGCGCCCACCACTTTGCCCCCGCGCAGCACTGTCACCCGGTCGGCGATCTGCATCACCTCGTGCAGCTTGTGGCTGATGAAGATCACGGAAAGGCCCTGGCTGCGCAGGCGTTGCAAACTCTCGCACAACTGCTCTGTTTCCTGTGGGGCCAGCACCGCGGTCGGTTCATCCAGGATGAGCACGCGGGCGCGGCGGTAGAGGGCTTTGAGGATTTCCACCCGCTGCCGTTCTCCCACCGAGAGGGTTTTTACCAACGCGTCCGGCTGCACGCGCATGCCGAATTGCAAAGAGGCCTGCAACACCCTGGCCTGCGCGGCCACCAGGTCGAGATGGAAGCGGTCGCGGGTTCCCAGGATGATATTTTCGGTCACGCTCAGGGGCAGGGCCAGGGCGAAATGCTGTGTGACCATGCCGATGCCGTGGGCGATGGCGGCCCGCGGGGAATGGATGGCCGCGGGCCGGCCATCCACCCGGATCTCCCCGGCGTCGGCCTGATACAGGCCGTAGAGGATGCGCATGAGTGTGCTCTTGCCCGCGCCATTTTCGCCCAGCAAGGCGTGGATCTCGCCCGGCCGCAGGGCGAAATCTACCTGATGGTTGGCAGTGAGATCGCCAAACCGTTTGACGATGCCGCGCATCTCCACGGCCAGGGGGGGGGCGGTCATGGGCAGCAGGGTGCGGGGAGGGCTGCCGGCGGGGATGGCGGGCCGCCGGCAGCCCCGGTCTGTGGGATCAGCGCCCGCCGGAGGAGGCCGGGGGCTGCGCTTCGTTGATGTCCACGCGGAAGAGACCGCTGATGATCTCTTTTTCCTTGGCTGTGACCTGATTCACCAGGTCCGCGGGCAGGGTGCATTTGACCGCGGTGTTGATGGGGGCGAGGCTGGCGCCGCCTTTGGCGACCATGCTGAAGTCTTTCAGATCCTGGGCGGTGTAGGTGCCGCCGGCCACCTGGCTGATGATGTATTGCACCGTTGGCTCCATGTGCCAGACCGGGCCGCTGACCACGTAATCGGGGGCCAGGGCTTTCTGGTCGCTCATGTTGCCGAAGGCGCAGAAGCCATTTTCAGCCGCGGCTTCGATCACGCCGAAGCGCTCGGCGAAGAGGACGTCGGCGCCGGCGTCGATCTGGGCGAGCGCGGCTTCTTTGGCCGCGGCGGGGTCGAACCAGCTGTTGATGAAGCTGGTCTTGACATCCACAGCAGGATTGACGGAGGCTGCGCCGGCGATGAAGGCGTTGACGATGCGGTTGACTTCGGGCACCGGCATGCCGCCGACCACGCCGATGACGTTGCTTTGGGTGAGGCCGCCGGCCAGCATGCCGCTGAGATAGGCCGGCTCGTGGATCCAGTTATCGAACACAGAGAAGTTGGGGTTGGCCGGGCCGCCGCCGGAGCCGAAGACAAAGGCGATGTTGGGATAGTCCGCGGCCACGCGGCGCACTGCTTCTTCGTTGCCGAAGGCGTCGCCGAAGATGATGGCGGGCTTGTTCTTTTCGGCCACTTCGCGCAGCACGCGCTCCATGTCGCCGGCGTAGCCGATGTCGTCGGTGTAGGAGTAGGTGATCTGTCCGGCTGCTTGGGCGGCGTTGAGCGCGCTGTGGATCACCCCATCCCACGGCTCTTCGATGGCGGTGGCATAGGCGCCGAAAACGGCGAGGGGGCCGGCTTCGGCAGAGGGGGCCGGGGTGGCGGGCGGCGCGCACGCGGCCAGCGCCAGCAATGAGATCAGCACAAAAATGAGAACGTTGCGCAACATGTGTTCCTCCTGAAGAAAGTGAGAGAGGAGAGGATGGGCGAAGCCTTGGGCGGGGCCTTCGGCTTCGGGCAGAGAGTTGCGAGATTATAGCCCAGGCGAGGGAGAGATTCAATTGCAGTGGTCAGTATTCAGTGGTCAGTATTCAGTATTCAGTGGTCAGTATTCAGTATTCAGTGAGCAGTGGGTAGCGGGGCGAGAATGCGCGCGTAGGGTCGAGGCCAGCGGGGCGAGAGGTGGGCCAGCAGCGAGAGGGTCTTTCCGCTGGCCTCGACCCTGCCCCGGCGTCCCGCGCCTCGACCCTACACGGCGTCCCTAGGATCCGGCGGCGTTGTTGGCGACGGCCCGCCCGGCGTGGCGGTGGGCCCGCCAGTGCACGAGGTGCCGCTGACCACCGTGCCGGTACTGCACGAAGGGCTGTAAGGCACGGTGATGCCGCAAGTGCCATAACTGCCGTCGGTTTTACAGCAGGTTTTATAATGACTGCCTTCCACGCACCCCACATCGAGCTGGCAACTGCGATAACAGACCTTTTCACTACCGCCGGTGCCGTCGCAACAGAAGTCCACGGCGATGCACTGCTGGTCGTAGTCGTAGGAGGCGGAGCAGATCACATCTCCTCTTAAGGGGTTAAATGCAACTGTTACCTTGCATTCCAGTTGGGTTTTGCACTCCCAACTTGGCGCGCCGGAACTGACCAAAGCCGGTGGGTTGTTGCACAAGCTGTTATCGCAGAGGGCGCCGACCGTCCAGCAATCATCCGACGGTTCGGGAACGCCGTTGAAATACTCTATTTGGCATCTGGCGGCGGCAAACGCAGGCGCAAGTAGCGCCAACCCCCAAACTACTAGAACAACCAATATCTTCCCCCACCTCATGGTTTGTCCAGATAACTTCTCGGGTCAATGAGTTTGTCTTGGGCGTCGAAAGCGCTGATGACCAAATCAAAGCGACCGAAGCGGCCAATTTCTGCCGGTTCTGCGGAAATGTCAATAATTTTGTCGCCCTTGACCAGAGTCTTTGGGGTAAACTCCTTGGCTCGGGCAAGGATAAACTCAATGCGGGCCGGTTTGGCGTCTTTGTCCGGGTAAACCGTGATCACCTGGAAACCCTTAAAGCCACCCGGCAGAAGCATATTGAGCTGACCAGTGGTCGCCTCTCCCCAAACGGGCGAAATTAACACAGAGTCTTGCGGCAAAAGCACGCCATAGCCCACCACTTGCCCATCTTTTTCGATTGGCTGCAGAAGTGTCTGGCAGTCCAAGCCCGGAAAGAAACAGGCCACCCGTGCGGGCGCTGCCTTTGGAGGACGGCCGGTGGGGGTGCCTAACCTGGATTGAGAGGCTCGGCCGGTGATTTGGTTACCTTGATCGTAGCCTTGTGCATAATAAAACAAGAGAGAAAGAACGGGAAGAACAAATATAAAGACAATAATTATAATTCTCACTTTACCTAAGTATAGCCAAATTATTGATCAAATGATAGATAATCGCAGAAATTTTATAAAGATATGCTATATATCTTGTAAAACGCGTTAACCCAATTTGCTTTCTGGTGAACCAATTTGATAGACAAATATACCATTACCAACTGTCAGTAGACTTCTAAGACCGAAACTAACCATGGTTGTTCCGGACTCGGAATCCATAGAGTAAAACATTATGTAAGGGTCATCTTTCTGGTTTACAATTCTCTTGAGATCAATTTTGCTCTTTATTTCCCAACCTGCTATAAATCCTTGCTGGAGTTGATGTACGTCACTAGTCTGCCAGATAGGGTTTACGACAGCTGCTGCGGAAACCTCCAACGAGAAGTCATGATTATGATCCATCGGAGATAAACCCTCCTCTGGAAGGCCGTTGGCAACAAAGTGCTCTGCTAAATGAATGTTTTCAAGTGTCCATCCATGTCCCAAATACCACTCTATCTTCTCTCCCTCGATGGGAAGTGTAACCAAATCAGTTGGCATCACGCCTGCAGTAATCTGAACGGTTGGATATTTCTTGTCTTGAACAATCCGCAACTCCTCCCCTCTATCCACTGTCCCCGTCGGATCTAGCGGCACCGGCATCGCCCAGTCGCCATCCCTCACCGCCTCCGGGCCCACCTCTGCCCGGTGCGCCGCGGTCAGCGCGCTGGTTACCTCCGCCACCAGCGCCACGCCGCCTGCTGTGCGGCTGCCGTCGGGCCTCTCGACCACGGATTTGGCCACCACTTCGCCGGCGTAGCCTGGCGGATACTCCCCGCCGCCGACATAGGGGCGGGTGTTCTCGGCCAGGCCGTATTGATTCTCTCTGTCTCGATAGATCACCAGCGCGCGCCCGTCGGGGGCGGTCCACTGCTCTGCCGTCAGGCCGGCGATCTCCGGCGCCGCCACCTCGACCACCTCTTGGCGGTCGGGATTCCAGTAGCTGACCACCAACTCGCCCTCGGCGTTGACCGAGACGGTTTCTACCCAGGGTTGGGCGATGATTTCGGGGGTGGGGGTGGAGTACAGGCCGGCCCATTCCTGGCTGCTAACGGCGCCTGCCTGGGCCAGCGCACGAAGGCGAAC